>JACZJV010000065.1 GCA_014860355.1 Burkholderiales bacterium | reverse complement strand
TATCCGGGCTACCGCTGCGCGGACGGTGCGATCGGGGAGTACAACGGCAAGTTCATGAGCGGCCAGTATGTGCTGCGCGGAGGATCCTGCGCGACGCCGTCCAGCCACATTCGCGCCAGCTACAGGAATTTCTTTGCGCCCGATGCACGCTGGCAGTTCTCGGGCCTGCGCCTCGCGCGCGACGCCGAATGAGGCTGCGGCCATCCGGCGCGACGCGCGTGCGCAATTGCGCCCTGACACCGCCTTGCAGCAAATGCGCCCAAACGCGCCGCTGAAGGCGAAGTTGCAACTGCGGCATCCATTACACTGCACAGGGGGAATCCGTGTCCTACATCGAGGAGTCGCTGTCCGCCGGCGAGAAGGTCGAAGGGCTGTTCAAGCTGCATTGGTTCGCATGGGCCCCTATGGCCATGTGGCTGGTTCTGGGGATACCCACGCTGGGGCTGACCTGGCTGATCGCCCTATACGAGTTTCTGCGGCTGAGGTACCTGGAGCAAGGCGTGACCAACAAGCGGGTGATCCTCAAGAGAGGCATCATCAGCCGCAAGACTGAGGAGATGAAGCTCACATCCATTGAGACGGTCGAGATCGACCAGGGCATATTCGGCCGAATATTCGGGTTCGGGACGGTGAAAATCACGGGTCGGGGCATCAGCGATTTCGTGTTCAAGGGAATAGACGATCCCCTGTCGGTGAAGCGGCAAATCGAAAGCGTGAGCAACCCGGTGGGCTGAGCCCCCGCTTCGGCTGCCCGCGAACATCGGCTGCGCGCCGAGCGCTGCGGGGGCCGCCGGCGACATGCGTCGGGCGGCAATGGAATAGGATGGAGCAGGAGTCTGTTAGCAACAGGTCGATCAAAAGGGGGGGCGCACATGAAGACTGAACTCGTGTATCTGACTTGGGCGACTGCTTTAACCGGGTTGTTGTGGGTTCCCTACATTCTGGACCGCATTATCGTTTGGGGCCTGTCCGACGCAGTCGGCTACCCTGCAAATCCGAAGCCGCAGTCGGCCTGGGCCGTACGCCTGAAGAAGTCTCATGCCAACGCAGTCGAAAATCTGGTCGTATTTGCCGCGCTGGTCCTCGCAGCCCAGGCTGCGGGCATCAGCAACAGCGCCACGGCCACGGCCTGCGTGGTGTACTTCTGGGCGCGCCTGGTGCACGCTCTGGCATACACGTTCGCCATACCGTGGATACGCACGCTCGCGTTCACCGCCGGTTTTTTCGCGCAGGCCACGCTCGCGTGGCAGTTGCTCGCCAGGTAGCGGGCTTGCCGCCCGGGTGCGCAATGGCGGCGATCGCCGGCAAGCGCGTCTGCAGAGCGCCCTCGCGGGGAATGCGCGCGGCGGCAACTGAATCGAATGAGGTGAAGCATGGAAAATGAGGCATTGCCCGCGGTTTCCGTGATGCCGGGCCTCGCGCCGCTTTACACGTCGCGGATAGACATCGCCGCACCGCTGGATCTGGGTAGCGCGGCCTATGGCCGGAGGCGCGTGGTCAATATACTGGGGGGCGCATTCGCGGGTCCGAGATTGTCCGGACGCATCCTGCCCGGCGGCGCCGACTGGCAGATAGTCCGCAGCGACGGCGTCGTCGAAGTCGACGCCAGGTACACGCTGGAGACCGACGACGGCGCGCTGATCTACATCAGCAATCGGGGATTGCGCCGTGGCCCGCCCGAGGTAATCGCGCGGCTAGGCGCCGGAGAAAAGGTCGATGCCAGCGAATACTATTTCCGCACCACCCCGGTGTTCGAGACGGGCGCGCCCAAATACGCCTGGCTGAACGGCATCATCGCCGTCGCTGCGGGCGAACGGCGCGCCGACGCGGTGATCATTACCGCCTACGAGCTGACCTAGCGCGGCGGGCATCAGCCCTGCTGATGCACCTGCATCGCCACGAGGAAGCGCGACACCAGATTGTAGCCGGCGACGGTGGCAGTCAATTCCACCAGTTCCTGCGCGTCGAAATGCTGCTTCACCTCGGCAAACAGCCCATCGGAAACCCGGATGTCCTTGGTCATGGCGTCGGTGTAGGCGAGCACCGCGCGCTCGGCGGTGTCGAACAGGTTCGACACCTGCCAGAAGCCGAGCGCGGCGATCTGCTCCGCGGTCGCGCCTTCCTTCAACGCAAACGGCAGGTGCGCCCGGTATTCGTAGTCCGCGCCGTTGATTACGGCCACGCGCAGGATGGCAAGCTCGCGATATCGCCCTCCCAGCTTCGTCTTCTGCCGGATGGCAGTAAAAAAGTTGAGCCAGCCCTCCATGACCGCCGGGCTGTGGAGCAGGACCTTGTACAGGTCGAGCAGCTTGCCGCGTTCGGCCTTGATGCGCGCGATCAGCGGCGCGAGTTCGGGGTGCTCAATTTCCTCGATATACGCAATGCGCGGCATTTGTCCTGGACCCCCTGCAATGGTCTGTAATTTCGACCGGAAATCGAACGGTTGATGATGTTCTTCAGAAAGGCAGCTGCGCGCCGGGCCTGGCGGCCTGCAGCACAACGCGGAATTGCGCCTGGATCCGCGCTATCGCGGCCTGGGTGTCGCCTTCGAAACGCAGCACGATCACCGGCGTGGTATTGGAGGCGCGCGCAAGTCCGAAACCGTCGGCGTACTCCACGCGCAGGCCGTCGAGCTTGATGATTTCGCGCGCGCCGGGAAAGCGCGCGCTTTGCTGCAGGCCTTCGATCAAGCGCTGCGGTTCGCCTTCTGCCAGCTTCCAGTTGAGCTCGGGCGTGTTGATCGAGTCCGGCAGCGCATCGAGCACGGCGTCCGGATCGGGCGTACGGCTGAGGATTTCCAGCAGCCGCGCGCCCACGTACTGCGCGTCGTCGAAGCCGTACCAGCGTTCGCCGAAAAATATGTGCCCGCTCATTTCGCCTGCCAGCGGCGAGCCGCGCTCCTTCATTTTCGCCTTGACCAGCGAATGGCCGGTCTTCCACATCAGCGGCTTGCCGCCGCGCTCGGCGATCCAGGAGGCGAGCCGGCGCGTGCATTTGACGTCGTAGATGATCTCCGCGCCCGGGTTGCGCCCGAGCACGTCCTGCGCGAACAGCATCAGCTGCCGGTCAGGATAGATGATGTGCCCCTGCCTGGTGACCACGCCGAGGCGGTCGCCGTCGCCGTCGAAAGCGAGCCCCAACTCCGCGCCGGATGCGCGCACCGCATTGATCAGCTCCTGCAGGTTCTCCGGCTTGGACGGATCGGGATGGTGGTTAGGGAATGTGCCGTCGACTTCGCAAAAGAGCGGCGTCACCGTGCAGCCCAGGCGGCGGAACAACTCCGGCGCGCTTGCGCCGGCGACGCCGTTGCCGCAGTCGATGACGACGTGCATCGGCCGCGCCAGCCTGACATCGCCGGTGATGCGCGCGAGGTAGGCTGCGCTCACATCGGCCGTAGTGCATGTTCCCGCGCCCTGCGCGAAATCGTCGCCCTCGATTCTCGCGCGCAGGCTCTGGATGTCGTCGAGCGCGAGCGTGACGCCGCCGAGCACCATTTTCAGACCGTTGTAATCGGGCGGGTTGTGGCTGCCGGTAACCATGACCGCACTGCCGCAGCCCAGGTGATGCGCGGCAAAATAACCCATGGGCGTGGCCGCCATGCCGATGTCGATTACGTCGATCCCGGCGGCGGCGAGCCCTCGCGCGAGCGCGCCGGACAATTCGGGTCCGGACAGCCTGCCGTCGCGGCCTATGGCCACCGCCGTTTGCGCGCGCGCGCGCGCTTCCGATCCCAGGGCGCGCCCGATGGCGGTGACGATGGCGGGCGTGAGCGTGCGCCCGACGACGCCGCGTATATCGTAGGCCTTGAATATCTCCGCGGGAACGGAACTCATACGCGCTGCAGTGCCGGAGTATGGAGGAAGTGCATTCTAGCGCAGCGGCGGTGCATGCTCGCCGAAATACGCGGGCAGGCGCCGCGGCAGCCACTGCGGATCGCCGGGAAAGGCGCCGGCGGCGGAATTCAATGCAGTACTTTGGGCGCGTCCAGCGGAGCGTCGCGGCGGAGCGCCGGCGCCGGCGCATGCGAAGCGTGATGCAGCACCATGCGCCAGCCCCCGGCCGAGTGCAGGTAGACGTTGGTCGTGACCACGATGCTGCGCCCGCCCCCGCCCTGCCCGGCCAGAACCAGGATGTTTTCCTGCAGGCTATGCAGCGAGAACATCACGCCGGAG
>JACZJV010000064.1 GCA_014860355.1 Burkholderiales bacterium | reverse complement strand
GCTTGCGCGCCGCTCCCGGTCGCAACACCATGGTTTTTTCGAAATCGGCGGCCTTGGCGGCACCCGGCAGCGCTTCGCTGATGTACTTGAGCTTGTACTTGCCGAGCTCGATCACGTCGTTGCCTTGCAGGAAATGCTTTTTCACCGTCTTGCCGTTGACGAAGGTGCCGTTGGTACTGCCCAGGTCCTCGAGGAACGAATCCGCGAGTATGGTCACGATTACAGCGTGCTCTCCACTGACGGCCAGGTTGTCGATCTGGATATCATTGTGCGGTTTGCGCCCGATAGTGGTGCGCTCCTTGGAAAGCGGAATTTCCTTGAGCACCAGACCGTCCATACTGAGTATCAGCTTCGCCATAGCGTTTTCCTCGTGCTATCTAAACCATCCGAAAAGTTTCTTTGCCAAGCCCTGTCCTGCCGGGTATTCGCGCAAGATCTTTACCAGGATCACCGACACATTGTCGCGTCCGCCGTTGTCGTTGGCCATTTGCACCAGCTGGTGCACTGCCAGATTGAGGTTGGCGCCCAGCGCCTGCAGGGTCATGCCGATATCCTCGTCGTTCACCATGTCGGATAGTCCGTCCGAGCACAGCAGATAGATGTCGCCCGGCCTGGTATCGTACTCGTGAATCTCGGCCTCCACTGCCGGGTCGATTCCCACGGCCCGCGTGACCAGATTCTTGTTCGACGAGCCCTTCGCCTGCTCCTTGGTCAACATGCCCGCGTCGATCTGCTCCTGCAACAGGGAATGGTCCTTGCTCAACTGGACGAACTCGCCGCCGCGCATCCGGTACAGCCGTGAATCGCCGATATGCGCCGCCATCACCTTGTTGTCGTAAAACAGCGCCACCACCAGCGTCGTACCCATGCCGGCATACTGCGGCTGGCTCTGCGAAGCCTGGTAGATCGACGCATTGGCCTTGGCAATCTGCTGCTGCAGCATTTTCACAGCAGCCTTCCCTCCTGTTTGCGGGTCTACCTCATGCGGCGCATGCTCCTGCAATCGCTGCCGCAATTCGGTGGTCAGCACCGTGGTAGCCATCCCGCTCGCCACTTCACCCGCATTGTAGCCCCCCATGCCATCGGCCAGCACTACCAGGCCGTTTTCCGGGATCGAGGCGATCGAATCCTCGTTGTTCGAGCGCACCATGCCGGGGTCGGTATGGCTGGCGATTTCCAGGGCTAGGCTCAGATCCATGCTTCGTCCGCCCTAAGCACCGAGAACCGCATTGACCCCGCCTTTGGCCGGTGCAGCAGCCGCAGCAAACGCCGCGCGCAGTGCCGCGGCAAATTCTTCCCCGGTCTGGTAGCGCTGGTCGGCGTCCTTGGCCATCGCTTTGTCGAGAAAAGCCACCAATGGAGGCGGCAGACCGCGCCGGATCAGAAATATTTCCCTCGCCGGTTCATTGGCGATCCTGAACATCAGCTGCGCCATCGAGTCGCCCACGAACGGAAGCGCGCCGCACAGCAACTGGTACAAGGTTACCGCCAGCGAGAACAGGTCGCTGCGTCCGTCCACTTTCTTGCCCGAGAGCTGCTCCGGCGACATGTAAGAGGGCGTACCCAGCACCATGCCGGTCTTGGTCTTGGAGGAGTCGGTGATGCGCGCAATGCCGAAGTCGGTGACCTTGGGCGAGTCGCTTTCCGGTTCGTACATGATATTGCCCGGCTTGATGTCCCGGTGCACGATGTTTTGCTTGTGCGCGAAGCCGAGTGCGTCGGCCACGCGCGCGACGATCGACACCACCTTGTCTATGGGCAGCAGCGTTTCGGGCTTGGTGTAGGGTATGAGGTCCTGGCCCTTGAGCAATTCCATCGCGATAAAGCACAGGTCATGCTCCTCGCCTGCGTCGTAGATGGTGACGATGTTGGGGTGCGACAGCCGCCCTGCGGTCTCCGCCTCACGGAAAAACCGCTCCTTCACCTCGACCAGCTCGTCTGCCTCGAACTCCTGCGACAGTGCCATGGTCTTGATCGCAACCACTCGGCCGATTTTCGGGTCTTTGCCCTGGTAGACCACGCCCATTGCGCCTTTGCCCAGTTCCTTCTCCACTTGATAGCGGCCGAGCATCGGTTTTTCCGCGCCGGCACCCAGAGACATGGAGCCTCCGGGATGGCCGCTTCCGCCTCCCAGAATTACGGTCTCCGACATTGCCCTGGCGCGGCCCAGCCGCGCCTCCAGGTCGCGGAACTTGGGATTGTGACCAGCCATGTACTGGAATATGTTTTCCGCCTTGTTGAACTGGCGTTTGCGCTCGAAATCAAGCGCGAGGTTATACAGGTTGTCCATAAGGCCATCGTCCATCGGCACCTTGCGGAACTTGTCCCACGCCATGTCGAGCTGGCCCTGACCCTGGAACGCCAGTCCGAGCATGCGGTTGGATTCGGCCGAATCGGCGTCCGACTTGACCTTGCCCGCCTCAGTGAGGACGAAACGCTTGGTGACGAGCAGGACGTGGCCGACGACCAGCAGTACCAGCGGCAGCATCAGTTGCAGCCAGATTGCGGCCGAGGTCATGAGCACGAAGTGCGCGATCAGGAGGACGGCCAGCAGCGCGGCAGTAACCATCGCCCCCATGCGGGCATTGAGTCGCGGCAGCAGCCCGATCAGGTATGCGGCGAGCAGCAGGAATGCAACGAGCTCGACCCAGGACCCCCAGGGCGGCGCGACGAAAAAATGCTCCGACAGGATCGACGACACCGAATGCGCGAGCATCAGGACCGGCGGCATGTTGGGCGACAGCGGGGTGACCGTGGTGCTGCCCAGGCCTGCAGCAGTCGGGCCGATCAGAACGATCTTGTCCCTGTATTTGCTCACCGGGATCTTGCCGCTGACGACATCGTAGAACGAATCCACCGGGAACGCGGAACGCCCGTCGCGATCCTTGTAGAAATAGGTGTACATCCGCGTAAACGGATCGGTGACGATGCTCAGCTTGCCCAGCGACACCTTTTCCCCGGGCTGGACTTTGATGTCGCCGACGCCGAGGTTGAGGCTCCTGGCTGCGACCATCATCGAAAGCGATGCATAGACCTGGCCGAAATAGCCCACCACCAGCGGCTCGGTACGCGTCCCGCCGTCGACATCGGGGGTGGAGTTGAGGTGGCCGAGCGCGGCGGCGGCCGTGCCGAGGATTTCGATCGGATATTCGACTTTGCGCGTGGGCAATATCGCGTACTCGGCGACATCGCCGACCTTGGGCAGGCTGTTCTTCGTTACGTAATCCGGCAACGGCCGGTCGGGCTTTCCCAGCGGCGTGCCTAGATCGAACAGCGTCATCGGCACCACGTTTCCCGCATGGGTAAAGCTTTGCGCCAGCACGCGGTCGGTATTGAGCGCCTGCTCTGCCTCCTTCAGCAGCGCAACGAACTGCGCGAACTCGCTGTTCGCGGCTGCCACCTCGCCGGCACCCGCGCGCTCCCCGGCCAGGGCCAGCAGTTTGGTGACGTAGGTGTAGCCAGGATCGGTCTGCGGCTCGGAAAACAACACGGTGTAAGCGATTACCTTCGCCTTCGCTGCCGACAGGCTATCGGTCATTTTCGCCAATATGCTGCGCGACCAGGGCCAGCGGCCGAGATTCGCCAGACTCTGCTCGTCAATGGCGATGACCGCGATCTTGTCCAGGGGGGTACGCGAAGTCGCGACTACGCCCAGGTCGTACGCCTTGCGCTCGAGGCTGGGAATGAGGTCGTTGGTGCGATTGAAGAAAACGACGCAAACCACGACGGCGACGCCGAGAAACCAGTCGGTCTTCCAAAACCCCGCTTTTGTTGTGCCCGGTCCCATGCGCCCCTGATCTTCTTCTGCCTATGCCCTGCTATCTTCCGGATAGCGAAGGCATTTTACGACATTAGCCAGCACGCTTGTTCTATTTCCGCGGAGGCAAAACAGCAACGCGCGCCTCGCGTTCGGGAGCACCTTGCCGCATCGCTACGCGTCGCCTGGACGCCTCGCTCACACCTTTGTCTGCCACCGGCTGCGCCGGTCCAGCGCAACACGGGTAAGTCTCATTTATAAACAGGGTGCTAATGCCCATTCTTGCAGTTAAATATTAGATTAGTCAAATGTTTTTTTCCAATTCGCACGGGGCGCAACCGGACCCAAAACACCTGCGCTGCTTGAATGAAGCAGGCGGCCGCGACAAACCGGGGGCAGAAACAAAAACCCCTGCCGCCGGGCAGGGGTTTTCGAATAAGTACTGCGTGCGCTGTTTCCTTCGCATACGCAGCACGCCAATGCCGATCGCCGGCAAGCCCTGGTTCAGCCGCCGAGTATCGTTCCTGCGGCAATTTCCAATTCGCCCGGTGAATCTTTCTTGCCGCTGCCCAGCTTGGCCTTGGAAATCTCGATCTGTCCACCCTGGGCGGTGATAAACATGCTGGTCGGGCTGACCGCGATCACCTCACCCACTTTGCCGCGGACAGCGCCGAAGGTGCGCACCAGGTGCTTCTTCGAGCCGAAAAGCTGCAGCTTTTCGCCGCCGCAGGTGGTCCATGCTCCAGGTGCGGGGTCACAGCCGCGGATCATGTTATGGATGAAATCGACGTGGTTGGCCCAATTGATCCGCGCCTCGCCTTCGCGGCACCAGCCCTCGTAGCTCGCCTGGGTCTCATCCTGAACCACTTCCCGGTGCTTGCCGGCGACGACCAGATCGGCTGCTTCGAGCATGGCCGCCACGCCCAGCGGGAACAGCCGGTCGAAGTAGACCGTGCCTAGCGTATCCTCAGCGCTGACAGGCGTTCTTTTCTGCAGGATCACCGCGCCTTCGTCCAGCCCGTCGGACGGGCGAAAAATGCTGAGACCGGTCTCGGTCTCGCCCTTGATCAGAGGCCAGTTGATGGAGGAGGGGCCGCGGAACTTGGGCAACAAGGATGGGTGGAACTGGATGGTGCCATGCTCCGGAATGCTGACGAATTCCTGCGGCGCAAACTGCAGCACGAATGCCATGATGCCGATGTCGGCCTTCGCTTCGACCAGCGCCTGCGCTGCTTCCGGCGCGCGCAGGGACTTGAACTGATACACCTTGAGCCCCTGCTCCTCGGCCGCGGCGCGCAGCGCATCGGGCCGCGCGCCCTCTTTCTCCGGCGCGCAGAACACCGCGGCGACTTCGTCGCCCCGCGCACGAAAAGCCTCCAGCACCGCCTTGCCAAAATCCTGCTGACCGATAACCGCAATACGCATGATGTCTTCCTCTAAGAGTCGGTGACAAAACGAGGTGATGCCTGCCCGCGTTTCCCCCTGTGCCGGACCGCAACGAAACGGCCATTACTGCGATTCAAGCTGAGAATCCTCCGCTTGCGTGCGGCTACGCCTTTTTCTTCGGCGGCGCGCTGAAGGCACCCGCAGACTTGAGCGCCGCAACCCTTGCCTCGTCGTAGCTGAGCACTTCCTTGAGGACTTCCTCGGTGTGCTCGCCCAGCAGCGGCGAGCGCTCTATCCTGGCCGGAGATGCGGAGAGTTTGATCGGCATGCCTACATTCCACCACTTGCCGCGCTGGGGATGGTCGAGCTCGACCCACATCTCGCGGCCGCGAATATGCTCGTCGTTGGCAAGATCCTCGGTCGACATGATCGGACCGCAAGGCACGTCGAGCGGATTCAGGATAGCCATGAATTCGCGCTTGGTGTGGTTCTCGGCAAACTTGTTGATCAGCGTCCACATGAGCTGCTGGTTCTTGCGCCGGTCGCCGATGGCGGCAAAGTGCGGATCCGTCGCGAGCTCGGGCATGCCCAGCTCCGGGCCGATGCGATTGGCGAGCGCGGTCCACACGGCTTCCTGAACAACGACGTAGAGCCAATCGTTTGCGCCGTGCGGCTTGCAGTGGATGGCGTTGCCGAGCTGGCCGCCGCCGGAGTCGTTGCCGGCGCGAGGCACCTCGCCCATGCCCTTGTAGGTGGGCACGGAATACTCCGGCATATCGCCGCGCGTGAGCCGCTGGTGATCGCGGAACTTGACCCGGCACAGGTTCATCACGCCGTCCATCATCGCCACTTCGACGTACTGCCCCTCGCCAGTGCGGTTTGCCTGGTGCAAGGCAGCAAGCAGCCCGATTGCGAGATGCAGCCCGGTGCCGGAGTCACCTATCTGCGCCCCGGTGACGAACGGGGGGCCGTCGGGAATGCCGGTGGTGCTCATCGCGCCGCCCATCGCCTGCGCCACGTTCTCGTACGCCTTGAACTCGGCGTAGGGGCCGGTCGAGCCGAAACCCTTGATCGAGCCCATGACGATGCGCGGGTTGATCTCGTGGATTTTCTCCCAGCTGAACCCGAAACGATCGAGCACACCCGGTCCGAAGTTCTCCATGATGATGTCGCACTTCTTCAACAGGTCGACGAACACCGACTTGCCTTCCGGCGATTTCATGTTCACGGTGATCGAGCGCTTGTTGCAGTTGAGCATGGTGAAATACAGGCTGTCGGCATTGGGCACGTCGCGCAACTGCCCGCGCGTGGCATCGCCCTGCGGATTTTCGAATTTGATCACGTCCGCACCCATCCACGCGAGCAGCTGCGAGCAGGTCGGCCCCGCCTGCACATGGGTCATGTCGAGTATCCGGACTCCCTTGAGCGCTTCCATACTGAATTCTCCTCCTGCGTTCGCTTCCGCCTTCGCGGAACGGCCCCGGCACTGGCTGCGGGTTGTTTGTGAATGATATTTACGTCGTGTGGCCAAAGCCGCCCGACGCGCGCACACCGCGCCGGATCACTGCGCGCCGCTCCGTCCGCACCGGCTTCGCGGCGATCGTTCGCCGCTTGTCTGTTTGACTTCGCTGCCTGCGCCGAGCTGCGGTTCAACGCTTCCCATGCTGTACTCCCAAGACGTGGCGCGGTTCTTGCACTCGGATGCTATGCTATGCTATCCGAACTTCATTCATGCGTCCAAGTGCTGCCGGTTCATGGCAGCGCCTATACTAAGAAATCCGTGTGTCCGCACACCTTGACTGAGGTCAATGAATTCGCTTTTAATTTGCGCCCGAGTACGTTCCGAACACCGAATGTCGTCCATCGACCCCCACCCGCAGCGCAACACCATCCGCCTGCAACTCAGACAGAGCATGGTCCTCAGGGACCTGCCCGCGGCCGCCTGGGCGGAGCTGGATCCGCAGCTCGAAATCGCCGACTTCGGCAAGGGCGACCTGCTGGTGCACCAGGGCCACAGCGCCATGGAGCAGTTTTTCATCCTCGACGGCATCCTCAAGCGCGTGGTAAGCGACCCGAAAGGCAAGGAGATGATCCTGCGCTTTGCCGCCGAGACCGACATGGACACCTCCTATGCCGCCTGGCGCCTGCACACGCCGATGCCTTACAGCATCGTTGCCGTGACCAAGGTGCGCGTGGCCAAACTCTCGATGCAGCAATGGGTCAGCTTTCTCAACCAGCACACCGACATCAAGGCGCACTTCGAATACGAAGTCATGAGCCTGATGTCGGAGGTAATGGCGCACACCATTACCTTGCACCTGCTCGATGCGCCCGGCCGGCTGTCGCGATTCAAGCGCAAGCACCCGGAGCTGCTTGCGCGCATACCAAAAAAAGAGCTGGCATCCTATCTCAACCTCACGCCCGAAACGCTGTCCCGGCTGAAGCAGAAGTCGAGATGACCGGCGCGTAGCGACGCCGCGGCGGAATTTCCGCCGCTTATGCGCCCTTGGCCAAACCCTTGCGGATGCTTGCCCACAGCACCGATAGCATCGGCCAAATAAGGAGCGCGAGGGCCAGCGTGGTGATCGAACCGACCAGTCCGTTTTCGAACAGGATGCGCATGTCTCCCTGCGACATCAGCATCGCCTGGCGGAACGAAGCTTCCGCCCGGTCGCCCAGCACGATGGCGAGCACCAGCGGCGCGAGTGGGTAGTCGAGTTTCTTGAACAGATAACCGACGACACCGAACACGACCATCATGTAGACGTCGAAAGTGGTGTTGTGCACCGTGTAGGCGCCGATCGCGCAGATTACGATGATGATCGGCGCGATCACCGAGAACGGAATCCTCAGGATCGCCGCGAACAGCGGCACGCAGGTGAGCACCACGATCAGCCCGGCGATATTGCCGAGGTACATCGAGGCGATCAGGCCCCAGACGAAGTCCTTTTGCTCGACGAACAGCAGCGGACCGGGCTCGAGCCCCCAGATCAGCAGGCCGCCGAGCAGCACCGCCGCCGTGGGCGAACCCGGCACGCCGAGCGTGAGCATAGGCAGCAGCGCGGAAGTTCCGGCAGCGTGCGCTGCGGTCTCCGGCGCGACCACGCCCTCGACCATGCCTTCGCCGAATTTGTCGCCGTCCTTCGACAGGCGGCGCGCCACGCCATAGCTCATGAATGACGCCGGCGTCGCACCGCCCGGGACGATCCCCATGAAGCAGCCGATCGCCGCTCCGCGCAGCGAGGTGGCCCAGTACTTGGGCAATTCCTTCCAGGTATCGAGCACCACCCTGAGGTTGATTTTCGCCGATGCGCCCCTGAACTCCAGACCTTCCTCCAGGGTCTGCAGGATCTCGCCTATGCCGAACAGTCCGATCACCGCTACGAGAAAGTCGAAGCCGGTAAGCAGCGTAGCCGTGCCGAAGGTCATGCGCAGCGTTCCGGTCACCGTGTCGGTGCCGACCGCGGCAAGCGCGAAGCCGAGCATCATCGAAACCAGGGTCTTGAACGGCGCCTGCTTGCTCATGCCGATGAAAGCGCAGAAAGTGAGCAGGTACACGGAAAAGAATTCCGGCGGGCCGAACTCGAGCGCGAACTCGGCCACTACGGGCGACAGGAAGGTGATCACGACCACGCCGACGGCGGCGCCGAAGAACGAGGACGTGAAGGCCGCGGTCAGCGCTTCGCCGGCGCGTCCCCTCTGCGCCAGCGGATAGCCGTCGAAGGTGGTCGCCACCGACCACGGCTCGCCCGGAATGTTGAACAGGATCGAGGTGATCGCGCCGCCGAACAGCGCCCCCCAGTATATGCACGACAGCAGAATGATCGCCGAGGTCTGTCCTCCTGGAGACTGCGCCATCGAAAAGGTGAGCGGCAGCAGGATTGCGACGCCGTTGGCGCCGCCCAGGCCGGGAAGCACGCCGATGATGACGCCGAGGATGACCCCCGCGAACATCAGGGCGATGTTGGTGAGGGTAAGTGCGACGGCGAAACCGTCCAGCAGGGAATTGAGTGCGTCCATGATGGTCTGCGCCAGCGCCTAGTCGAGGCCGAGCAGGGACTCGACCACGCCCTTGGGCAGCGGTACCTGGAACCAGATTTCGAATACGCAGTAGAAGAACACGTTGGTACCCACGCTCACAAGCGCCGCCTTCCACCAGGCATACTTGCCCAGCCAGAGCATGAAGAACGCGATATACACGATGGAGGGCACATAAATGCCGAGAAAGCCGACTAGCACGACGTACACCGAGGTCGGCACCAGCACGCTCAGCACCAGTTTGAGCTGCCCGACCTCGACGAATGCGCTGTCCTTGTCGCCGGCCCGCAGTGCGCCCACGAAGTTGACCACCGAGGCGATGCAGATGATAAGCCCGACGTAGAAGGGGAAGTAACCGGTCTGCGGACCGTCCGCCATCCATTTCGCACCGAGCCGCCAACTGTCGAAAACCACAATGGCGCCGAGCGCAAATGTGGAACCGGCGACTGCCAGTTCAGCGGTCTTGTTGCTCAGCGCAGCACGCTGATCGTTTGCTTCAGACATCGAAACTCCCCTCCTGATGCGAGAGCGGCGCGCCGTTGCCGCCGGCGCGCCGCGGGTACTTGCCCTTGGTACCTGTTTTTATTTTTGGCCGGCCATGAATCCGGCGCCCTTCATGAGCGCGACGTGCTCGGCTTCGGCCGCGCCAACCCAGTCGGCGTACTCCTTGCCCTCGATGCTCGTCTGGTTGAACGCACCCTTGTTCATCAGCGCGACCCATTCCGGCGTCTCGCGCACCTTTCTGAGCAGGCCCACGTAGTAGTCGACCTGATCCTGGGTCACTCCACCGGCCATGAAAATGCCGCGCAGCATCAGGTAATTGACGTCAAGCCCGCTCTCCTTGCAGGTCGGGATGTCGTTCCATGACATCGTGGTGGTCATTTTTTCCTTGTACGGCATGCGCTTGGTGTCGAAAACGCACAGCGGACGCAGCTTGCCGCCGCGCCAATGCGCCACCGCCTCGATCGGGTTGTTGACCGACGAATCGATATGCTTGCCGACCAGCTGCACCGCCACCGAGCCGCCGCCCTTGAACGGGACGTAGATAAATTTCGTGCCGGCCTTCTTCTCAATCGCGGCCGTGATGATCTGGTCTTCCTGCTTCGAGCCGGTGCCGCCCATCTTCATCTTGCTGTCGCCGGCCTTCTTGACCGCGGCGACGTAATCCTTTGCGCTCTTGTAGGGTGTTTCGGCATTCACCCACAGCACGAATTCGTCGAGCGCCATCATCTTGACCGGGGTCAGGTCGCGCCAGTTGAACGGCACGGCCGTCGCGAGCGGCGTGGTGAACATGTTCGACAGCGTAATGATCAGCTTGTGCGGATCGCCCTTCGCGCCCTTGACGTCGAGGAACCCCTCTGCGCCCGCGCCGCCGGACTTGTTGATCACGACCATCGACTGTTTCATCAGATTGTGCTTGACCACGATGCCCTGGATCGCGCGGGCCATCTGGTCGGCCCCGCCACCTGTGCCTGCCGGGACGATGAATTCGACAGTCTTGGTGGGCTCCCACGCGTGTGCGGGCACGGCAAAGGCTGCAAGCGTAGCCACCACCGTGCTCGCCAGAACGCTCTTGAAAATAGCGGAATTTTTCATGATTCCTCCTCCTGTTGAAGTCATTGAATTTCCGTCCACGACACGCTTGCGCGCAAACGCTGACGGGTTTCATGCCTAGTGTCGCTTGGCACTCTTGTTGAATACAGGCACAGCATACCGTCTTATCTACTCACCGGCGCATTGATTTTAATCAACAAACCGAAACTAAGGAAAACTTTAGCTGCCGATCTCCTGCGTTTCGCCGGCTGCGGCCGTTTTCCTGCGTGCGAGGACCTTTCCGGTCAGCACGACCAGGAGCGCTCCGGCCAGGCCCACGATGATCTCCAGATGAACGCCCGCAAGGACCGGCTTTGCCTCCAGCATCTGGAAATTGGCGCCCATCCAGCCGCGCAGGGCAGGATCGCTCACCGCCATTTCGCCTGCGACGAAGCCCAGCAGCGCCCCGCCCGCGGTGATGATGATCGGGAAACGCTCCATCACCTTCATCAGCAGCGTGCTGCCAAATATCACCAGGGGAATGCTAATCGCCAGCCCGAGAACGAGCAAGCTTACGCTGTCACCGGCGGCGGCGGCCACCGCAATCACGTTGTCCAGGCTCATCACCAGATCGGCGACTAGTATGGTTCGTATCGCCGCCATCAGATTGTCATGGCCGTCGATATTCTCCTCGCCTTCCTCCGGCAGCAGCAACTGCACCCCGATCCACAGCAACAGCACGGCGCCGATCAATTTCAGGTAGGGCAGCTGCAGCAGCGCCACCGCAAACAAGGTAAGGACAATACGCATTGCCACCGCGGCGCCGCTGCCCCAGGCTACGGCCTGCTTCTGCTGCCGCGGCGGCAGCGAGCGTGCCGCCAGGGCGATCACCACCGCGTTATCTCCGGACAAGACGATGTTTATCCAGATGATTTTCAGCAGCGGAATCCAGAATTCCTGTAGCGAGAAGTCCATGATGCGGGAGCTATCCTCCTCCGAAGAGGCGCCATCTTACCTATGCGATAGTGGGGTGGGAAGGGGCGGGGCCGACATTCCGGCAGGGCGGCGCGGCGCCAGGTGCGTCCAGCCCGCAGCCTCAGCGCTACTGCGAATCCGGCTCGTGCGTCCCGCCGCGCTCCAATCTCCCGCCTAGAACAGCCCAACCACCTTGCCCTCGACCAGGTCGATCTTGTTGGCCGAGGGCACTTTGGGCAGCCCCGGCATGGTCATGACGTCGCCGCAGACCAGGACAATGAATTCGGCACCCGCCTGCAGGCGCACTTCGCGTATGTTGATCACGTGGCCGGACGGCGCGCCGCGCAGCTGCGGATCGGTGGAGAAGGAATACTGCGTCTTGGCCACGCACACCGGATAATGGCCGTAGCCGTCGTCCTGCAGTTTCTTGATCTGGTTGCGCACCTTCGCGTCTGCCGTCACATCGCTGGCGCCGTAGATCTTGGTGGCGATGGTCTTCACCTTTTCCCATAGCGGCGCATTCTCCTCGTAGACGAACTTGAAGTTGGTCGGCGTGGACTCGATCATCTTCACCACCGCGCGCGCGACATCCTCCGCCCCCTTGCCGCCCTCGGCCCAGTGGCGCGCCAGCAGCACAGGCGCATCGTGGTGCGCCATTTTGTTCTTCAGCAGCTGAATTTCCGCGTCGGTATCGAATGTGAAGTGATTGATCGACACGACGCAAGGCAGTCCGTAGTGGTTGCGCACGTTGTTGACGTGGCGCTCCAGGTTGGCGATGCCTTTCTCCAGAGCGCTCAGGTTTTCCTTGTTCAGTTCCTTGACATCGACTCCGCCGTGAAACTTGAGCGCGCGCACGGTTGCGACGATCACGACCGCATCAGGGCGCAGGCCCGATTTGCGGCATTTGATATCGATGAACTTCTCCGCGCCCAGGTCGGCGCCGAATCCGGCCTCGGTCACGACGTAGTCGACGAGCTTCAGCGCGGTCTTGGTCGCGATCACCGAGTTGCAGCCGTGGGCGATGTTCGCGAACGGCCCGCCATGGATGAAGGCCGGGTTGTTTTCCAGCGTCTGCACCAGGTTCGGCGCCAGCGCGTCGCGCAGCAGCACGGTCATCGCGCCGTGTGCGTTCAGGTCGCGGGCGTAAATCGGCTTTTGGTCCCGGGTATAGGCGACCACGATATTGCCCAGGCGCTTTTTCAGGTCCTCGAGCGAATTCGACAGGCAGAAAATCGCCATCACTTCCGAGGCCACCACGATATCGAAGCCATCCTGGCGCGGAAAGCCGTTGCCGGGGCCGCCCAGGGCAACGGTGATATCGCGCAGCGCGCGGTCGTTCATGTCCACCACGCGCTTCCATGCGATGCGGCGCACGTCTATGCCCAGCTCATTGCCGTGATGGATGTGGTTGTCCAGCAGCGCCGCCAGCAGGTTGTTGGCGAGTCCGATGGCGGAGAAATCACCGGTGAAATGCAGGTTGATGTCCTCCATCGGCACGACCTGGGCGTAACCGCCGCCGGCGGCGCCGCCCTTCATGCCGAATACCGGACCGAGCGAGGGCTCGCGCAGGCAGATCATCGCCTTCTTGCCGATGCGGTTCAGCGCGTCGCCCAGGCCGACCGTGGTGGTGGTCTTGCCCTCCCCCGCAGGGGTCGGGCTGATCGCCGTCACCAGGATCAGTTTGCCGTCGGGTTTATCCTTCAAGCTGTCCACGTACTCGAGCGATACCTTCGCCTTGTAGTGGCCGTAGGGTTCGAGATGATCTTCGGCGATGCCGAGCTTTTCCGCAGCCAGTTCGGGAATGCGCTGCATTTTTGCCTTCTGGGCGATTTCGATGTCCGATGGCATGATGGCCTCCGTAATGGTATTCGTGCTGGTGGGGCGAAATATAGGCACACACGCGAGGCGCGGCCTTGATGCCGATCAAGAATTGCCGAAGCGGTGCGCCAATCCTGGCGCAGGTAGATGGACAGCTCGAACTATCGCGATCCAGCTTGCGCGGACGGCGTCCCGTCCGCGCGGATCGCTGATTGAGCGCGGACAATGAATCCGTCCGCACTCAATCAGCGATCTTGTACAAGAACCACCCCCAATTGCCCTTGCCTTTATTCATAACCGCGTTTTTGTACGGATACGTCTTTCATCCGTACAAAAACGCGGTTGGCGCGCGCAGCGCGCAATGGCCGCTCGTGACATGCGCCAGAACTCAAGGCGCCGCATTCAACGACTGCCCGCCGCCGAAACTCGAATGCACCGGCGCGGGCCCGCCCTTGCTTACCTTTACCGCGCAGTACTTGAACTCCGGGATCTTGCCGAACGGGTCGAGCACCGGGTTGGTGAGCTTGTTCGCCGCCGCTTCGTAATAACAGAACGGAATGAAGACCGCGCCCCTGGGGGTGCCGGCGTCGGCGCGCGCGTACAGCGATATCGAACCGCGGCGCGAAGCCACCGTCACCACCTCGCCCGAACTCACGCCGAAGCCGTCGAGGTCGAGCGGATGGAACGATGCCATGGGCTCGGGCTCGATCGCGTCGAGCACGCCCGCGCGCCGCGTCATCGCGCCCGTATGCCAGTGCTCCAGTTGCCGCCCGGTGATCAGCACCATGGGATAGTCCGCGTCCGGCTGCTCGTCGGCCGAAATCAGGTCCGCGGGGACGAACCTGGCGCGGCCGGTGGCGGTGGGGAAGTGATCGGTGAATACCACCGACTGCCCCGGATCGCCTTCAGCCTCGCAGGGATAGGTCACCGCGGAATCGCGCTCGAGGCGCTCCCAGGTGATGCCGCCGATCGAGTCCATGCCGGCGCGCATCTCGACGAACACTTCGGACACATGGCCGTAGTTCCAGCCGAGGCCCATGCGCCTGGCCAGTTCCTGGATGATCCACAGATCATCCTTCGCCTCGCCCGGGGGCTCGATCGCCTTGCGTCCGAGCTGCACCATGCGGTCGGTATTGGTGACCGTGCCGTCCTTCTCCGGCCAGGCGGTGGCGGGCAGCACCACGTCGGCAAGATAGGCGGTCTCGGTGAGGAAGATGTCCTGCACCACCAGGTGATCGAGCGCAGCCAGCGCCTCGCGCGCGTGATCGACATCGGGATCGGACATGGCTGGATTCTCGCCCATGACGTACATGCCGCGAATTTCCTTTTTCTTCGCCGCGTGCATGATCTCGACCACGGTGAGGCCGGGCTTCGGATCGAGCTCGGTTGCGCCCCACAAACTGGCGAAACGCGCCCTGGCCTCGGGATTGTCCACGCGCTGATAATTCGGGTACATCATCGGGATCAGCCCCGAGTCCGACGCGCCCTGCACATTGTTCTGGCCGCGCAGGGGATGCAGACCGGTACCGGGCCGGCCGATCTGGCCGGTCATGAGGGCGAGCGCGATCAGGCAGCGCGCGTTGTCGGTGCCGTGCACGTGCTGCGATATGCCCATGCCCCAAAGGATCATCGAGCCCCTGGACGTGGCGTACAGCCGCGCGACTTCGCGGATGGTTTGCGCCGGGATGCCGCACACGGGCGCCATCTTCTCCGGGCTGTATTTCTTCACGTTCGCCGCCAGCGCTGCATAACCCGAGGTGCGATCGCGCACGAAGTCCCGGTTCACCAGCCCTTCGGCGACGATCACGTGCATGATGGCGTTGAGCAAGGCGACGTCGGTATCGGGCTTGAACTGCAGCACATGCGTCGCGTGGCGCGCGAGCTCGGTGCGCCGCGGATCGGCGACGATGAGCTTGGTGCCGTTCCTGACCGCGTTCTTGATCCAGGTCGCCGCCACCGGGTGGTTGACGGTGGGATTGGCGCCGATCACCAGCACCACTTCCGCATGCTGCACGTCGCTCACCTGGTTGGACACCGCGCCCGAACCCACGCCCTCGAGCAGCGCTGCCACCGAGGAGGCGTGGCACAGGCGCGTGCAATGGTCGACGTTGTTGGAACCGAAACCGGTGCGCACCAGTTTCTGGAACAGGTAAGCCTCCTCGTTCGAACCTTTGGCCGAGCCGAAGCCAGCGAGCGCTTGCTTGCCATGCGCATCGCGGATGCCGGCAAGCCCGCCGGCGGCAAAAGCTAGCGCCTCCTCCCAGCTCGCCTCGCGGAAGGCGTCGCGCCAATTGTCCGGATCGACGCTGAAATCCCCGCGCTTGGGCACACCGGGTTTGCGCATCAGCGGCACGGTCAGACGCTGGCGGTGATGCGCATAGTCGAAACCGTAGCGCCCTTTCACGCACAGGCGGCCATGGTTGGCCGGGCCGTCGCGGCCCTGCACATGGACGATCTTGTTGTCCGTCACGTGGTAGGTGAGCTGGCAGCCTACGCCGCAGTAGGGGCAGACCGAGTCGACGGTTTTTTGCGCAGGCGCGAGCGCTGCGTTTCGCGCCGGCATCAGCGCCCCGGTGGGGCAGGCCTGCACGCACTCGCCGCAGGCGACGCAGGTGCTCGCCGCCATGGCGTCGTCGAAGTCGAACACGATCTTCGAATGCTCGCCGCGGAAGGCGTAGCCGATGACGTCGTTGACCTGCGCTTCGCGGCAGGCGCGCAGGCACCTCGTGCACTGGATGCAGGCATCCAGGTTCACCGCTATCGCCGGGTGCGAAATGTCGGCCGCCGGTTGTGCCCTGGGGGCAAAGCGCGGCTTGCCCAGCTTCAGTTCGCGCGCCCAGCGATCGAGTTCGGACGCCGGCGTATAGGCCTCGCCGGGCATGTCCGAGAGCAGCAGCTCCAGCATCATTTTCTGGCTTGCCAGTGCGCGCGCGCTGTCGGTGCTCACCTCCATGCCGTCCTTGGGCGTGCGGCAGCACGAGGGCGCGAGCGTGCGCTCGCCTTTGATCTCGACCACGCAGGCGCGGCAGTTTCCGTCCGGGCGCAGGCCTTCCTTGTAGCACAGGTGCGGAATGGCTATGCCGTAGTGCCTGGCCGTCTGGATGATGGTCTCGTCCGCGCGCCCGATCACGGTCTTGCCGTTCAGCTTGAACTCCACCGGCAGCGCGGCAATCTCTTGCTTGCTGATTGCAGTCATAGGTTCTCCTTCCTGCTGGCCGTCACGCGAGCTCATGCGGGAAATATTTCATCACGCTGAGCACCGGGTTGGGCGCGGCCTGGCCCAGGCCGCAGATCGAGGCGTCGATCATCACTTGTGAGAGTTCGTTCAGCAGCGCCTGGTTCCATTTCGGTTCATCCAGGAGCTTAAGCGCCTTGGCCGTGCCCACGCGGCAGGGCGTGCACTGGCCGCAGGATTCCTCGGCGAAGAAATGCATCAGGTTGCGCGCGGCATCGGTGGCGCGGTCGCGCTGGGACAGGATCATCACCGCCGCCGAGCCGATGAAGCAGCCGTAGGCCTGCAGGGTGTCGAAGTCCAGCGGGATGTCGCCCATGGAAGCGGGCAGGATGCCGCCCGAGGCGCCGCCGGGCAGATAGGCGTAGAACTCGTGTCCTGCCATCATGCCGCCGCAATACTCCGCGATCAGCTCCTTCACCGTGATGCCCGCCGGCGCCAGGTGCACGCCCGGTTTGTTCACGCGCCCGGAGACCGAGAAGGAGCGCAGCCCCTTTCTGTCGTGGCGGCCGTGGCCGGCGAACCAGGCTGCGCCCCGCTCGAGGATTTCGCGCACCCAGTAGAGCGTCTCCATGTTGTGCTCCAGCGTCGGGCGGCCGAACAGGCCGACCTGGGCGACGTAGGGCGGGCGCAGGCGCGGCATGCCGCGCTTGCCCTCGATCGATTCGATCATCGCCGATTCCTCGCCGCAGATATAGGCGCCCGCGCCGCGGCGCAAATGTATCGGCGGCAGGGCGCAGGGCGGATCGGCCCTGAGCGCCGCGATTTCCTTTTCGAGGATCGCGCGGCAGCCGGCATATTCGTCGCGCAAATAGATGTAGACCTCGGCGATGCCCGCGGTCCAGGCGGCGACCAGCATGCCTTCGAGGAAGCGGTGCGGATCGCGCTCGAGATAGTAGCGGTCCTTGAACGTGCCCGGCTCGCCCTCGTCGATGTTCACCGCCAGCAGGCGCGGCTCGGGCTCCGCGCGCACGAGTTTCCACTTGCGCCCGGCCGGGAAACCCGCGCCGCCCAGGCCGCGCAGGCCGGAATCTTCCATCGCCTGCATGAGTTTGCGGTAATCGCGCTTGCCGGCGAGGCATTGCTGCAGCATGGCGTAGCCGCCGTTCCTGCGGTATTCGGCGTAGGCGAGGTACTTGCCCGGTTTTTGTTTCAGCGCCTTCGCGGCGACCAGCTTCCTCACCCCGTCGACGCTCGCGTGCGGCAGCGGATTCTGCCCGATCACGGCCACCGGCGCGGCTTCGCAGCGCCCGACGCAAGGCGCTGGAATCACGCGCACTTCGCGCCCGAGGATGGCGGGCAGTTTTTCCAGCAGCTCCTTCGCCCCGGCCATGGCACAGGCGAGCGACTCGCATACACGCACGGTGATCGCCGCGGGCGGGGCCTCGCCTTCCTTGACCACATCGAAATGGTGATAAAAGGTCGCGACCTCGTAGACCTCGGCCAGGGCCATATTCAATTCCGCCGCCAGCGCGACCAGGTGCCCGGCACGCAGCTGCGCGTAGCGGTCCTGGATTTTGTGCAGGTGCTCGATGAGCAGATCGCGCCGGCGCGGCGCATCGCCCAGCAGCGCGCGCACCTCGGCGAGCGCCTGCGCATCGGGCGTGCGGCCCTTGAGTTTGGAGCGCTGCTTGCGCTCGGCCTTGATCGGGATGATGACTTGATTCACAAATGTCCTCTGTGCAAAACAATTTCTTGCGTTCAAGACACTTGCGATCCGCCTGGCTACAGATCACATCGGGCGCGGGCTCCTGGGTGACACAGGCCCTCCCGCCCCCGTTCTCGCGGCTATTCGGATGTACTGTCTACTTGAGAACCGCCTTGAGTGTCTTGCCCATTTCCGCCGGATTGCGCGTAATCTTGATGCCGCAGGCCTGCATCACCTCCAGCTTCTCCTGCGCCGTACCCTTGCCGCCGGAGATGATGGCGCCGGCGTGGCCCATGCGCTTGCCCGCGGGCGCGGTTACGCCGGCGATGAAGCCGACCACCGGCTTTTTCATGTTGTCCTTCACCCACAGCGCGGCGGTCTCTTCGTCCGATCCGCCGATTTCGCCCACCATGATCACGGCGTCGGTGTCAGGGTCGTCGTTGAACATGCGCAATACATCGATGTGCTTCACGCCGTTGACCGGATCGCCGCCGGTGCCGACGCAGGTGGACTGGCCGATGCCGAGCTCCATCAGCTGGCCGACGGCCTCGTAGGTCAGCGTGCCCGAGCGCGAGACCACGCCGATGCGGCCCTTCTTGTGGATATGTCCGGGCATGATGCCGATCTTGATCTCCTCCGGCGTGATCACGCCGGGGCAGTTCGGCCCGACCAGTATGCTCATCTTGTTGTGCTTCGCCATGCGGTCCTTCACCTCGATCATGTCGCGCACCGGTATGCCCTCGGTGATGCAGATCACGAGATCGAGATCGGCGTCGACCGCCTCCCAGATCGCCGCTGCGGCGAAGGGTGGCGGCACATAGATCACCGCGGTGTTCACGCCCTGCTTTTGCTTCGCTTCCTTGACGCTGGCGTAGATCGGTATGCCCTCGAAGTCCTCGCCTGCCTTTTTCGGGTTGACCCCGGCGACGTAGCAGTTTCTGCCGTTGGCGTAATCGCGCGACATGCGCGTGTGGAATTGTCCGGTCTTGCCGGTGATGCCCTGGGTGACGACGCGGGTGTTCTTGTTGATCAGAATGGACATTGCTTTTCCTTTTGCTCTTGAATACGAGGGGATAGCGCGCCTCGTGCTCCCCTAATTCGGCGCTGTCACCCGGATTCCTGCGACAGCGGCTGCAATCACTTGCCCGCGACCGCGGCGACGATCTTCTGCGCCGCATCGGCCATGTTGTCGGCGGAAATGATAGGCAGGCCGGAATCCTTGAGGATCTGCCTGCCCATCTCGTCATTGGTCCCCTTCATGCGCACCACCAGGGGCACGGACAGGTTCACTTCGCGCGCCGCGGCCACCACGCCCTTGGCAATGGTGTCGCACTGCATGATGCCGCCGAAGATATTGACCAGTATCCCCTTGACCTTCGGGTTCTTGAGCATGATCTTGAACGCTTCGGTCACTTTTTCCGCCGTGGCGCCGCCGCCGACGTCGAGGAAATTGGCCGGCTCGGCCCCGTACAGCTTGATCGTGTCCATGGTCGCCATCGCAAGGCCGGCGCCGTTCACCAGGCAGCCGATGTTGCCGTCGAGCGAGATATACGACAGGTCGAATTTCGACGCCTCGATTTCCGCCGCGTCTTCCTCGTCGAGGTCGCGCAGCGCCACCAGGTCCGGGTGGCGGAATAGCGCATTCGAATCGAAATTGATCTTTGCATCGAGCGCCACCACGCGGCCATCGCCGGTCAGCACCAGCGGGTTGATCTCGGCCAGGCTGGCATCGGTGTCCCAGAATGCCTTGTACAGCGCCTGCAGCACTGCGCGCGCCTGCGGCACGGATGCGGCCGGAATGCCGATTTTCGCCGCAACCGCGTCGGCTTCGGCGTCCTTCAAGCCGGTCACCGGATCGACGAACACTTTGTGGATTTTCTCCGGCGTGCGTGCGGCGACTTCCTCGATGTCCATGCCGCCCTCGCTCGAGGCCATCAGGCACACCTTCTGCGTGACACGGTCCACCACCATGCCGACGTAGAGTTCGCGCTTGATGTCGGCGCCCTCTTCGATCAGCAGCCGGCGCACTTTCTGCCCTTCGGGGCCGGTCTGGTGCGTTTTCAGTTGCATGCCGAGAATCTGTCCGGCGTAGGCTTTCACCTCGTCCACGGTTTTCGCGAGCTTCACCCCGCCGCCCTTGCCGCGGCCGCCGGCGTGTATCTGCGCCTTGACCACCCACACCTTGCCCGGTATGGCCTCGGCCGCCTTGACCGCCTCATCGACGGAAAAGCAAGGCACTCCCCGCGGCGTGGGCACACCGTACTTGCGCAGCACTTCCTTGGCCTGATATTCGTGGATTTTCATTTCTGGCTTCCTGTGTGGATCGCAATGGGATGATCAGGGAGAGAGCCTGGCGGGCGCATTGACCCAGGTCAATCGGCGTCAATCGGTGCCGGTCTTCGCCGCGCGCTGCCAGCGCGGATAGTACAGGCGCACCGCCTCGCCGCCGGTATCGAGCGCGTGACAGCGATCGAGCTGGAACGGTTTGGTGCCGTCGTCATGGTTGTCGCGCTGCTCGCCCGCGAGTACCTGGATCGCCGCCGAAGGAAACTGGACTAGCAGCTCGGTCAGGTGCGTGCAGCCGCTCGCCAGGCCGAAACGCTCGTACAGCGCCTTGCGGAACCCGCGCATCAGGTTCAATCCCGCCAGCGCGGCGTAATCCGGCGTAACCGCAGCGCAATACGGCGGATAGGGCATGGCGTCGGTGCAGGCCTCCGCGCTGATCACGTTCATGCGCCGGTCTATGGTCAGACGGATCCACATGTCGTGCACCGGGCTGCCGGCAGGCCGCACGCCAGGGGCGAGCGGGTAGTCGTCGGGCTTGACGTCGGTGAGATGGGCCTCGATATCCCACAGGCCGTCCGCGCGCGCATAGCCTTCGAAGCGGACGCTGCGGGTGTGTTTGCGGATGCGGGGCGGGGTATCGGCGGAAAGCGGCATTGCAGGTGCAAAAATGTCATCGAAACGGGTAGTGAATACTAACACAAGGACATCCCGGGATAATTCCCCCGCGGGTTCAAAGGCGCGCGATGCGTATCCTCATGCCGCGACCTTGCAGGCGACCCCGGCTTCGCCAAGCAGGGCAGGAAAAGGGCTCGGAGGAGGCGCGTCGGTAAACAGCGTTCCCACCTGGCTCAGGCGGGCCACCTCCACCATCGCGGGGCGGTTGAACTTGCTATGGTCGGCGGCGAGCCACACCTCGCGCGAGCGCTCGATGATGGTCTGAGCGACCCGCACCTCGCGATAGTCGAAATCGCGCAGGCTGCCGTCGTCTTCGATGCCCGAGATGCCGATCAATCCGATATCGACCTTGAACTGGCGGATGAAATCCACGGTAGCTTCGCCTACGATGCCGCGATCGCGCGAGCGCACTACGCCTCCGGCCACGATCACCTCGCAGTCGGCATTGTCCGAGAGGATCGCCGCCACGTTCAGATTGTTGGTGATCACGCGCAAGCCCTTGTGCCGCAACAACTCCCGCGCAATGGCTTCCGTGGTCGTGCCGATGTTGATGATCAGCGAGCAGCCCTCGGGCACGGCCAGGGCGATCGCGCGCGCGATGCGCTGCTTGGCCGCCTCGTTGAGCAGTTGGCGCTGGCGGTAAGCGATGTTCTCGGTGGTGGAACCCGGGACCCGCACCCCGCCGTGAAAACGCGCCAGCAGGCCGGCCTCCGATAGCAGCTTCACATCGCGCCGCAGGGTTTGCAGCGTCACCTCGAACGAGGCCGCCAGCGTCTCCAAGGACACGGAACCGCGGGCGCGCACCTGATCCAACAAGTCAAGCTGTCTCGGATTGGGAGTCACACAGCCACCTGAATGCATCTGCAGAATAGGACTAGCCTAGTAGATACGGTCAATAAACACAACATAGCGAGTCAAACCGCGCTTGCAATTCGGCCATATGTGATGTAAAAAGCTCAAATAAGAACAGATACGAACATTTTAATCGGCCCGGCAGAGGCCGAGCTAGCGGTCCACGAATAATGCCCGCCGCCGAGCAAGGAGACTCCATGACCGACCCGCACCCGGGACCAGTGCCGAGCGGACCTGCCGCTGCTGCGCAGGCCTGCGACGTGCTCGTAGTCGGCGGCGGCATCAATGGTGCCGGCATTGCGCGCGACCTTGCCGGCCGCGGCTGGCGCGTCGTGCTGGCTGAACAAGACGATCTCGCCGCCCACACTTCCTCGTCTTCGACCAAGCTGATCCACGGCGGCTTGCGCTACCTGGAGTACTACGAGTTTTCGCTCGTACGCAAGTCGCTGCGGGAACGCGAAGTGCTGCTGAAGAGCGCGCCGCACATCATGTGGCCGCTGCGCTTCGTGATGCCGCACGACCCGTCGATGCGGCCGGCCTGGATGATACGGCTGGGCCTCCTCCTCTACGACCATCTGGCGCGGCGCGTAGTGCTGCCCGGATCGGCAGGGGTGGATCTGCGCAAACATCCGCTGGGGGCGCCGCTGCAACGCCGCTACACCCGGGGCTTCGTCTATTCCGACGGATGGGTGGACGACGCGCGCCTCGTCATCCTCAACGCACTGGACGCGCAAATCCACGGCGCGCAGATCCTCACGCGCACCCGCTGCACCGCCGCGCAGCGCAGCGCGCAAGGCTGGAGGGCGACCCTGCGCTCGGCCGGCGGGCAGGAACGCACGCTCAGTGCGCGCGCCCTGGTCAATGCCGCCGGGCCGTGGGCCGAGGCCTTCCTGCGCGGCGAAGCCCGCGCCGACCATGGTGAAGCGCTGGCCACCAGGAGCCTGCGTCTGATCAAAGGCAGCCACATCGTCGTGCCGCGCTGCTTCGAGCACGATCACGCGTACATTTTTCAGAACGCGGACAAGCGCATCATATTCGCCATTCCATACGAGCAGCGCTTTACCCTGATCGGCACCACCGACGTGGATCTCCTCGGCGACCCGCGCGACGCCCGTGTGAGCGACGACGAGCTTGCCTACCTGTGCGAGCAGGCGAACCGCTACTTTACGCGGCCGGTGAATCCGGCTGACGTGGTGTGGAGCTACGCCGGGGTGCGCCCCCTGCTCGACGACGCATCCGGCGACGCGTCGGCGGTCACGCGCGACTATCTGCTGGAAACCAACACCGAAGCTGCACCGCTCTTGAGCGTATGGGGCGGCAAGATTACGACCTTCCGCAAACTTTCCGAGGAAGCGGCCGACGAGATCGGCCGCATGCTCGGCGAAGCGCGCGCCGCATGGACCGAAGGCGCGCGCCTGCCGGGCGGCGATTTCAGCGCCTGGATCGGCCAGCCCCTGCGCCCGGACACCGACTTCGAGCGTTTTGTCATCGCCGTGCGCACGCGCCATCCCTGGCTCGACGCGACGCTGGCACGGCGCTGGGCGCGCGCCTACGGCAGCCGCATCGACCATGTACTCGGCGGCGCAACGAGCCGAGCCGACCTCGGCGATGAAGTGGCGCCCGAACTGTTTGAAATCGAACTGCGCTACCTGCGCCGTGAAGAATGGGCCTGTACGGCCGATGACGTGCTGTGGCGGCGCAGCAAGCGCGGACTGCATCTCAGTGCGGCCGAGCGCCAGCGGGTCGCCGACTGGATGAACCGGGCGGCGGAAACTTTGGCGCAAGGGCAGCGACAGGGGAATATCCGGAGGGTGGTGATTTAGACTATTCGAGCGTTCTCGAAGGACAAACCCCATACCCTCCGATATCGCGGAGGAACCGCCGCCATTCGATTTCAGCTACGCTTCGACCACTCCAATCCGCCAACGGGGAAACACAACAAGATGAAACACATCCTCGCCCTCGACCAAGGCACCACCAGCTCGCGCGCCATCGTGTTTGCCGAAGACGGCAGCGTGCGCGCGCTGGCGCAGCAGGAATTCCGCCAGATATTTCCCCATCCCGGATGGGTGGAGCACGACCCGGAGGACATCTGGGCGTCGCAACTGAGCGTCGCCAGGCGCGCGCTCGCGCAGGCCCGACTGAAGGCGAAGGACATCGCTGCGCTGGGCATCGCCAACCAGCGCGAGACCGCCATCATCTGGGAGCGCAAGTCCGGCCATCCAGTGCACAACGCCATCGTCTGGCAGGACCGCCGCACCGCCGACGCCTGCGCCAAGCTGAAACGCCGCGGCAAGACGCAGACGGTGCGCGGCAAGACCGGACTGGTGATCGACCCGTATTTCTCCGCGACCAAGCTCGCCTGGATGCTCGACGGCATCCCTGGCCTGAGGCTGCATGCCGAGCGCGGCGAACTGGCTTTCGGCACGGTCGACAGCTGGCTCATCTGGAAGTTGACCGGCGGCTCGCTGCACATCACCGACGTCTCCAATGCGGCGCGCACCATGCTCTTCAACATCCATACCAGCGACTGGGACGATGAGCTGCTCGCCCTGTTCCGCATTCCGCGCTCGCTGCTGCCGCGCGTCCTGCCCTCTTCGCGCGCCTACGGCGCAAGCGCGAAGGCGGTTTTCGGCGCGCCGGTCACCATCGCCGGCATCGGCGGCGACCAGCAGGCGGCCCTGTTCGGCCAGGCCTGCCACAAGCCGGGCATGGCCAAGAATACCTACGGCACCGGCTGCTTCATGCTGCTCAACACCGGCGCCAGGGCGGTGCCCTCCAGACACGGCCTGCTCACCACCCGCTGCGCCCAGCAAGGATCGAAGCCGCAGTACGCGCTCGAGGGCGGCGTATTCGTCGCCGGCGCCGTGGTGCAGTGGCTGCGCGACGGCCTGGGCTTCATCCGCTCGTCAGCCGAAATCGAAGCACTCGCCGCCAGCGTCGAGGATACAGGCGGCGTCTACCTGGTGCCCGCATTCGCCGGTCTGGGCGCGCCGCACTGGGACGCTTATGCGCGCGGCACCATGCTCGGGCTCACGCGCGGAACGACGCGCGCGCACATCGCGCGCGCGGCGCTGGAGGCCATCGCCTTCCAGTCGGCGGAAGTGCTTCAATCGATGCAGAAGGACGCCGGCATCCGTTTGACGGAACTGCGCGTGGACGGCGGCGCCGCCGCCAACGACACGCTGATGCAGTTTCAGGCGGACATCCTCGGCGTGCCGGTGCTGCGCCCGAAGGTCCTGGAGACCACGGCACTCGGTGCCGCCTATCTCGCCGGACTCGCCGCCGGTGTGTGGAAAAGCACCGCCGCCATCAGCCGCCAGTGGGCGGTGGGGCGCCGCTTCGATCCCGCCATGGGCCGCGGCGAAGCCCAGGCGCGCATGGCCGGCTGGACGCGCGCACTGGAACGCGCCAAGGACTGGATCGAGCGCTAGCGGCGCGGCGTCGATCACCCGCTTCGGCGGGTGCCATCCTAAAAACTGCGGCGCCAAAGCTTGCGCGGACGGCGGCCCGTCCGCGCGGATCACCGATTGGGCACGGATGAAAAGCACATCCGCGCCCAATCGGTGATCATGGAAGAAACCCCAGCGCCGTCCTTGTTCTTACCAATAACCGTGTTTTCGGTGCGGATGCGCTTTTTATCCGCGCGGAAAACACGGTTGGCGCGCGCAGCGCGCAATGGCCGCCCGGCACATGCGACGGAATGCAACACGCGGTGTATGCGTGGCAAACCAAATCACGCCCTACGCAGTCCCGCCTACCGTCAGGCTGTCTATGCGCAAGGTCGGTTGCCCCACGCCCACCGGCACGCTCTGGCCTTCCTTGCCGCAGGTGCCGATGCCGGTATCGAGGCGCATGTCGCTGCCGATCAGGCTGATGCGCTTGAGCACGTCGGGCCCGTTGCCGATGAGCGTCGCGCCCTTGACCGGATGGGTGACCTTGCCGTCTTCGATCATGTAGGCCTCGGAAGCGGAGAACACGAATTTCCCGCTGGTGATGTCCACCTGCCCGCCGCCGAAGTTGACCGCGTACAGTCCGTCCTTCACCGAAGCGATGATCTCGCGCGGGTCGCGCGCGCCGTTGAGCATATAGGTATTGGTCATGCGCGGCAGCGTGGTGTGGGCGTAGGATTCGCGCCGCGCATTGCCGGTGACCGGCACGCCCATCAGACGCGCGTTCAGACTGTCCTGCATATAGCCGCGCAGGATGCCGTCCTCGATCAGCACCGTGCGCTGGCTGGCATTGCCCTCGTCGTCGACGTTGAGCGAGCCGCGCCGGTCGGGTATGGTGCCGTCGTCGATCACGGTGACGCCCGCGGCAGCGACGCGCTCGCCGACCCGACCGGAAAAGGCTGAACTGCCCTTGCGGTTGAAGTCGCCCTCCAGGCCGTGGCCGATGGCCTCGTGCAGCAGTATTCCCGGCCACCCCGGCCCCAATACCACGGTCAGCTTGCCCGCCGGCGCCGGCCGCGCGCGCAGGTTCACCACCGCCTGGTCCACCGCCGTGCGCGCATACTGGCGCAGGCGCGCCTCATCGAAATAGGCGTAGTCGAAGCGCCCCCCGCCCCCGGCGCTGCCCTGCTCGCGCCTGCCTTTTTCTTCCACGATCACGGTGAGCGACAGGCGCACCAGCGGGCGCACGTCGGCCGCCATCAGGCCGTCGGAGCGCGCCACCAGCACCACCTCGTACTCGCCCGCGAGCCCGGCCATCACCTGCACCACGCGCGGATCGAGCGCGCGCGCCTCGCCCTCCAGGCGCTAGAGCAGGCGCACCTTGTCCGCGTCCGCAAGGGAAGCGAGCGGATCCGACGCGCGATAAAGGTCGCGCCCGGCGCCGCGCCGGGCAGCTGATGCGCGGCCGTGTGCGCGCACGCGGCCCTCCTGCCCGGCGCGGGCAATCGCGCGCGTGGCCTTGGCCGCGTCTTCCAGCGCCATCAGGCTGATGTCGTCGGAGAAGGCGAAGGCGGTCTTCTCGCCCGAGACGGCGCGTACCCCAACGCCCTGCTCGATGTTGAAGCTGCCCGCCTTGACGATGCCTTCCTCCAGGCTCCAACCTTCGGAGCGCACGTACTGGAAGTACAGGTCGGCGTAGTCGATCCGGTGCGCCATGATCGAACCGAACACTTGCTCGAGCTTGCCCGCTCCCAGGTCGTAGGGCGCGAGCAGACAGGATTCGGCGGTGGTAAAAAGCTGGGTCTGCACGGACAAATCGGCAACAGTCTGCATGGGGATCATCGCGGTTTGGGGAATAGCATGCATTCTACTCTCAGACCGGCCCCCGATCGCGCAAGTTCCGGCGCCGTCGCCTGGCCTGGCCCGACTGCTTGAACCGCATTGGTATCCTAATGTTTTTGCATGTCTTTACCAGGCTGTGTAGCATGGGTCCGGGGATCGCGGCGGGTTCGTCGCCGTCGCCCCCCTCGGGCATCCGCCTACCCAGACTAAAGGACGCGAATATGCCGGCATGGTTCATCCCCGCGCTGAAGGCCGTGCTTCCGCATATCGGAACCATCGTCTCGGCGGCTGCGCCGGTATTTACCCGGAAAAGCACGGATGCAGCCCCCGACCAGACGGCGCTGCTGCAACAACAGATAAGCGAGCTTCAGGCTGCCGCATCCGCGAACGACGCGCACATCAAGGGGCTGGCGGCGCAGATTCAGAATACCGTCGAGACGCTGGAGAAAGCCGCGGCGCTCGCCGAGAGCCGGCACCGGCGGGTAATGACGCTGTGCGTCGCGGCATCGATCCTGTCGCTGATCTCCCTGTGCGCGGCATTGTATGCAGTCGGTGCAAGATGAGTGCCGGTCGCCACGCCGCGGGTATCGGGATCTGCGCACCACTGTTCGCGGCATTCGCATCGATCCTCGCCTTGTCCTGCACTTTCGCGCGGGCGCAGGACGCTGACGCGTTCGCACGCCTGCTCGCCGCGCCGCATCGCACGGCAGGCAACGTGGCGCGCGACGGCTTTCGCCATCCTGCCGAGGTGCTCGCCTTTTTTGGCATCAGGGAGGACGCCACCGTGGTGGAAATCCTGCCCGGCAGCGGCGGCTATTACCTGGAGATTCTCGCGCCCTATCTGAAGGACAGGGGCCTATACATCGCGGCAGACCGCGACGGGGCGGCGCCGCCGCAGTATCTTGCCGACCAGCGCAAGCTGCTCGCGCGACTTAGCGCCCAGCCGGCCCTCTACAGCAAGGTCGTGGTCACGCAATTCAATGCCGGCCTGCACGAGATCGCGCCGCCGGGCAGCGCCGATTTCGTGCTCACCTTCCGCAATCTGCACAACTGGATCGCGCGCAACGAGATCGACGGGGCGCTGCGCGCCTTCCACAAGGCGCTGAAACCCGGCGGCGTGCTCGGCGTCGTGGATCACCGTGGACACGCCGATCTGCCCCAGGAGGCGCAAACGAAGGCCGGCTACGTGCGTGTAGATGCGGCCGTCGCGCTGATCGAACAGGCCGGATTCAAGTTGTTGGGCGCGTCGGAAGCGAATGCCAACCCGAAAGACACCAAGGATTACGCGGAAGGGGTCTGGACGCTGCCGCCGACCTATCGTCTCAAGGACAGGGATCGCGCCAGATACCAGGCGATCGGCGAAAGCGACCGCTTCACCCTCAAATTCGTCAAACGCTGACTGCCGGGGCGCGGGCTGGCAGACCGCCGTCTGCGGCGCAGCAGTTCTGAAACCCATTCTTTTGTCTTACAATAGCCTGCACGTACACTATTGCGGGCCCGATAACGGCTGTCGACCCTGGGCAATCACCGCGACTAAGGGAGTCCGATATGGCGCTTACGCTTCCCAAACCAGCCCTAGACAAGAAACAGCTTCCGGCCATCGTCGGTGGAGTGATCGTCCTAGCTGCCGCAGGATGGTTCGGCTGGCAGTACTTCAATGAAGCGCCCCCACCGCCTGCGCCGATCAGCAAACCCCAACCCGTGACCGCGGCAAAACCCAAGGTCAAAGTCAGCGCCCCGTCACCCGCCGATGTTGAAAAGGCTCACGCCAGACTGATCGAAGACGTACTCGCCGCTTCGGGCCTGAAACAGCAACTGGACCAGCTGCCGCAGACCATGGCGGCCAGCGTCAGGCCATCGGGAAAGCCGCAAAAGAAAGCTGCGCCCGCCTTGAACAAGGCGATCGAAGACGCGTTGGCCGAGGCGTTTGCCGCGGGCGAATTTCACACCAAAGTCAGCGCCAACCTGAAAAAGAACTACGATCAGAAGCGGCTGCAGGCGCTGCTCGGGGATTTTTCCACGCCCACCGCCAAGCGCATGATAGAAATGGAGCGCGCTTCCGCCGCGCCCGAAGAACGCGCCCGGTACGCCCGCAGCGCTGCGGCAACCAAACCTTCCCCGCAGCGCGTGGAACTGATCAAGCGTATCGATGCCGCGACCAGGGCGAGCGATCTGGCGGTCGAAGCCGCGTCCTCCAGCGTCAACGCGCTCGCATCGGCCATGGCCGGCGACGACGCGCGCAGGAGTGCTGCGATCGACAGGAGGATAGAGAAACAGCGCTCCGCCACTGCGCAGAAAATCCGCAACGCGACCCTGCTCAACCTCGCGTTCGGCTACAAGGATGCGAGCGACGCCGACCTGGAGAAGTTCGCCGGCATTTACGAAACGCAAAACAGCAAATGGCTCTACGGCCTGGTGTACGCCTCATTGCTGGAAGAAGTCAAAGTCGCCTCGGCCGGGGCCGCGAAGCGCATCGGCGAATTGGCGATCAAGCCCGCAGCAACTGCGCAGAAGCTCGCCGGCGCCATGGCCGGCGCGGACGCAAGGGCCTGCCTGCGCCTGGAAACGAATACTGCAATCATCAAGTGCGCCGAAGCGTACCGCTGAGCGTCGCCCCGCCTACATCACCCGGTGGGTAAGGGCGGGCAGGCTCAGTCGCACGCGCGCGATCTCGGCGTGATCGAGCTCGGCGCAGACCACGCCCGGGCCGCCTGCGAGCACCGCCAGCACCTCGCCCCAGGGATCGACGATCATGCTATGGCCCCAGGTGTCGCGGCCGTTCTGGTGATGCCCGCCCTGCGCCGGGGCGAGCACATAGGCCTGGTTCTCGACCGCGCGCGCGCGCAGCAGCATCTCCCAGTGCGCCTTGCCGGTGGTGGCGGTGAACGATGAGGGAACGAGTATGAGATCCACCTCGCCCATCTTGCGGTACAACTCGGGAAAGCGCAGGTCGTAGCAGATCGACAGTCCCAGCCGGGCGTAGGGTGTCTGCAGCGTCACCACCTCGGCGCCCGGTTCGATGCTGCGCGACTCCTGAAAGCGCTCCGTCCCCAGGTCGAAGCCGAACAGGTGGATCTTGTCATAACGCGCGACGCGCCGGCCGGCGTCGTCGTACACCAGGCAGCTGTTTCTCACCTTGTCGGGATCGGCGCATTCCAGCGGTGCGGATCCTCCGACCAGCCAAACCCTGTTCCTCGCCGCCGCCGCGGCCAGAAAATCCTGAATCGGCCCGTGTCCGTCGGCTTCGCGCACCATCACCTTGTCGCGGTCGCGCAGGCCGAGAATGCAAAAGTATTCCGGCAGCGCCACCAGGCGCGCGCCCTCGCCCGCCGCCCGCGCGATCAGCTCGCCGGCGGCGGCCAGATTCGCCTGCACCTCGGGCCCGGACACCATCTGCACTGCCGCTACCTTGAACTTTCCTTCAGTCATGCGTGTTCGTCCCCCCGTCCGCCGGGTAATGGATGACGTCGGCCCGTGCGGTGGCCGGCGCGCGCCCGGTGCTCATCTGGAATCGCCGGCAGCCCCGTCGGGCGATCCGCCCTGCGCGTCGCCGGCCTGTTCCCGCGCGAGCTTCTCCACCTTGGGATCAGCCCAGGGGCCGGTAATAGAATACTCGAAGGCGAAGGCCTGGCCCAGCGGATCCTTGAACAGGCGCTGGGCCAGCAGGGTCGCAACCCCAGCGACCGGGTTGGCGAGCATCAGCCCGCCCGCCAGCGACAGGCTGTCGCCCACGCTGGGCACCACGCGAACCTTGAGCGCCTGCGTCTCGTGGCTGAGATCGATGTTTCCCGACATCGCCACCTGCGCCGAAGGCCCCTGCATGGCGAAGTTCTGCGTGCGCATCACCCCGTTTGCCACCGTGGCGGTGGCGGTGATGTTGTCGAAAGCGAATCCTTCGCTGAATATATCGCGGAAGTCCAGCGTAATCCGTCGCGGCAGCGCCTGCAGGCTGAGTATGCCCAGCAGCTTGCCTATGCCCGGTTCGATCTTGAGGAACTGCCCTTTCTCCGCGACCAGTGAAATATCTCCGCCCAGCGTCGGATAATCGATGCTCTGCGGGTTGCCGGCCCACCCGAGCTTGCCCAGCAGTTCGGCGCTGCCGCGCTGCATGCTGCCCGGATATCCCATGCGTTCCAGGTACTTGCCCAGGTCGCTTATTTCGAGCTTCAGGTTCAGGCTGGTACGCTGCTCGGCAGCGATGCCCCGCCACAGTCCGTCGGCTCGCAGGCGCGCCTCGGGCGTCGTCAGCGTCAGCTTGTCTATGCGCCAGTCCAGCCCCTCGTTCGCCGCCGTAAGCTCCAGCCGTCCGAGTTTGCGCTCGCGCGCCACTAGATTGTCCGCAACGATGTCCAGCCCGGGCAGTTCACTGGGCGGCACCTCGACGGCGCGTTTGCCCGGAGCGGGTTCGGGAAAGGTGAAATGCGCCAGTTGCGCGATTACCCGCCCTTTGCCCTGAGAGCGCCAGCGCACCTTGCCCGAGAGTTCGCGCGCTTCTATATCGGCGAGCCAGTCGCTGCCGGAGAATCCGGCGCGCAAGTCCACATCGTTGATGCGCTTGCCGTACACATCGAGCGCGCCAACCTTGAGATTGAGCGAGGACAGCGGCACTTTCGCCCCGCCCAGCCCCCCGAGTGCGCGCAACCACTGATCCAGGTCGAGTTCGGCCGCATTGCCGTTGAGGACGATGCCGGTTTCGGGCAGCCGGGGCGCTTCGTTGAGTCCGATGGCGCCGCGCGCGATCACCATCTTCCCGCCCTCGCGGCGGCGCTGCAACTCCATGCGCACAGTCTTGCCCAGGCTCAGGGTGCTGCGATCCGCCGACGGCGGCCCGCTCCAGCCGCTGACGGGCTCCTCAGCAGCGGCGGTATGCTCGAAACGCAGCGGCAGCACATCGGCGCCCGCCTTGGCCAGCGGCGCAGGCAGGTTCGAAACGATGCCCTGCAGGCCGGATTCGACGACTATGCTGGTGCCGCGCCGGCGAAAGGACATGTTCGAATTCCAGGCGGCGGTGCCGCTCAGCTGCTGCAGCAGCGGCTGATCCAGCGCCGCATGCAGCGTGGCTGCGTTTAGCGTGCCGCGCGCCTTGACGTCGATGCTGCCATCGGGCCGGCTGGCGACGTCGACCGTGACCGGACCGCCGAGAAACTGCGCATTAGCCGCGCGCAAGCTCACACCGTGCTCGGTGAATTCGAGCCGCCCGCCCGCCTGCGACAGGGGCGGCCAGTCGGCGTGGAAGCTCACCTGGTTGCCTGCCAGCTGGTAGCTGCCGGCCACCGTGGTTTCGGGCAGGCGCGCGAGCGGCAGATCGAGTTTGAGCTTGAGCTTGCCCCTGCCCGTCGCGCTCATGGCGGCCGTGATTTCGCTGGTCAGCGCGTTCACCGGGCTTTGCGCAATGAACTTCAGGAATTCGGCAGTCGGTCCTTCGGCCTCGCCGCTGATCGCGAGCACACGGTCTCGCGCGAACAGGTCCGGCAGCACCACGCGGGCGCTGGTCACCTTTGCGCCGAGCACGCTCGCCTTGCGGCTGCTCACCTGCATGCGGCTGCCGTCGAAACGCAATTCGCCTTCGATGCCCTCGATCGCCGGCCAGGACGGGGCGTACCTCAGGACCCCGTCGGACACCGCGGCCACGATCTGAAACAGGCCGCCATTCTTGCCCTGAAACGGAAAATCCCTGAGGTCGCCTTTCAGGCGCATGCTGACTTCGTTTGCGCGCCCGGCAATCAGCGCGCTGTCCAGCCAGTCGCGCACCGGCTTGTTGATGAAGGGAATGTAGCGCGCCACATGGCGCGCATCTGCGCGGTTGAGCCGCGCGCTGAGATCGATCACGCCGGGCCCGTCCCCTGCGGTGCTATAGCTGCCGAAAGCCGTTCCGGCCAGGTCGGCGTTGGCAAAAGCGAGGTTGGAAAGTCTCAGTTGCAGTTCCGCGCCCGCGCGGCTCCACGCCAGCTGCGCGCTGAGCGTGTCCAGCTTGCGGCTGGGCTCGGCAAAAATTTGCGGCAGATCGAGCGCGGCCTTGCTCGCGTTGAGCAGCAGGCTGCCGCCCTTCTCGTTGGCATCGATGTTGCCGCTGATTCCGGAAAACCCGGGCAGTCGCAGGTAGGCGCGCATGCCCAGGCGCTCGAAATGCCCGCGCGCGCTGTAGCGTTGCGCCTGCGGCAGGGAGCCCTGCCAATTGAAGCGCATATCGTAGACGCTGCCCTGCGGTGCCGCGTCGGCGAAGAATTTGCGCAGCGGCGGCGGCAGCGGCAGGTACTCGGCGAGCATGGACAGGGGTTGCAGTTCCAGCGCATCGATGCGCGCTTCGCCGTGCTCGATGCGACTGGCATCGCCGGGATCCCAGCTTAGCGAGAACTGCGCCGGCGGCAGTGTCACCCCGGATTGCAGGTTCATTGCCACCTGTTTGCCGGCGATATCGTAGCCGCCGCCGGAGCGCTTTGCCGACAGGCGCCCCTGCAGCGAGCGCATCTCCAGCACGGGCAGGTCCGGCGCCAGCCGCGCGCTGATATTGCCGAGCGCGACGTCGGCCGTGGCCTGCTCCAGTTGCTTGTCCGCGAAATCCAGCCACAGCCTCAAGCCGCCTTCACCGCGCGAAATCTCCAGCGGATAGTCGATCCAGGCGCGCCAGGCCCGCAGGTCGGTATAGGGAAGTTCGGCATACAGCCTGCCGGTCCAGGTCTGCAGTTGCTCGAACGTGCTGCCCAGCAGCTCACCGCGCAGCTCGAGCGCCGCGGCGAGTTCGCGCGGCGGCTGCGCGTGCAGCGCGAAGCGGTGGCGGTTGCCGCGATTGCGCACGACGAAGTTCAGATCGGCCAGCGACAATAGCGGCGCCTGACGCAGCTGATCGTCCCAGCTCAGCTGTGCGTCGCGAATAATGACTTCGCGCTGCCCCAGCAGCCACTCGGAAAAACCTGCGCCCGTAACCCCGGTATCGAGCCTGAGCCCGGCGACATAGACCGCCCCTGCCTGGTCCCGGCGAATATTCAGCCTGGGTTTGTCCAGCGCCAGGGAATGAAAACGCAAGGCGCCGAGCGCAAGCGATTCCCACGACAGGCTGCAGTACACCGAGGGCAGCGACAGGGCGAGGCGGCCGTCGCCATCGTACAAGTGCAGTTCGGTCAGTGCGAGGTAGGGGCGCAGGCGCTGCCAGCCGGAGTCGACACTGCCGATGCTGACGCGCAGGCCTATATTGCTGGAAATCGCGCGCGCAATCAGCTCCGGATGTGCCTCGAGCTGGGGCAGGATCCAGTAGCGCAGCGCCAGCACCACCACGGCAAAGCCGAAATAGGCGACCAGCGCGGCAATACCGAGAAAGCGCAGCAGCCGGCGCACCAGAGTACGCCGCTGCGGCGCAACGCCGAGTTCGGCCAGCGGCGAATGCTCCTCCAGATCCGACGGCGTGGAACCAGTTTCTGATCGGTCGGATTGCACCATCCGCAGGCAATTTCCCAAGAATATCCAGCAATACGACAGGACGCCCCCAGCGCTCCCACGGAATCAGGCACCCGGGAACACTGCCTCAGGGCGGTCCAACACCGGTTTCGCGTGCTGTGCTAAGGCCCTACAATCGACGCGCGAACGCAAAACAAGAGACAATGTAGCGCCGCATTTTAACCGCAAATGATCTTCCCCCGATGCCTACAGATCCGAGAATTGCAGCAGAGGCGACCAGCTATTCGCGCTACGCCCGGCGTCTGGCGCAGGCGCGGCCGGAATTGTTCCAAACCGCGCTCGCCACGATAGAGCAGCCGTTTTACGCCGGGGCCATGCGCGCCTGGCTCGCGCAGCAGGCGGTCGGCGACGAGAACGCGCTCAAGCGTGCGCTGCGACTGCTGCGCCAGCAGGTCATGCTGCGCGTGCTTGCGCGCGACCTCAGCGGGCGCGCGCCGCTGGCCGAAGTGCTCGCCAGCATGAGCGACCTGGCCGAGCTGAGCCTGCAATACGCGCTCGGGCATCTCGGCGCCTGGCTGCAAGCGCAGCACGGCACACCGATGGCAAACGGCGCGCGCCAGCAGTTGATCGTGGTCGGCATGGGCAAGCTCGGCGGGCGCGAACTCAACGTCTCCTCGGACATCGACCTGATCTTCGTCTATCCCGAGGAAGGCGATACCGTCGCTTCCACCACGGCGGCTGCGACCGGCGCCGCTCCACGGCTGTTGTCCAATCACGAATATTTCACCCGCCTCGGACGCAAGCTGATCAACGCGCTCGCCGAGGTCACCGAGGACGGCCAGGTATTCCGCGTCGACATGCGCTTGCGCCCCAACGGCGATTCCGGGCCGCTCGCCTGCAGCTTCGATGCGCTGGAAAATTATTTCATCGCCGAGGGGCGCGAATGGGAACGCTACGCCTGGATCAAGGCGCGCGTCGTGGCGACGAGCGGCAACGCGAACGTTGACGCAGGCGCCGCGAGTGGCGACTCCGGCGTCCTTGCTGCGAGCGGCGACTCCGGCGCGAACGGCGCGGCCGGGGGCGGGCTGGCGCAGGCACTGGCAGCAGTGGCCCGGCCCTTCGTGTTTCGCAAGTACCTCGACTTCGGCGCGTTCGCCGCGATGCGTTCCCTGCACGCGCAGATCCGCGCCGAGGTCGCGCGGCGCGACTTCGCCGAGCACATCAAGCTCGGCCCCGGGGGCATACGCGAGATCGAATTCATCGCCCAGGCGTTCCAGCTGATACGCGGCGGGCGCGACGCGGAACTGCAGATCCGCCCGACGCTGGAAGTGCTCGCCGTGCTGCAGAAGAAAGGCCTGCTTCCCGCGCAGGCCGTGGCCGAGTTGAGCCTGGCATACGATTTCCTGCGCCGCCTGGAGCATCGCCTGCAGTACCTGGACGACGCCCAGACCCACGAACTGCCTGCCGGCGATGAAGATCAGGCCCTGGTCGCGGCGGCCATGGGCTTTGCCGATTACGGCGGTCTGATGCGGCGGCTGGACGCGCTGCGCGCGCAGGTGTCGCGCCATTTCGACGGCGTGTTCGCCGCACCGGATCAGGACGAGCACGCCTGCGCTTCGCTATGGAACGGCAAACTCGACGCGGAAGCGGCGCACGAACGGCTCAGCGCATTGGGTTACACCGATACCGGCGCGGCACTCGCGCGTCTGCAGGGCGTGCGCGCCTCGCAGCGCTATCTGCAGCTGCCCGAAGCGAGCCGCGAGCGCTACGACACCCTGCTGCCGCGCGTGATCGAGCTCGCAGGCGGAGCGAGCGCGCCCGAGGCGGCGCTCGCGCGCACGCTCGATCTGCTCGAAGCCATCAGCCGGCGCAGCTCCTACCTCGCGCTGCTGTACGAATACCCGCAGGCGCTGGAGAAGGTGGTGCAACTGCTGGCGGCCTCGGGCTGGGCCGCCGCCTATATCACCCGCCACCCCCTGCTGCTGGACGAGTTGCTCGACGCGCGCACGCTGTATGCAGCGCCGGACTGGAAGGATTTCGTCGCGGGCCTGCGCGCGCAGCTCGCGCTGCACGAGGGCGACGCGGAGCGGCAGATGGATGTGCTGCGCGAAGCGCACCACGCCCAGGTGTTCCGCCTTCTCGCGCAGGACCTCGCAGGGCAGCTCACGGTGGAAGTTCTGGCCGACCACCTCTCGGCGCTGGCCGACCTGATGCTCACGATTACGCTGGAAACCTGCTGGGCGCAGCTGCGCAACCGTCATCGCGAATCGCCGCGTTTCGCCATCGTCGCCTACGGCAAGCTAGGCGGCAAGGAACTGGGTTACGCCTCGGACCTGGACATCATTTTCCTGTACGACGACGACGATGCGCGCGCGCCCCAGCTGTATTCGCGCCTGGCGCAACGCATCAACAGCTGGCTCAGCAGCGCCACCCCCTCGGGGGTGTTGTTCGAGACCGACCTGCGCCTGCGCCCCAACGGCGAGGGCGGCCTGATGGTGAGCTCGATGGACGCGTTTCGCCAGTACCAGGAAACGGATGCCTGGGTGTGGGAACATCAGGCGCTGACGCGCGCGCGCTACTGCGCCGGGGACGCGGTGGTCGGCGCGGCGTTCGAGGCCGAGCGCAGCGCGATCCTGCGCCGCAGCCGCGATCCCGAAGCATTGCGGCGCGAAGTGGCCGACATGCGCGCAAAGATGTTCGACGCCCATCCCAACAGGAGCGAGCTGTTCGACCTCAAGCACGACCGCGGCGGCATGATAGACATCGAGTTCATCGTGCAGTACCTGGTGCTCGCGCACGCGCACCGCCACCCGCAGCTGAGCGGCAATCTGGGCAATATTGCGCTGTTGAAAATGGCCGGGGAACTGGGCTTGATTCCGCTGGCGGGCGCGATGAGGGTGCGCGACGGCTACCGCGAATACCGCAGACTGCAGCACGCGCAGAGGCTGAACGGCGCGCAGTACGCGCGCGTCGAGCAGGGGCCCCTAAAGAACTACATCGAGGCCACGCTCGAGCTGTGGGCGGCGGTGTTCGGCTCCGGCGCAAGCGTTTCCGGCCGCGGGAACTGACTCGGCGGCCGCGCTCAGGAAGGCTGAAGTATCTCGACGTTGCCCGCGTTGCGCAGCCGTTCCACTTCCCTGGCCAGCACCTGCTTCGCCTTGATCTGCTGCAGATAACTGCGCACGCGCTCGCGCGCCGCTTCTTCGCTCACGCTAAACGCTGCGATGCGGCGTTCCAGCTTGAGGATCTGCAAGCCCTCGGGCAGGCTCAGCACTTCGGAAATCTCGCCCTCCCTCAGAGCAAAAGCCGCGTCCTCCAGCGGCTGGGCCGCCTGCCCGCGGCCAAAAGGATCCATTTCACCGCCCCACTGCTTGGTGGGCGCCTCCGAATGCTGCCGCGCGAGCTGCTCGAAATCGCCGCCCGCGCGCGCCTGCTTGAGAATTTCCTCGATGCGCGCGCGCGTCTTCGCGCGCTCCGCCTCGCTGGCCTGTTTTGCCAGCTTGAGCATGATGTGGCGCAGGAGCACCTGTTCGGGCCGGTGGAATTTGTCCGGGTTGTCCTTGTAGTAGCGGTGGACCTCCTCGTCGGAGACGGGCGCGGCCTTCGCCAGTACCCCGCCGATATAGTTGCTCGCCGACACCTGGCGCTTCACCAGCTCGCGGTAGGAGTCCGGCGTGTAGCCTTCGGCGCGTATGCGCAGCTCGAACGACTGCTCGGTCTTGAACTTTGCCGCAGTGGCCTTGTAAGCCGCATCGACCTCCTCAGGCGTGGCGACGACGCCGGTCTTCTGCGCCTCCTGCCAGAACAGCTCCTGCTCGATCAGGTTGTCCAGCACTGCGCGCCTCATGTCCTTCATCCGCTGCGGATTCCTGATCTGCAGCAGGTTCATCTTGCGCTGCCTGAGATCCTCCTCGAATCCGCGCTCCAGCCGCTGCTGCGAAATCCCCGTGCCGTTGACGCGCGCCACCAGAATCTCCTGCGCCTGCGCCAGCGGCGCGGCAAGCAGCGCCATAGCGGCAAGCGTGGCGGACAGGAACCCAGGCATTTTCTTCTCCTCGTTCATGGCAATTGCACGAAACCGCCCAGCCGGCGGAAGTTCTTGTGCTTGAGGTCCAGGCCGACCACGTAGCCCCCGGGCGCGCCGATGCGCCGGTTGGCGTTGAAACTTAGCGCAGGGATCAGGCCCGGCTCGAAACCCTGGGTCGATTCCAGCGCGGCCACGAGCTTTTGCCGCGTCAGGTCGCGGCCGACCCGCTTCAGCGTCTCCACCAGCAGGATCGCGCTGCTGTAGGCCGGGACCTGCAGGCTCTGGTGGCCGCGCGCGAGGGCGTGATCGTGGAACAGGCTCGCATATTCGCGCAGGGCGTCCGGCTTCTGGTCCGACGGAACCGTAGGATAGGCGAGCAGCACGCGGCTCTCGTAGGCCTGCGGCAGGTCCAGCACGGTGCGCGGCGCGAGCGAACCGGGCAGCAGCAATTGCGGCAGTCGGGCGGAATTGGCCGCTGCGCGCGCCAGCGCCCCGATATCCGCGCCCGGCCCGAGGACGAATACCGCCTCCGCGGCGCGCTCGCGCAGCGCCGTTGCCACTGCGGCGGCAGCGAGTTCGCCGGGCCGGAAACCGATGCGGGAAATCTGCGTCCATCCCTGGCTTTTCAACTGCGCCTCGACCGCATCGGCCACGGCCGCCCCGTCGGCGCTGTCCGGATGCAGCAGGACCGCCGCGCGCGCCTTGACATCCGCGTCGCGCCCCACGTGCTGCGCCAGCACCTGGGCCAGTTCCGCGACGCCCGAGAGCAGACGGAACACGTACTGGTTGGTGGCGTGCGGGCCGTCGCCGTACAGCGACAGCGGCCCCAGCACGGGTAGCTTCGCCTCGTTGGCGAGCCGGCTCAAATCGTCCTCTACGCCGACGGCAAACGGCGACAGCAGTGCGAATACATCGTCCTCGCGTACCAGCTTGCGCAGCGCGAGCCGCGTGGCAGCGCGATCGTCGGCGTACTCGGCGACCACCAGTTCGAGCCTGCGGCCGTAGATGCCGCCGCTCTGGTTGACCTTGTCGATGTAGGCCTGCAATATCCCCCTTACCGCCAGCCCGAGCTCGCCAAAACGTCCTGTCAGGGGCAGCAATGTGCCCAGCCGCAGGGTGTCGGCGCCCACTCCGGGATCGCGCTCGAACTCCAGCTTCTTCAGGTAGGCCACGAGCGACTTGAAGTCGCGCTCGCTGATGTTGAAGCGCGGCATGACGCCGTCCAGTTGATTGCCCGCGGGATCCACGCCTTCGGTGATGGCGCGCCTAAGCGAGGCCTCGTCGAAGGCGGCATGGCGGCGGCCGTTTTCATGGGCGTGGCCGTAGGACTTGCTGAGTTCGGACCAGGTGATATTGCTCGGATGCACGCCGCCCTCGGGCCGGCCCAGCCCGTCGGATCCGTGGCAATTGGCGCAGCGCACGGCCGCTCCCGGCACCTGCTGCTGCGCGATGCCGACCCGCCCGCTGAAGGCGTCGCCGTAGGAACTCTTGCCGCTCTGGAAGATGGCGCGGCCGGCCGCTTCCTCGGGCACCAGCGGGGCGGCGGCGCGCGCTTGCCC
>JACZJV010000063.1 GCA_014860355.1 Burkholderiales bacterium | reverse complement strand
GCGCGCGGCAAAGCGCAGGCCGGCTTGACGCGCGCGGCAGACTCGCGCCCCGGCGCGCATGAGTCCGCCGGCTGGATCACGCGCACGGCGATGTGCGCCGAGGCGCGCGAAGGGCGCTTGTATGTGTTCATGCCGCCCACGGCGGAGCTCGAGGATTACCTGGAACTGGTCGCGGCGGTCGAAGCCACTGCGCAGTCCATGCAGCTGCCGGTCCTGCTCGAAGGTTACGAGCCGCCGCGCGATGCGCGCCTGACGCTGCTGCGCATCACGCCGGATCCAGGCGTGATCGAAGTCAATATCCAGCCCGCGCGCAGCTGGGGCGAACTGGTGGAACAGACCGAATTCCTCTACGAGTCGGCGCACCAGTCGCGGCTGTCCACGGAAAAGTTCATGCTCGACGGGCGCCACGTGGGCACGGGCGGCGGCAACCACTTCGTGCTCGGCGGCGCGAAACCCGCCGATTCGCCCTTCCTGCGCCGTCCCGACCTGCTCGCCAGCATGATCGCGTACTGGCACAACCATCCTTCGCTCTCCTACCTGTTCTCGGGCATGTTCATCGGCCCGACGAGCCAGGCGCCGCGCATAGACGAGGCGCGCAACGACTCGGTGTACGAGCTCGAAATCGCGTTTCGCGAACTCAAGCGCCTGCAGGCCGAGGGCAGCCTCGCGGCCGCGCCCTGGCTGGTGGACCGCATACTGCGCAATATCCTGATCGATGTGAGCGGCAACACGCATCGCGCCGAGTTCTGCATCGACAAGCTGTATTCGCCGGACAGCGCGACCGGGCGCCTGGGACTGCTAGAAATGCGTGCCTTCGAGATGCCGCCGCACGCGCGCATGAGCCTGGCGCAACAGCTGCTGATGCGCGCCCTGGTGGCGCGCTTCTGGCAGCAGCCCTACCGGCCGGCGCGCCTGATGCGCTGGGGCACCGAACTGCACGATCGCTTTCTGCTGCCGCATTTCGTTTGGGAAGACTTTCGCGACGTGCTCGAGGAAACCGCAGGCCTCGGCTATGCGCTGGAGCCCGGGTGGTTCGCGCCGCACTTCGAGTTTCGCTTTCCCCGCCTGGGCGATTTCGCCGCGCGCGACGTCGAGGTGGAATTGCGCCTGGCGCTGGAACCCTGGAATGTACTGGGCGAAGAAGGCGCCCTCGGCGGAACGGTGCGTTACGTCGACTCCTCGGTGGAGCGCATCGAGCTCAAGGTCTCCGGGCTGGTCGACACCCGCCACGTATTGACCTGCAACGGCAGGCGGGTGCCGCTGCAGCCCAGCGGAAACGTGGGTGAATTCGTGGGCGGCGTGCGCTATCGCGCGTGGCAGGCCTCGGCCAGCCTGCATCCGAGCATAGGCGCGCATGCGCCCCTGTGCTTTGACCTGGTCGACAGCTGGATGGGCCGATCGCTGGGCGGTTGCCGCTATCACGTCGCGCATCCCGCCGGGCGCAACTACGAAACCTTTCCGGTGAACGCATACGAGGCCGAAGCGCGCCGCCTTGCGCGTTTTTTCCGCACCGGCCACACACCCGGAAACATGACGCTTGCCGAAGAAGCGCGCAATCCCGATTTTCCCTTCACATTGGACTTGCGCCTTCAGACCTGATCATGCATTCTGGCGCCCAACCATAACAATGCCCGATAACGAAGCAGCGGCCGATGCTGGAAGAAATGCTCAAATCCTATCCGGATTCCGACGGGCGCTTCGACGAACTGTTCGAAGCGCCGGGTAAGCCGCGCGCGCACTGGATGCGCTTTTACCGCGCCCTGACCGCAACTTCGGCGGCGGATATTCGCGCGCGCCTGGCGGGCGCGGAGCGCCAGATCCGCGACAGCGGCGTGACCTACAATGTCTACGCGGATCCGCAGGGCCTGGACCGGCCCTGGGATCTGGACGTGTTGCCGCTGATCATTTCGCCGGAAGAATGGCGCGAGCTCGAGGCGGGAATCGCGCAGCGGGCGCTTTTGTTCGACCGCATTCTTGCCGATCTCTATGGCAACCAGTCGCTGCTGCAGCAGGGACTCATTCCGCCGTCCCTGATCTTCGGGCAAAGCGGATTCCTGCAACCGGCGCACGGGATGAACCTGCCCGGAGGCGTGCACCTGCATACCTATGCCGCGGATCTGGCGCGCTCCCCCGACGGCCACTGGTGGGTCATGGGGGACCGCTCGCAGGCGCCGTCGGGCGCGGGCTACGCACTGGAGAACAGGCTGATCGTCTCGCGGACCTTTCCGGCCCTGTACCGCGACCTGCGGGTCCAGCATGTCGCGCATTTTTTCGCGGCCATGCGCGACTCGCTCATGCATTTCGCTCCCAAGGGCGACGGTCCGGCGCTTACCGTGCTGCTCACGCCGGGCCCGTACAACGAGACCTACTTCGAACACGCCTTCCTCGCGCGCTACCTGGGTTTTCCGCTGGTGGAGGGGGGCGACCTCACGGTAAAGGGAGGGCGGGTATGGCTCAAGACCATAGGCGGCCTCAAGCGCGTTCATGCCATTCTTCGGCGCCAGGACGACAGCTACTGCGATCCGCTCGAGCTGCGCCGGGAATCGGCGCTGGGCGTGGCCGGCCTGACCGATTGCGCGCGCCGCGGCAGCGTGTTGATCGCCAATGCGCTGGGCTCGGGCGTGATCGAGTCCGGAGCCCTGCTCGGCTTTCTGCCGCGCCTGTGCGAGCATCTGCTCGGCGAGCCCTTGCGCCTGCCATCGATCGCGACCTGGTGGTGCGGTGAGCCGGCCGCGCTTGCCGATGCGCTCGAGCAGGCCGAACGCGTGGTGTTCAAGTCGGCGGATCCGGCCTTCAAATTTGATCCGGTGTTCGGCGAAGACCTGAACGAGATCGGCCATGCCGCGATCAAGGCAACGCTGAAAACCCGTCCGGAGCGCGTGATCGCGCAGGAATTCGTGCACGTGTCGCAGGCGCCCGTGCTCGCGCGCAAGCGGACTTACCGTATTGGCGCGCGAGGCATAGGCCTGCGCGTGTTCGCCATTCGCTCGCACTCCGGGTACGTGGTGATGCCTGGCGGGCTCACGCGGGTTGCGAGCGGCGCAAACGAGCGCTTCGTATCCGCGCAGCGCGGTGGCGGATCCAAGGATACCTGGGTGATCTCGTCCGGTTCGGTCGACGCGAGCTTCACGCTGCTGCGCAGCACGGTGAGCGCAGGCGACCTGGTCCACTCCGGAGCGGGGATTCCTTCGCGTGTGGCGGAGAATCTTTTCTGGTTCGGACGCTACGAGGAACGTTGCGAGGATTCCGCGCGGCTGCTGCGCCTCGCGCTCAATGAAGTCCTGCGCGAGAGCGACGATGATGAAGATTCGCTCGAACCCGTGCTCGCGCTGGCGCGCGCATTCAGTCTGATTCAGGAGGACGAGGATGCCGAAGCGGCCCTGCTCGCGGCTGCCACGCTGGAGAATAACGTGTTCGGGCTGCCCGCCAACCTGCGCAATCTCGAGCACGTGGCGTTCAATTTGCGCGATCGGATGTCCATGGACAACTGGCGCACGATCAACGCGCTGACCAAGGATCCGGTTTTTGGCAGGGAAGTTCCCCTGCCCGACGCGCTCAGCTGGCTGGATCGCAGTGTGACCGGACTGATGACGCTTTCCGGTTTTGCCATGGACGGAATGACGCGCGACGACGGCTGGCGCTTCCTGTCGATAGGCCGCCGCCTGGAGCGCATGGCGTTCCAGTGCCTGGCATTGCAAATGGCGTTTGAGCATGGGCGCGCCTGCGGTCTGAGCTGGCTGTTGCGCCTGGCCGATTCCACCATCACCTATCGCTCGCGCTACATGGCACGTCCGGAATGGCTGCCGGTGCTCGATCTGCTCGTGCTCGACGGTGCCAATCCGCGCTCTGTGCGCTTTCAGGCCAACGGCGTCTATTCCTACCTCAGAAAGCTGGAGGACGCTTACGGGGATTGCGGCAGTGAACTTCTGCGCTCCGGCGTCGAGGCGCTGGACGCGCTCGATCCGGCGCGCGACCTGCAACCGGAAAGCGATCGCTTGCGCGATACCGTGGACATGCTGCGCTCGACGGCGTTCGCGCTCAGCGAAGTCCTGTCGCAGCGCTTTTTCACACACGCTCAGACCGACGTCTGGGCGCCCCTGGCCGCGTAGGCGCGTCATGGGCGGGCGTGCCAGGTACTGCGTAACGCACGAGACGCACTATGCCTATTCGGGCAAAGTTACCAGCGCGCATCAACTGGCCCATCTGAAACCGCGCAGCACGCACTGGCAAAAGGTGGAGCAGCATACGATCGATATCGACCCGAACCCGAGCGAACGCACCAACGGCGTCGATTATTTCGGCAATCAAGTCCTGCGTTTCGTGATCGATACGCCGCACGAGATCTTGAACGTGGTCGCCAGGTCGGTGGTCGAAGTCGACGCGCATGCGCCCGACCCGGGGGCAGACTCGCCCGCCTGGGAATTGGCGCTGGCATCGCCCGGCGTGTGGGGTCCGGACGTGGACCTCGATGTGGAACAATATCGCGTCGCCTCGCCCATGGTACCGCTGTTGGCGCAGTCGGCCGCCTATGCGAGCGGGAGTTTTTTGCCCGGGCGCCCGTGGCTGGCGGCGATGCTCGATCTCACGCGCCGCATCCATGCCGATTTCCTCTACGACCCGAAAGCGACGACGCTGACGACCCAGGTGCGCGAGGTGCTCGGGCACAAGCGTGGCGTATGCCAGGATTTCGCCCATCTGATGCTCAGCTGCCTGCGTTCGCTGGGCCTGCCCGCGCGCTATGTCAGCGGTTATGTCCTCAATTACGTGCCGGAGGGCAAAGAGCGACTGTCCGGCGCAGATGCCTCGCACGCATGGGTGGCGGCGCACTGCCCGCAGCTGGGTTGGGTCGCGTTCGATCCGACCAACGGAAAACTCGCCGATCTGGAGTTCGTCACCCTGGGCTGGGGGCGGGAGTTCTCCGATATCTCGCCCTTGAGCGGCGTGGTACTGGGCGGCGCGACGCAGAAACTCTCGGTGGTAGTGAAGGTGCAGCCACTCGAAGCCGACGAGCCGCCCCCGGGCGAGGCTGTGGCCTGACCCCGATTGATGCGCGGCGGCGGCGATCGACTCCTTGCTCATCACCTGCGAACACGGCGGCAACCGGATACCCGCGCCCTATCGACCGCTGTTCGCGCGACGGCGCGCATTGCTCGAATCCCACCGCGGCTACGATCCGGGCTCGCTGACAATGGCGAAGGCGCTCGCGAGCGCCTTCGCGGCGCCGATGGTGACTTCCACCGTCAGCCGCCTGCTGATCGACCTCAATCGCTCGATCGGCCACCCGCAGCTTTTTTCGGCGGCGACGCGCGCCGCGCCGGCGACAGTGCGCCGGGAGATCGTCGCGCGTTGCTACGACCCGTATCGCAGCGAGGTCGAGCGTCTCATGCGGCAGGCGCTCGCGCGCGGCCGGCGCGTGGTTCACATTTCGTCGCACAGCTTCACGCCGAAGCTGGACGGCAAGGCGCGACGCGCCGACGTAGGCCTGCTCTATCACCCCGGCCGGAGCGCGGAAGCGAGGCTGTGCGCCCGCTGGAAGGCCGCACTCGCGGCCTGTGCGCCGGAACTGTGCGTACGTCGCAATTACCCTTATGCGGGAAAAGCGGACGGGCTGACCGCGCACTTTCGCCGGCGCTACCCGGACGATGTGTACGCCGGTATCGAGCTGGAGATCAATCAAGGCATAGTCTTAGCCGCGGGCCGTCGCTGGACGGCCCTGCGGCAGGTGCTGGTCGACTCCCTGCGCTCGGCGTGTGCCGCCTGAGGCTGCCATGATGCGCACCCCGCGCGGGCCGCAGTTGGCGAACACCGGAGACAAGTGATGAAAATTCGCGTCGGCTTCGAATTGATCTACGACTGTCCGCAGCCTATCCCGATGATCTTCAACCTGAACGTCCATTTCACGCGCGCCTCCGACCTCGTGCGCCGTGACGACCTGCTGTTCGATCCGGCGGTCCCGGTTGCGGCCTATCGCGACACCTTCGGCAACTGGTGCACGCGCATCGTCGCGCCCCGGGGGCGCATACGCGTCTTTGCCGATACGATCGTGAACGATAGCGGCGCCCCGGACGAGATCGCTGCGCAGGCGCGACAGCTTGCGGTGCAGGAGTTGCCGGAGGAAGCGCTGCTGTTCCTGCTCGGAAGCCGGTATTGCGAGACCGACAGGCTGTCCGAGGCGGCGTGGAGCCTGTTTGGCCACACGCCCACGGGATGGGGTCGGGTTCAGGCGATCTGCGACTACGTTCATCAACACATCAGCTTCGGCTACGAGCATGCGCGCATGACACGGACGGCGCTCGAGGCGTTCTACGACAAAACGGGCGTGTGTCGCGATTATGCGCACCTTGCCGTAGCCTTCTGCCGCTGCATGAACATCCCCGCGCGCTACTGCACCGGCTACCTGGGCGACATCGGCATGCCGCCGCCGTACGGCCCGATGGATTTCGCCGCGTGGTTCGAAGCCTTCCTCGACGGCCGCTGGTACACCTTCGATGCGCGCAACAACACGCCGCGCATCGGCAGGGTGCTGATCGCGCGCGGCCGCGATGCCTGCGACGTCGCCATCAGCAGCACCTTCGGCCCCAACACGCTGACCAGCTTCAAGGTATGGACGGACGAGGTGGCCAGCGCCTGAAGCTGGGCGCACACCGCGCCAGGCTACGCCGCATCCGGCTGCCGCCGCCGCGGCATCGGTGCGAATTCAGCTGATTGCGCGCGGCTGGCCGCTGGCCTCGATCACCGATGCCCGCAGATCGCGTTCGGCACGCCTAGGCAGGCGCCGGCTGTCTTGCCGCCGGATCCTGCCGGTAGAACTGCGCCAATTGGCCGTACAACGCGGGATAGGTCGAGCGCACTGCCAGCGGCAGGGTGAAGAAAGCTTCGGAGAGGACGGCGAAGAACTCGGCCGGATCCTCGCTCGCGTAGGGGTCGATCAGCGTTTGCACGCCGCGGTCCACCTGGCCGCAGAAAGTCTCGTAGGCGGCATCCCAGGCGCCGAGCCAGGCCTCGCGCGGCATGTGCGCGAGCGGCGGCGGAAAATCGTCCATGTCGCCGCGGCCCATGTGCAGCTTGTGCGCGAATTCATGGATGACCACGTTGTAGCCGGCCTCGCCGAGCTTGATGTCCTGCCAGGACAGGATCACCGGCCCGCCGGGCCAGGCCTCGCCCGAGAGTTCATCGTCGTATTCGTGCACCACGCCGCTCTCGTCCATTTCTTCGCGCCGCACCCTGAATTCCCCCGGGTAGATGACGATGCCCACCCAGCCCTGGTAGAGGTCCAGGCCCAGATTGAGGATGGGCAGGCAGGCTTGTACCGCGATCGAAAGTCGCACCGCATCGGTAGGCACGAAGCCGCGCGCGCCGTGCATTTCCTTTTCCGCCAGAAACAGCACGCAGCAGTCGTGCAAACGTTGCCATTCCTCGGGCGTCAGCCCCTGCAGAAACGGCATGTCGCCGGTCACCTGCCGCCACAGCGCCGGATCCAGCCTGGAGCGGCGCAGCTCACGCTTTCTGCGCCAGGTCTTGAGCAATCCCGTCATGAGGCAATTATCGCCGATTTGCGTTTGCTCACGGCCGCGCGCCCGGCCCGGGCGATATAATCGGGCCATGGAGACGCGGGTGCAGGCTGCGCATATCGTCTTGCCCGAAGCGGTGATCGAGCCGATCGCGGCCGGTTTGCCCGAGTCCGATGTACGCAGCCTGCGCAGCGCCTGCGAGTACGCGGCCTCCCTGTACGCGGACAAGCTTCTGGGCACGGGCGAACCGGTGCTGGAGCACGCCTTGGGCGCGGCCGCCTCCCTCGCCGCCCTGCGGCTGGACGCGGAGACGCGCATCGCCGGCATCCTGTTCGCAGCGCCCCAGTACCTCGCCGACAGCCATGACAAGCTCGCTGCCGGTTTCGGAGCCGGCGTCGCCGGCCTGGTTGCGGGGATAGCCAAGCTGAACCGCCTGCGCGTGCTCACGCGCACCCTGGCGGGACAGGAAAGCGGCGCGGCGCATAGCTCGCAGGCCGAGGTGCTGCGCAAGATGCTGCTCGCGATGGTCGAGGACATACGCGTGGTGCTGCTGCGGCTGGCGAGCCGCACCCAGACGCTGCGCTTCATGGCGCGCACCCCGGACGAGCTGCGCCGGCCCTACGCCCAGGAAACCCTGGACATCTATGCGCCGCTCGCCAACCGCCTGGGCATCTGGCAGTTGAAATGGGAACTGGAGGACTACGCCTTCCGCTACCTCGAACCCGGGTTGTACAAGAAAATCGCATCCATGCTGGACGAGAAGCGCGTCGAACGCGAGAGCTTCATCGCCGACACGGTCGCCGCGCTGGAGAAGGAACTGCGCGCGAGCGGCATCCGCGCCGAAGTGCTGGGCAGGCCCAAACACATCTACAGCATTTACCACAAGATGCGCGGCAAGGGCCTGGACTTCTCCGAACTCTACGACGTGCGCGCGCTGCGCGTGCTGGTGGATTCGGTGAAGGACTGCTACACCGTGCTCGGCGTAGTGCACAACCTGTGGACGCCGATACCGAAAGAGTTCGACGACTACATCTCCCGCCCGAAAAGCAACGACTACCGCTCGCTGCACACGGCAGTGGTCGCCCCGGACGGGCGAGCGCTGGAAGTGCAGATCCGCACCCACGAGATGCACCGCCACGCCGAACTGGGCGTGGCCGCGCACTGGCGCTACAAGGAAGCGGGCGCGGGACGCCCGGCCGCCAAGGCCGATCCCTTCGACGAAAAGATTGCCTGGCTGAGGCAGGTGCTCGCCTGGCGCGACGACGTGGCCGAGTCGGTCAACTGGGTGGAGGAGTTCAAGCGCACGGCGCTGGACGAGACGGTCTACGTGCTTACGCCGCAGGGGCGGGTCATCGATCTGCCGCAGGGATCGACACCGGTGGATTTTGCCTACCACGTGCATACCGATCTTGGCCACCGCTGCCGCGGCGCCAAGGTCGACGGCGTGATGGTGCCGCTCAACTACAAGCTCGCCAACGGACAGCGGGTGGAAATCACCGCAGCCAAGACCGGGGGTCCGAGTCGCGACTGGATGAATCCGGCGCTGGGTTATCTGCAAAGTTCGCGCGCGCGCAACAAGTTGCGGCAGTGGTTCAACACGCAGGCGCTGGAGGAGACCGTCGCCCAGGGGCGCGCCATCGTCGAGCGCGAATCGCAGCGCGTGGGCACCACGGGCGCCAATCTGGACCACCTGGCGCAGCAGCTGGGCTACGCCAAGAGCGGGGAGCTGTTCGCCGCTGCCGGGCGCGAGGAAATCGGAACCAGGCAGCTGCAGACTGCGCTGCGCGGGGCAGTGCCGCAGC
>JACZJV010000062.1 GCA_014860355.1 Burkholderiales bacterium | reverse complement strand
AGCCGGTGACCCACATCGATTTCACCGAACCGTATTCAGCGCCATTGCGCCGCCGCATCATCGACGCAGCCCGCGCCTGCGGCGAACCGCTGGTGGAGGATGCGGTCTACGCTGCGACCCAGGGCCCGCGGCTCGAAACCGCGGCGGAGATCAATCGGATCGAGCGCGACGGCGCCGATGTCGTGGGCATGACCGGCATGCCCGAAGCGGCGCTGGCGCGGGAGGCGGAACTCGATTACGCCACCATCGCGGTGGTAGCGAATTTCGCCGCCGGCCGCGGCGACAGCCTGCACGGCATACGCCTGGAGGACATCGAGCCGGTGCTGCAGCAGTCGCTGGCGCGCGTGCGTCGGATCATCGAGAAACTGGCGTCGCGCGCATGATCCGCGAGGTACTCAAGATGGGCGATCCGTTCCTGCTGCAAGCGGCGCGGCCGGTGGAAGCGTTCGATACGCCCGGATTGCACGCCCTGCTGGCCGACATGCGCGAAACCATGGCGCACTTGAACGGCGCGGGCCTGGCCGCGCCGCAGATCGGCGTCGGACTGCAGGTGGTTGTGTTCGGCGTGGACCGGAACGATCGCTACCCGCGGGCCGAGGAAGTGCCCGATACGGTACTCATCAACCCGGTACTGACGCCGCTTTCGGACGAACTCGAAGAGGACTGGGAAGGTTGCCTGTCGGTGCCGGGGCTGCGCGGCATGGTGCCGCGCCATGCGCGACTGCGCTACCAGGGCTTTGACGAGCGCGGCAATCGCATCGACCGCAGCGTAAGCGGCTTCCACGCGCGCGTGGTGCAGCACGAGTGCGATCATCTGCAGGGCATTTTGTACCCGATGCGCATCCGCGATTTCAGCAAGTTCGGTTTCATCCAGGCGCTGTTCCCGGGCGAGGAAATCCTGGAGGAATGAGGCCGGCATGAAACCCGCCGGCAGGGGCGTACGCACCCCGCATAACCTGGCCGCAGCCTAGTTGAGCTGCAATGCGTCGAGCAGATCGCTCTCGAGTTGCAGCACGGTCTTGGGTATGGCAAGCGCCTCGCCCGATACCAGGAACACGTCTTCTGCGCGCTCGCCCAGCGTCACGATCTTGGCGGTGACCAGGTTGATGTCGTACTTGCCCAGCACCAGCGCAATGGCATAGAGCAGGCCGGGGCGGTCGCCGGCGATGATGGACAGCGCGTAACTCGCGCCTTTTTCATCCGGCCGGATATGGACCTCCGGTGTGATCGGAAAATGCCGCAGCTGGCGCGAAACGCGGCCGCGGGTGGGGGGATGCAGTGGCGTCTGACGCTGCAGCCGTTCGGCCAGGTCGGTCTCGATCAGGCTGATCATGTCGCGATAATGCGGATTGTTGCCCGGGCCCAGCAACAGGAACGTATCCAGGGCGTAGCCGTGGCCCGTGGTGTGAATGCGGGCGTCGGCGATGCTGTAGTTGATCTGTTCGAAATAGCCGCAGATGCGCGCGAACAGGTCGCGCTGGTCGCGCGTATAGATCATCACCTGCAGCCCTTCGCCTATGGGAGAGAGGCGCGCTTTCACCACCGGCCGGTCGGTGTCGACGCGGTAGTGCAGGGTACGGGTCTGCCAGGCGATGTCCTGCGCGTCGTGACGCAGAAAATAGGCCACATCGAGCTCGCTCCAAAGCCTGTCCTTGACTTCGTCCGACAGGGCGTACAGGCGCAGCAGTCGCAGCGCTTCCTCCTGTTTGGCCTGAATATCCTGCTCGAAGCCCACGCCATCGCCGCGCAGCAGGCGCCGCGCGAGCAGGAACAGGTCTTCCAGCAGTTTGCCCTTCCAGGCGTTCCATACCTTGGGGCTGGTGCCGCGCACATCGGCAACCGTCAGCAGGTACAGCGCAGTGAGCCGGCGTTCGGTCTTCGCCGTGCGCGCGAAGGCCTCGATGACGTCGGGATCGGAAAGATCGCGCTTCTGCGCGACAGAAGACATGGTCAAATGGTGCTCGACCAGGAATGCGACCAGTTCGGTGTCCTCGCGCGTCAGGCCGTGCAGCCGGCAGAAACCGCGTGCGTCGCGCATGCCGAGCCTGGAATGGTCGCCTCCGCGGCCCTTGGCGATGTCGTGGAACAGCGCTGCGACATAAAGCAGCCAGTGGCGCTCGAACCCCGCAATCAGGCGGCTGCACTGCGGATACTCGTGGGCGAATTCGATCATGGTGAAGCGGCGTAGATTGCGGATCACGTTGAGGATGTGCTGGTCCACGGTATAGGCGTGGAACAGATCGTATTGCATCTGCCCGACGATCTTGCCGAACGCGGGCAGATAGCGCCCGAGTATGGAATATTGATTCATGCGCCGCAGCGCGTGCACCAGTCCGCGCGGCTGCTGCAGGATCTGCATGAACTGCGCGCAATTGGCCGGGTCGCGCCGGAAGCGGGCGTCGATTCCGGCGCGCGCGCGCCACAGCGCGCGCAGCGTCGGCGCGCCCATGCCTTTCAGCTCGGAGTGCTGCTGCAGCAGCAGGAAGCTCTCCAGGATGGCGCCCGGCTGGCGCTCGAACAGATCGGCATCGCGCGCCTCCAGCAGTTCGTGCGCGGCCTGGAAGCGCTCGTTGAGGATTTCCAGCGGACTGTCGTCGCTCGAAAGCAGCTCCACGCCGATATTCTGCAGCAGCAGCGTGTTGAGCTGCGTGATCGCCTTGGCGGTGCGGTAATAGCGCTGCATCATCTGTTCGCTGGCGCGCTTGCTCGGTGTGTCGACGAAGCCCAGCTGCGCAGCCAGGCTGCTCTGGTAATCGAACAGCAGCCGGTCCTCGCGGCGGCCCGCGATGTAGTGCAGGCGGATACGCAGTTCGCTCAGGAACTTCTGGTATCGCGCGAGCTGGCGCGCTTCGACGGTGGTTATGAGTTCGCGCGCAGCGAGCTGCATCCAGTTTTCGCCCAAACCGGCGCAGCGGCAGATCCACAGAATCACCTGCAGGTCGCGCAGGCCCCCCGGCGCCTCCTTTAAATTGGGTTCGAGACTGTAGGGGCTTTCCTGGTATTTGCCGTGTCGCTGCTCCTGCTCCAGGCGCTTGGACTGGAAGAAATGCTGCGGATCGAGCTGCTCGCGCATGGCATGGGTGAAAGCGGCATACAGACTGCGGCTGCCGGCCAGCCATCTCGCTTCCAGCAGGCTGGTCTGTACGGTAATGTCCTTGGCCGACTCGAACAGGCATTCCTCGATCGTGCGCACACCGTGGCCGGGTTCGAGGCCGGTGTCCCAAAGCCTGCCTATCAGCCCCTCCAGCTTGGCTTTAAGTTCCGCGTCCGGCTCCCACGGCAGGAGCACCAGCAGATCGACGTCGGAATGCGGAAACAGCTCGCCGCGCCCGTATCCGCCGACCGCGGCAAGAGCCAGCGAGCCGGGCAGGGCCGCCTCCTTCCACAAACTACGCAGCGCGCGGTCGATGAGCGCCCGGTGCTGGCGCAGCAGGCGCGGTGCTTCCCCATCCGCGGCATAGCGCTCGTGCAGAGCGCGCCGATCCCGCTGCAACGGTTCGCGCAGGCTGGCCGCGGAATGCCGCACGACAGCTGCCAATTGCGCGTTGGGCATCAGCGGGGAGCGTGTTTAGGAGCGGGTTGCGCCGGTGCACCCTCGGACAGGGTCAGCACCTCGTGCCCGGTTTCGGTTACGAGCACGGTATGCTCCCACTGCGCCGACAGGCTGTGGTCCTTGGTCACGATGGTCCAACCGTCGGAGAGTTCGCGGATCGCCGCCTTTCCGGCATTGATCATCGGTTCGATGGTGAAAATCATTCCGGGCTGCAAGGCGACGCCGGTGCCGGCGCGGCCGTAATGCAGCACCTGCGGCTCTTCGTGGAACTTCCTGCCGATTCCGTGGCCGCAAAATTCACGCACCACGCTGTAACCGTGCCCCTCGGCGTGCTTCTGAATGGCCTCGCCGATGTCGCCCAGATGGGCGCCTGGCTTGACGGCCTGGATGCCCATCCACATGCATTCGTAGGTCGTTTCGCACAGGCGGCGCGCCTGGATCGCAGGCTCGCCGACATAGAACATGCGGCTGGTGTCGCCGTGGTATCCGTCCTTGATCACCGTGATGTCGATATTGACGATGTCGCCGTGTTTTAGCTGCCTGTCGCCGGGAATCCCATGACAGACCTGATGATTGATCGAGGTGCAAATCGACTTGGGATAAGGCTGGTAGCCCGGCGGCGCATAATGCAGCGGTGCCGGCACCGTTTTCTGCACCTTGACCATGTAGTCGTGGCAAAGGCGGTCGAGCTCGCCCGTCGTAATCCCGGATTTGACCTGCGGGGCGATGAAATCGAGCACTTCCGCCGCAAGGCGCCCGGCGACATGCATTTTCTTGATATCTTCCGGGGTCTTGATCTGGATGCTCATCTGCTGGCTGTGCCCAAAGGGTGGGAAGGATAAAGGATAGCCCTGGCTAAGGGAAGCTGCGCCTGAGGCATCCCGCGCTCGCAGCGCGCTGAATGCAGACAGGCTCCGGTCTGCTCAATGGTGCCCGGCAGCAATTTTGCGCAACGCGGCCGGCGATTTCGCCTGGACGCGTACGCAGGGCTTAATCTGCTGTTTAGTCGCGCATTTCTTGAGCAGAGCTCGTGCTTCATGATATACTATTTCGCTAGTCAGATTTCCTGGCTAAATTTGATCCGCCCCTCTTTAGGGTGCCCCAAACGGGGTTATAACGAGCCGGGCGGCTATGACCAACCCTAAATGGAGAAGTTCTAATGTCTACGACCATGCGTCAAATGCTGGAAGCAGGGGTGCATTTCGGCCACCAGACCCGCTTCTGGAACCCCAAGATGGCTCCTTTCATATTCGGCCATCGCAACAAGATTCACATCGTCAACCTGGAAAAGACCCTGGTCATGTACCAGGAGGCGATGAAATACGTCAAGAAACTGTCCTCGAACAAAGGCACCATCCTGTTCGTAGGCACCAAGCGCCAGGCGCGCGAGATCATCAAGGAAGAGGCGCTGCGCTGCGGCGCGCCCTACGTCGACCATCGCTGGCTCGGCGGCATGCTGACCAATTTCAAGACCGTCAAGCAGTCGATCAAACGCCTGAAGGAAATGGAAGCGATGCTCGCCGACGGCAGCCTGGAAAAAATGCCGAAAAAAGAGGCCTTGGGCATCCAGCGCGAATTGGTCAAATTCGAACGCAGCCTGGGCGGCATCAAGGATCTCACCGGCGTGCCCGATGCGCTATTCATTATTGACGTGGGCTATCAGAAAGGCGCAGTGGTCGAAGCCAACAAGCTGGGCATACCGATCATCGGCGTGGTCGACACCAACCATTCGCCCGAGGGCATCAGCCACGTGATTCCTGGCAACGACGATTCCAGCCGTGCGATCCGCCTGTACGCCCGGGGCGTGGCCGACGCGATTCTCGAGGGGCGCGACATGTCGGTGCAGGAGATCGTCGCAGGCGCAGGCGCGGACGAATTCGTGGAACTGGAAACCCCGGACGAGTCCCTCGGCTAAGCAGCAGTGGTACTACCGTGCAAAAGGGGCGAAAGCCCCTTTTTTTGAACTTTGAGGAGTAAGAAAATGGCAGAAGTTACCGCCACCATGGTCCGGGAATTGCGCGAAATTACCGGCCTGGGCATGATGGAATGCAAGAAGGCCCTGGTAGAGACCGGGGGCGACCTGAAATCCGCCGAAGATCTATTGCGCATCAAGAGCGGCGCCAAAGCGAACAAGGCCGCCGGACGCGTGGCGGCCGAAGGCGTGATCGGCGCGTATCTTGCGGCAGACGGGAAGACCGCAGCATTGGTTGAAGTGAATTGCGAGACCGATTTCGTCGCCAAGAACTCGGATTTTCTCGAATTTGCTTCGACGCTGGCACAACTCGTGGCAAACGATGATCCGGCCGACGTGGCGGCGCTCTCCGCGCTCGGGCTTGAGTCGGGCACGGTCGAGACCCGGCGCCAGGCCCTGGTGCAGAAGATCGGCGAGAATCTGAGCATTCGCCGCTTTCACCGGTTGCACACCGGCGCCAAGCTGGCGCAATACCTGCATGGAGTCAAGATCGGCGTGTTGATCGAATTCGAAGGAGAAGACGAGGTCGGCAAGGATCTCGCCATGCACATTGCGTTCGCCAGGCCGCAGTACATGTCGCGCGACCAGGTATCCCCCGATGCGCTTGCGCGCGAGCGCGACGTCCTCGCCGCACGCGCGCGGGAATCGGGCAAGCCGGCCAATATTGCCGAAAAAATGGTCGAAGGCGGCATGAACAAGTTTCTAGGCGAGATCACCCTGCTTGGACAGGCTTTCGTCAAGGACGACAAGCTGACGGTGGAAAAGATGCTGGCCGCAAAGCACGCCAAGCTGCTCAGCTACAAGTTTTTCGTCGCGGGCGAGGGCATCGAGAAGAAAGCTAGCGATTTCGCCGCCGAAGTGGCGGCGCAGGCCAAAGCCGCGACGAGTTGAACGCCGTGACCGCAACCCCGGCCTACAAGCGCATCCTGCTCAAGCTTTCGGGCGAGGCACTGATGGGCGAGGATGCGTATGGCATAAATCGGGTGACCATAGACCGCATCGTCGCCGAAATCGCCGCAGTGGCGGCGCTGGGGCTGGAAATTGCCGTGGTTATCGGCGGCGGCAATATCTTCCGCGGCGTGGCACCTGCCGCCGCCGGAATGGATCGGGCCACCGCCGACTACATGGGCATGCTCGCCACCGTAATGAATGCGCTCGCCCTGCAGGACGCCATGCGCCGCGGCGGCCTGAACGGCCGGGTGCAATCGGCGCTCAACATCGAGCAGGTAGTCGAACCGTACATACGCGGCAAAGCGATGCGCTATCTGGAGGAGGGCAAGATCGTGATTTTCGCAGCCGGCACGGGCAATCCGTTCTTCACCACGGACACGGCGGCAGCGCTGCGCGGCACCGAGATGGGCTGTGATATCGTGCTCAAGGCGACCAAAGTTGACGGCGTGTACAGCGCCGACCCGAACACCGATGCGCAGGCGCGGCGCTATGACCGGGTAAGCTTCGACGACGCGATCAACCAGAATCTCAGGGTAATGGACGCGACCGCCCTGACCCTGTGCCGCGATCAGAAGCTGCCGATCAACGTGTTCAGCATCTTCAAGCCCGGCGCGCTGAAACGGGTGGTGATGGGCGAAAACGAAGGAACATTGGTACATAGTTGAATGAGAGGGGCTGACCATGATCGCTGATGTCAAAAAAACCGCCGAGCAGAAGATGCAAAAGTCGCTCGAAGCGCTGAAGACCGACCTGGGCAAGGTGCGCACCGGGCGAGCGCACACCGGCATCCTCGACCACGTCACGGTCGATTACTACGGCACCGCGATGCCGATCAACCAGGTCGCCAACCTGACCCTGATCGACGCGCGCACCATCGGCATATCGCCCTGGGAAAAAAAGATGGGCGCGTTGATCGAAAAGGCGATACGCGATTCTGATCTTGGACTCAATCCCGCTTCGCAGGGAGACTTGATCCGCGTACCGATGCCGGCGCTGACCGAGGAGCGCAGGCGCGAACTCATCAAAGTGGTCAAAGGCGAAGGCGAGAACGCCAAGGTGGCGGTGAGAAATCTGCGGCGCGACGCCAATCACCACCTCAAGGATCTGCTCAAGCAAAAGGAGGTATCCGAGGACGACGAGCGCCGGGCCCAGGACGAGATCCAGAAGCTCACGGACAAGTTCATCGCCGAAATAGACAAACTGCTCGCTGCCAAAGAAGCCGACCTGATGGCGGTTTGACCCGCGCGCCTCTTGGACCGAGACATTCATGACTACATTTTCCAGCTCGACACGCGATATTCCGCAGGTGAAGGCGGTTCCGCGGCATATTGCGATTATCATGGATGGGAACGGGCGCTGGGCCAAGCAGCGCAAGCTGCCGCGAGCCGCGGGGCACAAGCGCGGCGTGGAGATCGTGCGCGAGATCGTCAAAGCCTGTGTAGCGCGGGGCGTCGAGTACCTGACCCTGTTCGCATTCAGTTCGGAGAACTGGCGCCGGCCGGAAGAAGAAGTTTCGATGCTGAAGCAGTTGTTCATCATTGCGCTGGAGCGGGAAGCAGAAAAACTGCACCGCAACGGCATCTGCCTGCGGGTAGTGGGCGACATCGCGCCGTTCGGGAAGAAAATCACCGAGCTGGTGGCGCGCGCCGAGCAGTTGACCCGCGCAAACAAGAGCATGACTCTCACCATAGCGGCGAACTACGGCGGACGATGGGATCTGATGCAGGCCATGCAACACCTGATCGAGTCAAGACCGGAGCAGCGTGGCGGCTTTACCGAGGAGGAATTCGCCAGCCACCTTGCCATGGCCTACGCGCCGGAGCCGGACTTGTTCATCCGCACCGGCGGGGAACAGCGCATCAGCAACTTTCTGCTGTGGCAGCTTGCCTACAGCGAATTTTACTTCACCGATATCCTGTGGCCAGACTTCGACGCGATGGCGCTGGACCGGGCGATCGAATCCTATCAGCGGCGCGAGCGCCGCTTCGGCCGCACCAGCGAGCAACTCGAGTCCGCAGGGAAGGCGCCGTCCCAGAAAAAGGCGCTGGCCTGATTGTGCGGGCCGGCCGGGTACATTGAGCGATGCTCAAGACGCGGGTCATCACGGCGCTGGTATTGTTGGTCCTGTTTCTGGCGGCGCTGTTCTGGCTCCCGCCTCGCGCATGGGCCGCGTTTGCCGGAGCATTGGTGATACCTGCCGCATGGGAATGGGGCAAGCTGATCAAACTCCGGCACACCGCCTGCGGCCTGTACGTCGTTCTCGTCGCGGCCGCCTGTGCCTCCCTGATTGCCGTGGAGCGGGGGGATGCCCGTATCGGCCAGATCGGCATCCAAGCCGCGGTTTATCTGGTTGCGGGCCTGTTCTGGATGGTGGTCGTGCCGCTGTGGCTCTGGCGCTCCTGGCTGCCCAGGTCCCGCTGGCTGGGGGCGGCGACCGGCCTCGTGGTCCTGGTGCCGACATGGCTTGCGCTGGTGGAATTGCGCAAGCTCGGTCCCTGGGTGCTATTGCTGCTGTTGTCGGTCGCCTGGATTTCGGACATCGCCGCCTATTTCGCCGGACGCCGCTTTGGCCGGCGCAAACTTGCGCCCTCCATCAGCCCCGGCAAAACCTGGGAAGGCGTGACCGGGGCGGTGCTGGCCGTGGGCGCATATGCCGCGCTGTGGAGCTACGCATGGCAGTTGTATTTCCCGCACGCGCTTAAATCCATGCACTACGGCGCCTTCGGCATGCTGCTGTTCCTGTGGCTGCTCACCGCGATCGGCATCTATGGCGATTTGTTCGAATCGGCTTTGAAGCGGCAGGCAGGAGTCAAGGACAGCGGCGTCTTGCTGCCAGGGCACGGCGGGGTGCTGGATCGCATCGATGCGCTTACCGCGGTGCTGCCGGTGGCGGCGCTGGCGTATCTCATATGAGCGGGCTGCAGAACCTCGCCATACTCGGCGCCACCGGTTCCATCGGGCTCAACACCCTGGATGTGGCCGCGCGCTATCCGCAGCGTTTTCGCATTTTCGCGCTGAGCGCGAACGAGCGCATGGATGAACTGGCCGAGTTGTGCCTGCGCCACCGGCCGCGCTACGCGGTGGTGGCACACGCGCTCCAGGCCGAGGCGCTGGGCAGGCGCCTGCAATCAGGCGCTACCGAAATCCTCACAGGACCGCAGGGCCTGGAGCGCATTGCGGCCCACGCGGAAACCGACTGCGTCATGGCGGCCATCGTCGGTGCTGCCGGCCTCGCGCCTACGCTCGCGGCGGCGCGGGCGGGCAAGAAGCTGCTGCTCGCCAATAAGGAAGCCCTGGTCATGGCCGGACCGATATTCATGGAAGCGGTGCGCAGCCATCACGCCACACTGCTGCCGATAGACAGCGAGCACAATGCGGTGTTCCAGTGTCTGCCGGATGCGTTCTCGGGCGAACTGGGCGCACACGGCGTGCGGCGGGTGCTGTTGACCGCATCCGGCGGGCCGTTCCGTGAAGTACCGCTGGAACGCCTGCACAGCGTGACGCCTGAGGAAGCCTGCGCGCATCCAAACTGGGTGATGGGGCGCAAGATTTCCGTGGATTCGGCGACCATGATGAACAAGGCGCTCGAGATCATCGAGGCGCACTGGCTGTTCGGCGCGACGCATGAACAGATAGAGGTGGTGGTGCATCCGCAGAGCGTGGTGCATTCCATGGTGGAATACGCAGACGGCTCGGTCATCGCCCAGCTCGGCAACCCCGACATGCGCACGCCGATCGCGCACGCCCTGGCTTTTCCCGAGCGGATCGAAGCGGGCGTGGGTTCCCTCGACCTGACGCGCATCGGCAGACTCGATTTCAGCACGCCGGATTTCGTGCGCTTTCCGGCTCTGCGGCTGGGCTATCGCGCCTTGAAGGAAGGCGGCACCAGTCCCGCGACGCTGAATGCGGCGAATGAGGTTGCCGTGAGCGCCTTCCTCGAGCGGCGCCTGCCATTCCTTGCGATCACCGCAGTGATCGAGGCGGTAATGAACGAATTGCGCCCGCGCGCGCTCAGCAGCTTGGCCGATGTGCTCGACGCCGATGCCGCTGCGCGCCGGCATGCCGCACTTCGGGTCGAGGCGATGACGGTCTAGCCATGAACCTGCTGCACACCATAGCCGCATTCGTTATCGCGCTGGGGGCGCTGGTCGTCGTGCACGAATACGGACACTACCTCGTCGCGCGACTATGCGGCGTCAAAGTATTGCGTTTCTCCATCGGCTTCGGCATGCCCCTGTGGAAAAGGCGATTCGGGCGCGATCAGACCGAATGGGTGGTGGCCGCGGTGCCGCTGGGTGGTTACGTCAAGATGCTGGACGAACGCGAGGGCGAGGTGGGGCAGCAGGAGCTCGACCGTGCCTTCAACCGGCAGAGCGTGTGGCGGCGTTACGCCGTGGTCATTGCCGGGCCGCTGGCCAACTTCCTGTTTGCAATACTCCTGTATTGGCTGCTGTTCATGCACGGCGTGCAGGAAGCGCGACCCATAGTGGATCTGCCGCAGCCGGATACCCCGGCTGCAAGCGCCGGATTCGAGGCGGGAGAAACCATACGCGCCATCAATGGCGAGCCGGTCGCTACCTGGCAGGACGTGCGCTGGCGCATGCTGCAGCTGGCGCTCGAGCGTCAGCGCGTCAGGGTGGAGGTGCTCAACCGCAATAACCAGATCAACTGGCGCTCGCTCGATCTGTCCCCCATCGACGCGGAGCAACTCGAAGGCGATACCCTGGCCTTGATCGGCTTCAGGCTATATCGGCCGGAAATCAAACCGGTGATCGGCGAGGTTGTGGACGGCGGCGTGGCGCAGCGGGCGGGATTGCAGCCTGGCGATCAGATACTTGCGGCCGACGGCAAACCAGTCGTTTCCTGGAGTGAATTGGTACAACTCGTGCGCAGTCATCCAGGACGCGAGCTGCGGCTGAACTATCGGCGCGGAGACGAACAGCGCGAACTCGCGCTGGTTCCGGAAACGGTGCAGCAGAACGGCTCCGCCATAGGGCGCATTGGCGCGGCGGCGCAGCTCGACCCGCACGCTTTGGACGAACTCGTTACCGTGGTACGCTACGGTGCCTTCAGTGCACTGGCGAAGGCGGCTGAGAAGACCTGGGACACGTCGGTGTTCAGCCTGAAGATGCTCGGACGGATGCTGGTCGGGCAGGTGTCGTGGAAGAATCTCAGCGGTCCGGTGACCATCGCCGATTATGCCGGGCAATCGGCGCAGCTCGGGCTGGTTTCATACTTGAGCTTTCTGGCATTGATCAGCATCAGCCTCGGGGTACTCAACCTGCTGCCGATTCCCTTATTGGATGGGGGGCATTTGATGTATTATACGATCGAAATTTTCAAGGGTAGCCCGGTATCGGATCGCGTGATGGAATTCGGCCAGAAACTCGGTCTGACCCTGTTGCTGGTACTGATGGCCTTTGCCTTCTATAACGACATTAACCGCTTGATCTCCAGCTGAACGTGACCATGACCAGATATCTCGCTGCCGCGTGCGCCTGCCTGTGGATCGGCGCGGCACATGCCTTCGATCCTTTCGTGGTGCGCGACATACGCGTCGAAGGCATCCAGCGCATCGAGGCCGGAACCGTATTCAGCTACCTCCCGGTCAAGGTCGGCGAGACCATGACGGATGAAAAAGCGGCCGCTGCGATCAAGTCCTTGTTTGCGACCGGTTTCTTCAAGGATGTACGACTCGAGGTGCAGCGCGACGTGCTGATTGTGATGGTCGAGGAGCGTCCGGCCGTGACGCAAATCGACTTCATCGGCAACAAGGAGTTCGAAAAAGAGGCCTTGCGCAAGGGGCTGCGCGAAATCGGCCTGGCCGAGGGACGCTCATTCGACAAGGCGCTGCTCGACCAGGCCGAGCAGGAGATCAAGCGGCAATACCTCTCCCGCGGGCTCTACGGCGCCAGCGTCGTTGCAACTGTCACCCCGCTCGAGCGCAATCGCGTGGGCGTCAGCTTCTCCATCAACGAAGGGGACGTCACCAAGATCCGTCAAATCAATATCATCGGCAACAATGCATTCAGGGAGAAAGATCTGCTCGACCTCTTTGTGCTGCAGACGCCGGGATGGCTGACCTGGTACACCAAGAACGACCAGTATTCGAAACAGAAATTGTCCGGCGATCTCGAGACCCTGCGCTCGTTCTATCTTAACAACGGCTATCTTGAGTTCAGCATCGACTCGACCCAAGTATCGATCACTCCGGACAAGAAGGACATCTACATTACGGTAAATATCCGCGAGGGCGACAAGTACACCGTGTCGGATGTCAATTTGGGCGGCGATATGCTGCTGCCGGAGTCCGAATTGCGCGGGCTGGTCCAGTTGAAGCCCGGGGAGACCTTCTCGCGCCAGAAACTCAACGAGAGCACCAAGAACATCACCGACAGGCTGGGAAACGAAGGCTACGCATTCGCCAACGCGAACGCCGTTCCCGAACTGGACAAGGCTGCAAAGCGCGTCGCATTGACCATCATGATCGATCCGGGGCGGCGGGTTTACGTGCGTCGTATCAACGTCTCGGGAAATACCCGAAGCCGCGACGAAGTGGTGCGCCGCGAGATGCGGCAACTCGAGGGTGCCTACTACGATGCCGACAAGATACAGAAATCCAAGCTGCGCCTGGATCGCCTGGGATATTTTACGGAGGTCGACGTCGAGACGCCCGCGGTGCCGGGCACCTCGGACCAGGTGGATGTAAGTATCAAGGTCAAGGAAAAGCCGACCGGAGCCATTACGCTCGGCGCGGGCTTTTCCTCCGAGGAAAAAGTGATCCTCAGCGGCTCGATTTCGCAGCAGAATATATTTGGCAGCGGCAAGCACATCACGGCGGCTCTAAGCACCAGCAAGGTTAACCGCAATGCCAGCCTGAGCTTTACCAATCCCTATTACACGGTGGACGGCGTCAGCCGCGGCTTCGACATCTACAAACGCCGTCTCGACGCGTCCTATCTCAGCCTGGGCTATTACACTACGGACACAACGGGTGCAGGGGTGCGCTTCGGCATACCGCTGACCGAGGTGGATAACCTCGGTTTGGGGCTCGGCGTGGAAAACACCAAGCTCGGCATCAACGAGACCAGCCCGACTACGTACAAAGAGTTTGTCCAGATTTTTGGCAACGACAATACCACCGTTCCTGGAACGATAGGCTGGATACGCGAGCAGCGCGACAGCGCGCTTACGCCTACCAGTGGCACCTTGATCCGCGCCAATCTGGAAGCCGGATTGCCGGGCGGAACGCTCAAATACTACAAGCTCACGGAGCAGGTGCAATGGTATTACCCGCTGTCGCGCACCTATACCTTTATGCTCAACGGCGAAATCGGCACCGCCGATGGCACGGAGGGAAAGCCCCTGCCGTTTTACAAGAATTTTTACGCGGGCGGCGTCAGTTCGGTGCGCGGCTACGATTCGTACTCGCTCGGCCCGCGCGACGATCTCGGCGACCCCATCGGTGGCACAAGGCGCCTGGTCGGTAACGCTGAAGTGCTGTTCCCGATGCCGGGTACGGGCATGGACCGTTCCATGCGCTTGAGCGTGTTTGTCGACGCCGGCCAGGTTTGGGGCGCAGGCGAGAAAATGAGCATGTCCGACTTGCGCTATTCGACCGGGTTGGCGTTCAACTGGACATCGCCCGTGGGTCCGATACGCCTGAGCTATGGCTTCCCGCTCAACATCCAGGAAGGCGACAGGATTCAGCGCATGCAGTTCCTGTTGGGTCAGGTCTTTTAGGGATCGAGGAGATCGGGTTGAAAAATATAGTATTTGTCGCGCTGGCTGTGCTGATGTGCAGCAGTGCCGCCGCCGCTGAAGTCAAGGTTGGATTCGTAAACACAGAGAGGGTGTTTCGCGATGCCGCGCCCGCGGTGCGTGCGCAGAAAAAAATCGAACAGGAGTTCGCCAAACGCGACAAGGAAATGCAGAGCATGGCCGAGCAGATTCGCAAGCTGCAGGAGAACCTCGAGAAGAACGCGGTCACCATGAGTGAAACCGAGCGTCGTACCAAGGAGCGCGAATTTGGCGAACTGAACAAGGATTTTCAGCGCAAGCAACGCGAGTTCCGCGAGGATCTGAACCAGCGGCGCAATGACGAGCTTGCCGCGGTGCTCGAGCGCGCCAACCGCGCCATCAAGGCCATTGCCGAGTCGGAGAAATACGACATCATCTTCCAGGAGGCGGTCTATGCCAGCCCGCGCATCGACCTCACAGACAAGGTGATCAAGGCTCTGGAAGACAAACCGGCAGGGAAATAGTCGGCTCCGATGGCTAAGGCCAAGAAATACCGCCTGGCCCAGATTGTCGAACGCTTCGGTGGTGAGATCATCGGCAACCCGCTGACGGCGGTCAGCCAGGTCGCCACGCTCGAGAATGCGCTCCCCCAGCACGTCGGCTTTCTCAGCCACGCCAAATTCCGCAAGCTGCTTGCTGCTACGCGCGCCGGCGCAGTGATCGTCGGCAAAGCGGACAGCGATGTAACCGATCTGCCGCGCATCGTCTGCGACAATCCATACCTGTATTTTGCCAAGGTCTCCTCCCTGTTCAATCCGCCTGCGGTGGCGAGCGGCGGGGTGCACCCCACAGCGGTCGTGGAGCGCGGGACCAGTATCCCTGCGAGCGCCAGCGTGGGCGCCGGCGCCTGTATCGGTCGCGGCGTCAAGCTGGGCGAAGGAGTGATAATAGGACCGGGCTGCCACCTGGGCGATGCGGTCGAAATCGGCGCCGCCAGCCGCTTGCACGCGCGCGTCACGGTCTACGCAGGTTGTCGCCTGGGGGAGCGGGCGCTGGTGCATTCGGGCGCGGTGATCGGCGCGGACGGCTTCGGCATCGTGCTCGACGGCGGGCGCTGGCGCAAAATTCCGCAGATCGGGGGCGTGCTCATCGGCGACGATGTGGAGATCGGCGCCAATACCTGCATAGACCGGGGCGCGCTGGACGACACCGTGATAGAAGACGGGGTCAAAATGGATAACCTGATCCAGATCGCGCACAACGTGCGCGTAGGCGCGCATACCGCGATCGCCGGTTGCGTCGGCATTGCGGGCAGTACGCGCATAGGCAAACACTGCATGATCGGCGGCGGGGCCAATATCATGGGGCATGTGGAAATCGCCGACCGCGTCGTCATCCACGGCGCGACCGTGGTCACCAAGTCGATACGCGAAGCCGGAACATATGGCGGCAACCCGGCCGAAGACAGCCGCAGCTGGGCAAAGCATATGGCTTTGCTGCGCCATCTGGACTCGCTGCTTGCACGGTTACGCAACATCGAGCAACGCCTGTCAACGCTGGAGAAACAAACTTGAACATCCAGGAAATCCTCGAATACCTGCCGCATCGCTATCCGTTCCTGCTTATCGACCGCGTCATCGAGTGCGAGCTGGGCAAGCGCATTCGGGCGCTGAAAAACGTCAGCGTCAACGAGCCCTATTTCAACGGCCATTTTCCGTACTTCAAGGTCATGCCGGGGGTGCTCATCGTCGAGGCCATGGCGCAGGCCGCGGCGATCCTGTCGTTTCGCACCATGGGCACCAAACCCGACGACAAATCGGTGTACTATTTTGCCGGCATCGACAAGGCGCGCTTCAAGAAACCGGTCATGCCCGGGGACCAGCTGGTGCTCGAGGTGAGCATCGTGCGCACCGTACGCAACGTGGTCAAATACGCCGGTAGGGCCTATGTAGGGGACGCGCTCGTGGCGGAAGCCGAGCTGCTTTGCACCCTGCGACCGATCTGATGATCCATCCGAGCGCCATCGTTCACCCCGGCGCTAGGCTCGGGGACAACGTCACTATCGGCGCCTACAGCCTGATCGGCGAGCATGTGGAGATCGGCAACGATACCCGGATCGGTCCTCACGTCGTGGTCGAAGGGCATACCAGGATCGGCAGGGACAATCGCGTTTTTCAGTTTTCTTCGCTGGGCGCCGTACCCCAGGACAAGAAATACGCGGGCGAACCGACGCGGCTGGAAATCGGCGACGGCAACACCATACGCGAGTTCTGCAGCCTGAATTGCGGCACCGCGCAGGATGCAGGCGTCACCCGCGTGGGCAACGACAACTGGATCATGGCTTACGTGCACATTGCGCACGACTGTCAGATCGGCAGCCATGCCATTTTCGCCAATAACGCGCAGCTCGCCGGCCACGTGCATGTCGGCGATTACGCCATCCTCGGCGGCTTCACCGGCGTGCACCAGTTCGTGCGCATCGGCGCCCACAGCTTCACCGCCATCGCTACGGTGCTGGTACACGACCTGCCTCCTTACGTAATGGCCGCTGGGGATACGGCCAAACCATATGGCATCAATTCCGAAGGCCTGCGCCGGCGTGGCTACTCCGCCGCGGCGCTCACCGAGATCAAACGCGCCTACAAGACCCTGTACAAGAGCAGCCTGACGCTGGACCAGGCCAGGAGGCAGCTGGCCGAGCACGCCGGCAGCTGCGCTGAAATCCGCCTGCTCAGCGATTTTCTGCAGACCTCGACCCGCGGGATCGTGCGCTGACGTGAGGCAAGGGCCGCTCATCATTGGCATCGTGGCCGGGGAGGCCTCGGGCGATCTGCTGGGGGCGCACCTGATCGCGGCCTTGCGCGCGCACTTGCCCGATGCCGGCTTTGTCGGCATCGGCGGCCCGAGAATGCAAACCCAGGGATTGACCAGCCTGTTTCCGATGGAACGCCTTGCGGTGCGCGGCTACGCCGAGGTGCTGCGGCATTATGCCGGCCTGGTATGGATGCGACACAAGCTGAAACTGGCGCTGCTCAAGGTGAGGCCGCAGTTATTCATCGGCGTAGACGCGCCGGATTTCAACCTGGGCCTGGAGGCCGGACTCAAGCGTGCCGGGGTGCGGGTGGTGCACTACGTCAGCCCCTCGATCTGGGCCTGGCGCGGCGGCCGCATCGGCGCAATTGCGCATTGCGTCGATCTCGTGCTGACCCTGTTTCCGTTCGAATCCGAGATATATCGCAAGGCGGGCATAGCCGCCAGCTACGTCGGTCATCCGCTCGCCGACCTGATTCCGCAGGAGGACCAGACTGCCGCTACGCGCGAGCGGCTCAAGATCGAGCCCGAACGCAAAGTGTTCGCCCTGTTGCCTGGCAGCCGGCAGTCCGAATTGCGCTACATGGCGGACACGTTCATCGCCACGGCCAAGCTTCTGGTGCAGAAAGTGGAGCGGCCGCTGTTTCTCGTTCCACTGGTCAGCCGCGAAACGCGCGAGATCTTCGAAGCCGCCATATATCGGGGCGGCGCAGGCGAACTGCCTCTGACGATATTGTTCGGACATGCCCGGGACGCGCTTGCAGCGGCCGATGTCGCACTGGTGGCCAGCGGCACCGCCACGCTGGAGGCGGCGCTGCTGAAAAAACCCATGGTGATCACCTACAAGATGGCCGGGGCGAGCTGGCTGCTGATGCGGCGCATGGCTTACAAGCCCTACGTCGGCCTGCCCAATATCCTGGCCGGCGAGTTTGTCGTACCCGAGCTGCTGCAGCACGACGCCACTGCGGAAAACCTGGCGCAGGCCTTGTTCAATGCGCTCAACGACGGTGTGGTGCGCGCGCGTCTGTCGCAGCGCTTTGCCGCCATCCACCGCGAGCTCAAGCGCAATACCGCGGAGCAGGCTGCCAGGGCGGTGCTGCCGCTGCTCGGGCGCACGAGTGCGCAACCCGCATGAATCTCGTATGCGGCGTGGACGAAGCGGGGCGGGGGCCGCTCGCCGGACCGGTCTGCGCGGCAGCGGTGATCCTCGACCCCGGCGCGCACATCGCCGGTCTGGCAGATTCCAAAATGCTGAGCGCGTCGCGGCGGGAGGAAGTTGCCGGGCAAATACGCGGGCGCGCGCTGGCGTGGGCGATTGCGTGGGCTAGCGTGGCCGAAATCGACGCACTCAATATCCTGCAGGCGAGCCTGCTCGCCATGCGCCGCGCGGTTGAGCAGTTGGGTGTGGCGCCGGCCGAAGTGCTGGTCGACGGCAATCATTGCCCCAGGATCGGATATCCGGTCAAGGCCGTCATCAGGGGCGATGGCAAGATCCCGGCGATTTCCGCCGCATCGATACTGGCCAAGACCGCGCGCGACGCCGAAATGATGCGTCTGCACCTGCTCTATCCGTGTTATGGACTCGATCGTCACAAGGGCTATCCTACGACCTCGCATCTCGCCGCCCTGGCGCAGCACGGCGCGTGCGAGATCCACCGGCGCAGCTACGCGCCGATACGCAAGCTGCTTCAGGGCTGAGCACTACTTCCGCCGGGTTCAGCGCATGCTCGATCCTGACCTGAAGCTGATACGCTCGCGCGACAATCCGCGCTTCAAATTGCTGCGCCAGCTCGCCACTTCCACGCGCGAACGGCGCAAGGCTGGTCTGGCGCTGCTCGACGGATTGCACTTGATCGCTGCCTATCGCGCCAGTGGCGGCGTGCCCGAGCAGCTGATACTGAGCGAAAGCGGCGCGTCCGACGCGCAGGCTGCCGCGCTCGCCCGAGGCATTGCCGGGCAGGCGCTGCTGGTGCTCGCCGATGCGCTGTTCAACGAGGTCGCCCAAGTCGCGACGCCGACCGGAATCGTTGCGCTGATACGCACCCCACAGCCAGGTCCGTTGCCGGACAGGATCGAACACTGCGTGATGCTGGAAAGCATACAGGACGCGGGCAATCTCGGGTCCATACTGCGTAGCACGGCGGCAGCGGGCGTCTCCACCGTCCTGCTCTCCCATGGCTGCGCCTTCGCCTGGTCGCCCAAGGTGCTGCGCGCCGGAATGGGCGCGCACTTCAGCCTGGAGATATACGACAACGTCAATCTGCATGCCTCCTTGGGCAGGCTGTCGGGGCGGCTGATCTGCGCCAGCAGCCACGCAGAAAAATCCATATATCAGGCCGACCTGCGCGGCCCGCTGGCCTGGGCGTTCGGCAACGAAGGCGCGGGCTTGAGCGCTGCGCTGAGTGCTGCAGCGGCCGAGCAATTGCGCATACCCATGCCCGGCGGCGCGGAATCCTTGAATGTCGCGGCTGCGGCGGCGATTTGCCTGTTCGAGCAGGTGCGCCAGCGAATTTGAGTACCGCCCGCGCGAAAATCCACTGCGAGCCGCTTAAACGCCCGCGCCTACGACGCGCGTCGCGGCTGCGTTCCCTGCGAGTGCGCACGCAGCGCTAGCTCTTGCTGTGTGACCGCATCAAGCGCTGTTTCTCGCGATCCCAGTCGCGCTTCTTCTCGGTCTCGCGCTTGTCGTGCTGCTTCTTGCCGCGGGCAAGGCCGATGTCGATCTTGATTCTGCCGTTCTTGTAGTGCATATCCAGCGGCACCAGGGTGTAGCCGGCGCGTTCGACCTTGCCGATCAGGTGCTGGATTTCCCCGGCATGGAGCAGCAGCTTGCGCGTGCGCACCGGATCAGGATTGATATGGGTGGACGCCGTAGGCAGCGCGCTGATATGGCCGCCGACCATGTAGATTTCGGCTCCACGGATGAGCACATAGGCGTCCTTGAGCTGCACCCGTCCGGCGCGGATGGCCTTGGCTTCCCAACCCTGGAGCACCAGACCGGCTTCATAACGCTCCTCGATGAAGTAATCGTGGAAGGCTTTTTTGTTCTGTGCGATCTTCATGGAAGCTTGTGTTGGTACAATTGGTCTCTTATCGGTCGAGAGCTGGCGGGAATGGCGAAGATCTCAATTAACGGCAAGCATGCATCCGCGGGGGGATTTACAAGGGGGGGGTGCACCCCCCTTGTTCGTGGGATTAGGGTTTTTCCTTCGCCGGAGGCACTTTGCCTAGTTCCGGCTTGCCGAGTTTAGGCAATTTTAACAGTTGCGTCGCGCCTTCATGGCCATAGTCGAAAAATCGGTACTGATAAGCCATAGCGCGGCCGAAATGTACGCGATGGTGGCGGACGTAGACGCGTATCCGCAGTTTCTGCCCTGGTGCAGCGGCACCGAGGTGAAACGACTGGACCCGCATCGGGCTGCGGCGACACTGCATGTCAACTATCACGGCCTGCGCCTGCACTTCACCACCGAGAATCAGATGGACGAGGGCGCGCTGATCGACATGAAGCTGATGAACGGCCCGTTCAAGCACCTGGACGGGTTCTGGCGCTTCGTTCCGCTATCGGAGCAGGCGTGCAAAGTCGAATTCCGCTTGAGCTATGAACTCTCCGGCAAGCTGGTGGAGAAGATTGCCGGACCGGTGTTCAATCACATCGCCAATACCCTGGTCGAAGTCTTCGTCAAGCGGGCAGCAGCACTGTACGGTGCGGCTTAGGCATGCGCATCGAAGTGGCCTACGCGCTGGCGCAGAAGCAGGAACTGTTGGAGCTCGAACTCGCCCCCGGCAGCACGGTGCTGGACGCGATCGAGGCCAGCGGTTTGCTCCGGCGTGAGCCGCAGATCGAGTTCAGCCGCGCCGGGATATGGGGTAGGCCGGCAAGCCCGGAAACCAGGCTGCACGACCGGGACCGCGTGGAACTCTATCGACCCTTGCTTGACGATCCGAAGAAAGCCCGGCGCGAGCGTGCGGCAAAATCGCGCAAATAGTCCCTACTTGCAGGCGGCCGCTGCTTCCTGCTTCGCCTTGGCGGTTTCCTCGGCGATTTGCGCATCCGTGAGGTATACGCGCTCGCCTTTTTCGTCGACACGGAGCTGGCGCCCGCCCAATTCCAGATTGGCCGCCGCCGCCCTTGCGCGCTTGCAGTTCTCGGCCCGGTCGCGGGCGATCTTCTCTGCCTCGTCCTGCTTCTCCCGCGCTTTGGCCTCTTCCGCCTGGCGCTTGCGAAACGCCTGATCCTGCTCCGCCGTCGTTTTGGGCCCGGCCTTGGCCGCGTCCTTGTTCGCATCCTCCTTGGCTACGCCGGTCGCAGGCGGGCCGGGGGGGCGGGCTGCCTCGCGCAGCGTTTCGGATTTGACGTTGCCCGGCGGGGCCTTGTCCGAATAATGCACCTTCCCGTTCGAATCCACCCACTTGTACATCTGGGCGGATGCGGGCAGCGCCACGCACAGCACCAGCCAGATTGCCACCGAAAGTCGATTCATGCGGGGATACCTTCCATTTAAACCAAGCAGCCAAAAAGTAGCGGCTTTTCGCCGCCCCGTCAAATGACTTAACGCGCCGACCCGGCATTCGGTTTCAGTCGCAGCTTGTTTGCCGACCAGCGACAGGCGCGTATAATGCGGCTTTGCGGCCAGGAGTTTTGCATATGCGCGTCATTCAGAAAGCGCTGACCTTCGACGATGTCCTGCTCGTCCCCGCCCATTCGATCGTACTTCCGCGCGATGTTTCGCTAAAGACACGCCTGACGCGCAAGATCAGACTCAATATTCCGCTGGTGTCGGCTGCAATGGACACGGTGACCGAATCCCGGCTGGCCATTGCCATCGCGCAGGAAGGCGGCATCGGCATCGTGCACAAGAACCTCAGCCCCAAGGCACAGGCTGCAGAAGTGCTGAAGGTCAAGCGCTTCGAGTCGGGCGTGCTGCGCGATCCCATGACCGTGTCACCGGAAATCACCGTGCGTGAATTGCTCGAACTGACCCAGCAGTACCGGGTGTCCGGTTTTCCCGTGGTCGACAAGGGCAAAGTTGTGGGCATGGTCACCAACCGCGACTACCGCTTCGAGACCAATCTGGACGCGCCGGTGAGCGCCATCATGACCCCGCGCGAACGACTGATTTATGTCAAGGAGGGCGCCAGCCCGGAAGAAGCGCGGGCCTTGTTGCATAAACACCGCCTGGAACGGGTTTTGGTAGTCAACGACAGCTTCGCCTTGCGCGGGCTGGTGACCGTGAAAGACATACTCAAGGCGACCGAGCATCCGCTCGCCAGCAAGGATGAGCAGGGCAAGCTCTGGGTCGGCGCGGCAGTAGGCGTGGGCGAGGGCACCGAGGAGCGCGTCGAGCATCTGGTGGAGGCTGGCGTCGACGTCATCGTGGTGGATACGGCCCATGGACATGCCCAGGGCGTCCTCGACCGGGTGCACTGGGTCAAGAAGCATTTCCCGAAGGTCGAAGTCGTCGGCGGCAACATCGCCACGGCTGCCGGAGCCAAAGCCCTGGTCGACCATGGTGCCGACGGCATCAAGGTGGGCATCGGCCCGGGTTCGATTTGCACCACCCGCGTCATCGCCGGTGTAGGCGTGCCGCAGATCTCGGCGATCCAGAACGTCTACTCGGCGCTCAAGGACACCGACGTACCCTTCATTGCCGACGGCGGCATCCGCTACTCGGGTGACGTGGCCAAGGCGGTGGCGGCCGGCGCGAACGCGGTGATGATGGGCAGCATGTTCGCCGGCACCGAAGAGGCGCCGGGCGAGACCATACTCTACCAGGGCCGCTCGTATAAGCTGTACCGCGGCATGGGTTCCTTGAGTGCGATGCAGGACGGAGCCGCCGACCGCTATTTTCAGGACCCGCTCAACAATGCCGACAAGCTCGTGCCCGAGGGCATAGAAGGCCGCGTGCCCTACAAGGGCAGCGTGGTCAGCATCATCTATCAGATGGTGGGCGGGCTGCGCGCGAGCATGGGCTACTGCGGCTGCGCAAATATCGAGGACATGCGCACCAGGACCGAGTTCGTCGAGATCACTTCGGCGGGCATGCGCGAATCGCATGTGCATGACGTGCAGATCGTCAAAGAAGCCCCCAATTACCAAGTCGAGTGATCTTGCCCAATCGCCACCCGATCCCATGACCCGGGGCCGGTCGTGCCGCCTGCGGCGCGCCCGGCCCTTCCGTTATTGAAAGCCCGAGCATGCATCAGAAAATCCTCATCCTCGATTTCGGCGCCCAGTACACGCAATTGATTGCGCGGCGCGTGCGCGAAGCGCGCGTCTATTGCGAAATCCATCCCTATGACGTCAGCGCGCAGTTCGTGCGCGATTTCGGCGCCAGGGGCGTGATCCTGTCCGGCAGCCACCTGTCGGTGAACGAGGACGCCAGCGCGCGCGCCCCCCAGGCGGTATTCGATCTGGGCGTGCCGGTGCTGGGCATCTGCTACGGCATGCAGACCATGGCCGGGCAGCTGGGCGGCAAGGTCGAGGCGGGCAAGGTGCGCGAATTCGGCTACGCCGAGGTGCGCGCGCGCGGCCACACCCGCCTGTTCGAGGGCATCGAGGATTTCCGCACCCCCGAGGGCCACGGTATGCTCAAGGTATGGATGAGCCACGGCGACAAAGTCACGCAAATGCCCGCCGGCTTCAAGCTCATGGCTTCCACCGATTCCTGCCCGATCGCGGCGATGGCGGACGAGGCGCGCGGCTACTACGCGGTGCAGTTCCATCCCGAGGTCACGCACACGCTGCAGGGAACGGCCATACTCAGGCGCTTCGTCAACGATATCTGCGGCTGCGCAGGCGACTGGAACATGCCCGATTACGTGTCCGAGGCGATCGCACGCATACGCGAGCAGGTGGGCACGGACGAAGTGATCCTCGGGCTTTCGGGCGGAGTCGATTCCTCCGTTGCCGCCGCCCTGATCCACCGCGCCATCGGCGCGAAGCTCACCTGCGTGTTCGTCGACCACGGACTGCTGCGGCTGAACGAGGCCGAGCAGGTGATGGCGACTTTCGCCAGGAGCCTGGGCGTCAAGGTGATCCACATCGACGACAGCGCGCAGTTCATGGGCAAGCTCGCCGGGGTCGCCGATCCGGAGCAAAAGCGCAAGATCATCGGACGCGAATTCGTCGAAGTGTTCCAGCGCGAGGCGGCCAAAATCAGGAACGCCAAATGGCTGGCGCAGGGCACCATTTATCCCGATGTGATCGAGTCCGCCGGGGCCAAGACCAAAAAGGCGACTAACATCAAGTCGCACCACAACGTCGGCGGTTTGCCCGACACCCTGCACCTGAAGCTGCTCGAGCCGCTGCGCGAATTGTTCAAGGACGAGGTGCGCGAACTCGGGATCGCCCTCGGCCTGCCCCACGACATGGTCTACCGCCACCCTTTCCCCGGACCCGGGCTGGGCGTGCGCATCCTCGGCGAGGTGAAGCACGAGTATGCCGATCTGCTGCGCCGCGCCGATGCCATATTCATCGAGGAACTGCGTGCGGCGCGCGACGGCGAGGGACGCAGCTGGTACGACGCCACCTCGCAGGCGTTCGCCGTGTTCCTGCCGGTGAAGGCGGTGGGCGTGATGGGCGACGGGCGCACCTACGAATACGTGGTGGCGCTGCGCGCGGTGCAGACGCAGGACTTCATGACTGCCCATTGGGCGCACCTGCCGCACGAACTGCTGGGTAAGGTGTCGAACCGCATCATCAACGAGGTGCGCGGCATCAACCGCGTGGTCTACGACATCTGCGGCAAGCCGCCTGCGACCATAGAGTGGGAATAAAACGCGCGGGCCGTCGAGGCTGTGCCTAGACCTGGGACGCTGGTTCCTTAACCCTTGCCACGGGAGGATTTGACCAGCCGCGAACTGCTCACCGCCGCAGCCAGGAGCGCGATGCCGGCCGCCAGGCCCAGCGCCCAGACGTTCGCGCGCTCGCCGAACAGGCTGAACATCAGCGCCACCAATGCGGCACCTGTGGTCTGGCCGAGCAGCCGCGCCGTGCCCAGCATGCCGCTCGCTCCGCCGCTGCGCTCGCGCGGCGCGGAAGTCATGATCACGCGGTTGTTGGGGGACTGGAACAGGCCGAATCCGGCACCGCATAGCGCCATGCGCCAGATGATGTCGGCGTCGCTGGGCGCCGCCGGCAGCAGCGCGAGCATTCCCAGGCCCGCGGCGAAAAGGACGAGGCCGAGTGCGCCGAGTATGCCGGCCGGGTGCCGGTCTGCCAGCCTTCCGGCTATGGGCGCCACCACTGCCGCCGCCAGCGGCCAGGGCGTCATCAGCAGTCCGGTCTCCACGTCCGTGCGGCCGAGCAGGTGCTGGAAATAGAAGGGGATCGAAACGTAGGCCAGCATCTGCGCCGTAAAGGAGCAGATCGACGTCGCAATCGACAGCGCGAACATCGGGATGCGCAGCAGATCGACCGGGAGCAGCGGAGAGGTCTGCGGCAGCTGGCGCAGCACCAGCGCCACGCCCGCAAGCGCGGCGCCAGCGACGGCGAGCAGGGCGTAAAGCGGACGTCCCCCGTGGCCGAAGTAATCGACTGCGATGATCAGCAGGCCGAAAAAAAGCGCGTTCAGCAGCGCGCTGGACCAGTCGAAGCGCCGGCTGGAGCGCGGCGTGCGCGGCAGTTTGCGCGCCGCGAACAGGGTGGCGATGGCAATGGGAACGTTGACCGCGAACAGCCAGGGCCAGGAGGCGATCGACAGAATGCCGGCGGCGACGGTCGGGCCTAGCGCCGCCGAGACCGCGACGACCAGTGCGTTGATGCCGATACCGCGGCCGAGCAGGCCGGGCGGGTATATGTAGCGCACGAGTGCGCCGTTGACGCTCAGCATGCCCGCCGCGCCCACGCCCTGCAACACCCGCGCCGCGCTCAGCATGACGAGTGAATCGGACAAGGCGCAGCCTAGCGAGGCCAGGGTGAACACGACTAGCCCGACGCGGTAGACGCGGCGATAGCCGACTATCTCACCGAGCGAGGCGAGCGGCAGCATGAGGATGGTGATGACCAGCTGATAGGCATTGACCACCCAGATGGAATCGGCCGGGGCGGCGTTCAAATCCCTGGCGATGGTCGGCAGCGCCACGTTTGCGATGGAGCTGTCTAGCACCGCCATCGTGATGCCCAGCGCCACGGTGGCGATCGCCCAGTAGCGCTGCGGCAGCGGCAGGCCGTCGGCGTCGGTGCCCGATGTTCTCATGCCGGCGCCGGGACGCTCGGCGCGCTGGCGTATCGCAGGTGCAGCCGGAGGCGCATCGATGGGTCTGCGGTCAGCTGTCGGAAATCCCGGCGCTAGAGCTGGGATTCGATCGGCAGCAAGCCGAGGAACCACACCGAGAGCTTGCGCCAGGCACTGACCCCGGGTTCTTCCGTATGCCGGCGCACGCCTGCGGCGCTTTTCTCCACCCAGGCAATGCGCGCGCTGCCGGCAGCATCGGCGCTGCGCTCCAGACGCCAGGCGATGTTGTCGAGTTCCCGCTCCAGCGCTGTGGCCAGGGCCTCGGCCAGAGGCGCACTCTCGCACACGAGGCCGATTTCCGTATTGAGTTCTACCGAACGCGGATCGAGGTTGAGCGAACCGATGAATACCGCGCGCCGGTCGAACACGAAGGTCTTGGCGTGCAGCGAGGCGCGCGAACTGCCGACGCCGCTGGTCCGGGGTCTGGCGCTCGCGCGTTCGATCATGTCGGGCCTGAGTTCATAGAGTACTACACCGGCTTCGAGCAAAGGCAAGCGGTAGCGCTGATAGCCCGAATGCACTGCGCCGACGTCGGTCGCAGCGAGAGAATTGGTCAGCACGGTAACGCGCACGCCGCGCGCTACCAGCCCGCGCAGCCAGGCCACGCCCGCGTCGCCGGGAATGAAATAGGGCGAAACGATCAATAGTTCGGTTTCGCTGCGCAAGCCCAGCCCGGCGAACTGGGGCAGCAAATGCCCCTCGGTATCCGCAGGCGCACGCTCGATCTTGCCCGGGTCGTCATAGAGCAGATGCGCTTTTCCCCAGTAGTAGCCGCCTGTCCCCGCCACCAGTTGCTCCGCCAGCCGGGCTCTTGCCTGCGCGACGTAGGGGCTGTCGCGCTGCGCTTCGACGAAAGCGGCGAGCGCGGCGCGCAGCGTATCCAGGCTCACGGCGAGGCCGCTGCGGCCGAGCAGCGCGCGCACGGGGATCGTCAATGGCGCGCTCCAGTAGCGATCGAACGATTCCGACACCTTGTCGACACCGGCACCGAGCGTGAGCACGTCCAGGTCGCCGAAAGCGACCTCGCCGTGGGCCCCGAAATATTCGTCGCCGATGTTGCGCCCGCCCAGTATGGCAGCCTGATTGTCGGCGACGAGGGCCTTGTTGTGCATGCGCCGGTTGACGCGCGAAAAATCGGCGAGCATGCCCAGCCCGCGGAAAGTGCGCGCGGCGACCGGGTTGAAAAGCCGGATCTCGATATTGGCGTGTGCATCGAGCGCCAGCAGCACCTCGTCGTTCGCCCGCGCGCCGACATCGTCGATCAGGATGCGCACGCGCACGCCGCGGTCGGCCGCGCGCAACAGCGCATGGGCGAAGTGGCGCCCGCTCAGATCGTCATGCCAGATGTAGTACTGCACGTCTAGCGAGCGCTCGGCCGCCTCGGCCAGCACGATGCGCGCGAGCAGCGCCTCGACCCCGTTCGGCAGCGGGCGAAAACCGCTCTCTCCGGGGTGCGCCTTGCGCGCGGCCTGGCTTGCCTCGCCCAGCCGGGTCGATTCGGTGTCGCGCAACGCGTGCGACTCGCTGCGCTCGACCTCAAGCGGAAGACTGGCGCAGCCGCTGACCAGCAGCGCTGCGACCAATATGGCCCCCGGCAGGTACGCTTCGATGCGGTGCATAGGTATCATGAAACTCATTCATCCAAACCGCTGTGTATTCACTGTCCGCATGGGCTCGCCGTCTTCCCCCGGAAGGCGAGTACGGCGTCCGGAGCAATAGCGCATCATGCCTACCTGCATTTGAGAGCGCAAGGAACGCCCGCAATCGTTGCCGCTATTCACACAGCCAGGTTGCATGGTTCCTGAGGACGCCGGGGCATGGCGGTAATAGGTATAATTGGCGACAGTCGACCAAAGGAGAAAGGCCATGGAAAAAGACGACGCACGCGGCGGCATGACGGTTCACTTCATGGACGGAAAGAAGATGCGCTTTGTCTGGCCGAAGCAGGCGACGGACAACTATGATTTGCTGCGCAAGACGCAGCTGGTCCTGGATCGCCCTTATCTTTGCTTCGAAACCGACACCGGCACGGTGGTCATTCCCATGGCGAACGTGAAATTTATTGAAACCGCGCCCAGACCTGCATCCGTTCCGGAATTCTTTTTCAAGAATGTCCGCGTGGTCGAAGACTGAGTTCGGACCGGGGTCATGCGCGTATCCGGCCGCAAATGCGGCCGGAATTGTTTTCGACGCGCGCCATGGTCCCCGGGTCAGGATGCGGCAGGCTACGCGACGAGCGCATAGCAATGTCGCGCCGCACCACTTGGATGGCAGCTGCAGCATACGTATCGACGAAACCGTGACTGCTGAGCAACATTTCATGCTGGCTGCATTGGTGCAGGCGCGCGCCGCGCAGGCTGCCGGCGAAGTTCCGGTCGGCGCCGTGATCGTCAAGGATGGCGGGATCATCGGCAGCGGCTACAACGCGCCGATTGGGCGCCACGATCCCACAGGGCACGCGGAAATCCTCGCCTTGCGCGATGCCGCCGCGAGGCTAGGCAATTACCGCCTGCCCGGCTGCGAACTGTATGTCACGCTGGAGCCTTGCGCGATGTGCGTGGGCGCGATACTGCATGCGCGAATCGCGCGCCTCGTCTACGGCGCCGCCGACCCCAAGACCGGCGCCTGCGGCAGCGTGCTCGATCTGTTCGCCGATGCCAGGCTCAATCACCACGCTACCGTTACGCCGGGGGTGATGGCCGAAGAATGCGCCGCGCTGCTGCGCGGATTCTTCGCCGCACGACGGACCAGGGGCTGAGATGCCGCGCGTAGAAATCAGCCTGGCCGGGCAAACCCTGAAACTGCTGGATGAGGGCGGCCGCTTGCTGCGCGGCTATTCTGTTTCTACGTCCAGAAATGGCGCGGGGGAACTGAAGGACAGTTATTGCACGCCGCGCGGCCGCCACATCATCCGCGCGAAAATCGGCGCAGGCGTCGCGGAAAACACCATATTCATCGGACGCAGGCCCAGCGGCGAGATCTACACCCCGGCGCTGGGTGAGCGCCATCCGGGCCGCGACTGGATACTGACGCGCATACTCTGGCTGTCGGGTTGCGAGCCGGGATTCAATCGCCTGGGCCAGGTGGACACGATGCAGCGCTACATCTATATCCACGGCAGTCCGGACCATGCGCAAATGGGCAGCCCCGGCTCGATCGGCTGCATCCGCATGCACAACCGCGCCATCATCGAGTTGTTCGATCGGGTAGCACCGGGCACGCCGGTGGAGATCCTCGAGACCTGATCAGTTTTCGAACAGCGCGCGGATCTGCTTCGCATCGGGCTGCATGATCACGCCTCTTTCGGTGATGATGCCGGTGATCAGCGCGGCCGGCGTGACATCGAAAGCGGGGTTGGCGACCTCTACGCCCTCGGGTGCCCAGTGCAGGCCGCGAAAACCGGTAACCTCCGCCGGATCGCGCTCTTCGATCGGGATGGCGCTGCCCTCGGCGATGGCGATGTCGATGGTCGAAAGCGGTGCCGCCACGTAGAACGGTATTCGGTGGCGTTCGGCCAGCACCGCGACGGTGTAAGTGCCTATCTTGTTGGCGGTGTCGCCGTTGACCGCGATGCGGTCGGCGCCGACGACGACCACATCGACGCGGCCCAGCTGCATCAGGTGGCCCGCCATGTTGTCCGTCACCAGGGTCACCGGAATGTTTTCCTGCACCATTTCCCAGGCAGTAAGCCGCGCGCCCTGAAGATAGGGCCGGGTTTCGTTGGCGATCACGCTGATGCGCTTGCCCGCGTCGCGCGCCGAACGGATCACGCCCAGCGCCGTGCCATGGCCCGCGGTGGCAAGCGCGCCGGCGTTGCAATGGGTCATGACGCGCGCGCCCTGCGCAATGAGCGGTGCGCCGTTGCGCCCGATCGCGCGGCATATTTCAATGTCGTCGCTACGCATCGCATGCGCCAGTTCGAGCATGGCGTCGGCCGCCGCCCGGGTAGAACCGCTGCGGGTCTGCACCTGGCACTGGCGCATTCGCTCGATTGCCCAGAACAGGTTGACGGCGGTAGGGCGGCTGGCAGCGAGCACGCGGAATGCGGCTTGCAGCGCAGTATCGAACTGCGCGCGCGCCGCGCCCGCATGGCGTTGCGCCTCCAGCGCCACGCCATAGGCTGCGGTGCAGCCGATCGCCGGCGCCCCGCGCACCACCATGTCGCGTATCGCCGCCGCGGTCTGCAGCGCATCGGTGCAGGCGACGTATTCGAATTCCAGCGGCAGCCGCCGCTGATCGATCAGTTCCAGCCGGCCTGTGCGCCAGCGCAGGGTTTCCACTTGCACTGCCTAGATCACCCTTTCGTTGCCGCCGTCCACCGGCACCTGCGCCGCCGTGGTCTTGGCGAACAGTGGCCCGCACATTTCGGCAGCGAGTTCGGCGACGTCGCGGCTCCTGACCTCGGTCTTGAGCACATTATTGGTCTTGTACTCGCTCACCGTCAGTCCGTAGTGCCTGGCGCGCTGCGCCAGCACCGCTTCGGTCCAGATGCCGGTATCGAACACCGCATTGGGATGCAGTGAGTTGATGCGTATTCCGTCCGCCCCCCATTCGAGCGCGGCGACACGGGCGAGCTGGTTGAGCGCGGCCTTGGACGCCGAATACGCCGCCGCGCCCGGCCCGGGAGCGGGCACGTTCTTGGAACCTATGACCACCACACGCCCGCCTTTGGGCGCGAGCTTGAGCAGGGGATGGCAGGCGCGCAGCAGGAACAGGTTGGCGTCGAGGTTGATCGCCATCACCCTGCGCCATTCGTCGGTGGCGAGTTCGTCGATCCTGCGGCTGGCGGCGAATATGCCCGCATTGAGCACCAGCATGTCCAGACCGCCGTAGGCTGTCACCGCGCTCTCAAGCGCCCGGCCTATCGCATGCTCGTCGGTGAGATCACAGCGCAGCCCCAGGAAATCCTTGCGCTGGAACATTGTCTCGACCGCGGGATCGATATCCAATGCGACCACCGCCGCGCCGCGCGCGAGCAGGGCAACTGCGCAGGCCTTGCCGATGCCGGAAGCCGCGCCCGTCACCAGCGCGATTTCGCCGGCATAGGGCGGGGGCGTGCCGCCCTTTTTCAGCTTGGCCTGCTCCAGATCCCAGTATTCGACCTCGAACAGGTCTCGCGCAGGCAGGGCGCGATATCCGCCCAAAGCCTCGGCGCGCTGCATCACCTGCATATTGTGCCGGTACAACTCGGCCACTATGGCGGCGTCTTTCGCGCTTCTGCCGGCCGCAGCCAGGCCGAAATGCGCAGCCAGCACCACGCGCGGCGCCGGATCGAGCATGGTCTTGGCTTCCCTGGCCTGCGGCGCGTGCTCATCGAAATAGGCTTTGTAGCCGCGCGTGTAGGCGTCCACGTCGGTGCCGAGCATGGGTACGCGCTTGGTGCGGATGATATGGTCTGGCGTAACCGGCCCTTGCTGGCTCAGCGCTTCCAGGTCCTCGCGCTGTGCAAAAGCCAGCGCCTCCGCGTCCGCATGCGTTGCCATTACCATGGGAGCGCCCGCGGCGTCCGACAGCGCGCGCCGCAGCTGTGCCTGCTGCAGCATGTCGATGCCGGCCGGCGCAGCGGCGCGCGCCGCGATGTCCCAGGCGCGCTTGCGCTTGAGATAATCCTCGGCGCGGCCGACCAGGGCTATCATGCGCTCGTAGGATAGCCTCGCGCTGTCGCCGAAGGAAAAAATGCCGTGATTCATCAGCACCATGCCTATGGTGTTGGCGCCGGCCTGGCGCGGGTACTCCTGCGCGCACAGCCGGGCGAGGTCGAAACCCGGCATGGCATAGGGAATCACCACGACCGTATCGCCGTAGAGCTCGCGCACGCGCCGCTCTGCGTCGGCGGTATTGGTGATCGCCAGCACCGCGTCGGCGTGGGTGTGGTCGACAAACCTGTGGGGCAGGCAGGCGTGCAGGATGGTCTCCACCGAGGGTGCCGGCGCCGATGACCTGAGCATATGCGTCGCCAGCTGGTTCACCATCTGCGTGTCCGACAGCGATTCGAGCCGCGCCAGCCGCTGCAGATGATCCAGCCGTACCGGGGCGAATCCGGCCGCCTCCATGGTCTCCAGATCCCAGCCGCTGCCCTTGATGTAGAGAACATTTTCGTCCTCGCCGAACAGGTTTGTTTCCACCACTTTGACCGAGGTGTTGCCGCCGCCGTGCAGCACCAGGGTCTTGTCGCGCCCGAGCAGGCGCGAGGTGTAGACGCGCAACGCCAGTTCACCGCGGCATTGCGCCGCTTCGTTGTCGTCCCACAGGCTCAGCATGATCGTCTCACCAGGAAGGCGGGTATTATAACCGGCATGCTCACACCGTCATTTTCCATCCGCATCTGCAATTGGGATGAGGCGCGCGCCGAGGCGCGCCGCGTACGTGAGCTGGTGTTCGTGCACGAGCAGGGCGTGCCGCTGGAGCTGGAGTGCGACGAGCAGGATCCGCATTGCGAGCACGCGCTCGCGCATACGCCCGAGGGCCTTGCGATCGGGACCGCGCGTCTGCTGCCCGATGGTCACATCGGGCGCATGGCGGTGTTGGAGGCATGGCGCGGCCTGGATGTGGGGGCGCTGCTGCTGCAAGCACTGGTGAAACTGGCGCGCGACCATGGCCATGCGACGGTGCGCCTGAACGCGCAGATTCAGGCCGCAGGATTCTACCGGCGCTTCGGCTTCGAGGCCGCGGGGCCGGAGTTTATCGAAGCCGGCATTCCCCATGTGGCGATGCGCCTCGATCTCATCAGCGCTCGAGGCGAAAGCGCAGGCCGACCGTAGCGCCGATTTCGCCGCCGCGCAGTACGGTGCGTTCGTTGAAACTGACGCTGCCGTCACCCCCGAACAGCACCGCCGTCGAGGCGCGGGTTCCGTATTGGGGCGTAACGACCAGGGCCGGTGAAAGCACGCGCTCCATGTCCACACCGACACCGGTATCGGGCAGTTCGCCTTGCGCCGCCGGCTGGCGGTCGTGCAGCAGCTCGAGCAGCGCTTCGGCGCTGGGTTCGTCCGCCAGCATCGCCTGCAGGCGCTGTTTTCCGCGCGCCACTTTGGGCCAGGGCGTATCCAGCAGATGATTCGACAGTCCGTGGATGCCCGGCGACAGCTGTTGCACCTCGCCTGCGCGGCTGGAAAAATAGAACACATCGTCGATGTCGCCGGCCAGCAGGTTGAAACCGTTGTAGTGCCGCGCCTGCGCTGCAATTTCCTCGAGGTACGCGCGCGGATCCAGCGCGGACGCGAGAAAGCCGCTTACCAGTGTGCCGCGCGAGGGCGCATCGGTTTTGCGCTCGCGCGGATCGCGAAAATTGGTGAGCGCGGCAAAGCGGCCCGCGCGCGTCACGCCCAGCCAGGTGCCCATGCCATCCAGGTCGCGTCCGGCGAGGATGTGCGGATGATCCTGCCAGAACGCCGCCTTCGCCGTCGGCCGCTGGTAATATTCGTCGCGGTTGGCGGCGATCAGCAGCGGGTAGTCGGGATGCGCGCCTAGCGCCAGCAGGATCAGGCACATCGAGGCGGCCTCAGGGGAGCGGGTAGGGCAGGGGCTGGATGCGCAGCACCGGCCCGTCGGCGGATTGAACATGCAGCGCGCCCTGGCCGATGCTGGCCGTCTGCACCACCGCCAGCAAGTCGTAGCCGCCCTCGGGTGCCGCCTGCGCATTGACTACCGTGCCGCTCGCCTGTGCGTCCGGGTCGTCGCAGTACAAGGCGTCACCGGGTTGCGGCGGCGCCGCTCCCGCGACATGGGCGAGGAGCATGCGGCGCTTGAGTTGGCCCAGGTACTGGGTGCGGGCGACGATTTCCTGCCCCGGGTAGCAGCCTTTCTGAAAACTCACTGCGCCGATCAACTCCATATTGGCCATCTGCGGCACGAATTGCTCCTGCGTCGCAGGGGTGATCAGAGGTATGCCGCCCCTGATCTCCAGCCATTCCCAGCAGGGCGTGCCTACCGGAGTCAGCCTGGCAGCCAGCCTGTCCCACAGCCTCTTTGCCGTCTCGAGTTCGGCGATCAACTCAAACCTCTCGCCCGGTAGCGCGATCAGGGTAGCGCCGGCCGCATCGTGCACGACCTGATGCGCCTGTTGCGGGAGCGCGGGAAAGAATTCACGCAGCACATCGGCGGCACCCTTGCCGGCCAGGCCCAGCAGCGGACGCGACTCGCTCGCGTCGGCCAGCTTCACCTGGGCCCGGAGTACGAACATCCCCAGCCGCTTTTGCATCGCCGGCAGCAGGGCGCGGGCAAGCTGCAGCTGATAATGCCTGCCTTCCTGCCACAACAGGAAATTCGCCAGCATGCGCCCCTTGGCCGAGCAGTAGGCTGCATACTCGCTGCGACCAGGACTGAGCTGTTTGACATCGTTGCTGAGCTGGCCGTGGAGGAAGGCCTGCGCGTCCTCGCCGCTGAACTCTAGCAGCCCCAGGTGGGTCAGCGGGGCTACAATGCAGCCATCGCGAGCTGCGCGCAGTTCGGCCGCAGCGTCGCCGAAATGGTTCAGCACACCCGCTTCGATGCGCGCCCCGCGTGCGAGCAGGAAGTCCTGCCAGGTAGAAGTCATCGTCGTCCTGCAGACTTGGATAATGTCTTAAGTATGCGTGATAATATGAAATTCAAGCGTCAATTATAGCCTCGGCAATCTCCAGTCAGCCCCTCACGGATAAGCCCGCAAACGAATGTCGTCGTGGATCATCCGCATTCTTCTCCTCGCATTGTGCTTGACGCTGCTGGCGGCAGCGGGACTGCGCTGGTATGCCTCGAGCCCGCTGGACCTGCGCGCTGAGCGGGTGCAATTCTCCATCAAACCGGGCAGCAGCTTGAAAACCGCAACGCGGCAGATCGTCGATTCCGGCATCGAGTTGAGCGCCTGGCGATTCAAGCTGCTCGTGCGCCTGTTGGACAAGGCCGGCGCGATCCAGGCCGGCAGCTATGAAGTCGCCGGCGGCGTTACGCCTCTGGCCTTGCTGGACAAGCTGACTTCGGGAGATGTGATCCAGGCGGAGGTGACATTCCTCGAGGGTTGGACCTTCAGGCAGCTGCGCGCGGCACTCAAGGCCGATCCGGACCTGAGGCACGAGAGCGCCGATCTCAGCGATGGCGACATCATGGCCCGCTTGGGTGCGGCCGATCGCAGCCCGGAAGGCCTGTTCTTCCCCGACACCTATCGCTTCGGCGTAGGCAGCAGCGATATGGAGGTCCTCAAACGGGCTTACGCAGCAATGGACAGGCGGCTACAGGCGGCCTGGGAACAGCGCGCCCCCGACCTGCCTTATCGCACCCCCTATGAGGCCTTGATCATGGCTTCGGTGATCGAAAAAGAGACCGGACAATCGAACGAACGCGCGCAGGTCGCGGGAGTATTCGTCAATCGCCTGCGCATGGGCATGCTGCTCCAGACCGATCCTTCCGTGATTTACGGGATGGGAGAAAAATTCGATGGCAATCTGCGCACCAAAGACCTGCGCGCCGATACGCCGCACAATACCTATACGCGGGCCGGGCTGCCGCCTACGCCGATTGCCATGCCTGGCCTCGCGGCGCTGCAGGCGGCGCTGAACCCGGCGGATACCAATGCCCTGTATTTTGTCGCCCGCGGCGACGGTTCGAGCGAATTTTCGCGCACCCTGGCGGAACACGAACGCGCGGTATCCCGGTACCAGCGGCAAAAGAAGAAACGCTAGCATGCGCGGCAAGTTCATTACCCTGGAAGGCGTCGACGGCGCGGGCAAGAGCACCCACCTGGACTGGATCGCCGCGCGCCTGGAAGCGGCAGGAAAGAAGGTGGCCGTGACGCGCGAGCCCGGCGGCACGCCTCTTGGGGAAGCACTGCGCAAACTGCTGCTGACGCAGCCCATGCACCTCGAAACCGAGACCTTGCTCATGTTCGCTGCCAGGCGCGAGCACCTGGAGCTGCTGGTCCTGCCGGCCCTGGCCGCGGGAACCTGGGTGCTTTCGGACCGCTTTACCGACGCCACTTTCGCCTACCAGGGCGGCGGGCGCGGGCTGGATCTGGCCAGAATTGAAAGCCTCGAGGGCTGGGTGCAGCAAGGGCTGCAGCCCGATCTGACATTCGTTTTCGATCTTTCGGTGGAACAGGCCAAAGAGCGGCGCCTGGCGGCCACGGCTGCGCCTGACCGCTTCGAACAGGAAAACCTGGATTTTTTCGCCCGGGTACGCTCCGTCTACCTAGCGCGCGCTGCCCGCTACCCGCAGAGAATCCAGGTTATCGACGCCAGCCGGAGCGTCGCCGACATTCGCAATGCACTTGAGAAATATATCGTAACAGCATGTCAATAAACTACTTTCCTTGGCAGGAGGAGATATGGGGCCGGCTCGCCGCGATGCATGGGCGCCTGCCTCATGCGCTGCTGTTCCACGGCCGCCCCGGCATAGGCAAGCTGCATCTGGCGCAGGTTCTGGCCCAGTCCCTGCTGTGCGAGAACAAGTCGAACCAGGGCCTGGCCTGTGGTGCCTGTCCGGCGTGCACCTGGTTCGTCGCGGGCAATCATCCCGATTTTCGCCTGGTTCAGCCGGAAGCCCTGGCGCCTGCCCAGGACGAGGCAGAACCCGCCGAGGGTGCCGACGAAACCAGGAAAAAGGCGAGCAAGCAAATCAAAATAGATCAGATTCGCGCGCTTAGTGATTTTCTGAACCTGGGTTCGCATCGCAACGGCTATCGCGTAGTGTTGATCTACCCGGCCGAAAGCATGAATCCGGGATCGGCCAATGCCTTGCTGAAAAACCTGGAAGAGCCATCGGCCGGAGTGGTATTTCTGCTGGTCTCGCACCAGCCGAGCAGGCTGCTGGCTACCGTGCGCAGCCGCTGTCACGCGCTAGCCTTGACTTTGCCGCCGCGGGAATTGTCGCTGCGCTGGCTGCAGCAGCAGGGCAGCAAAGCCACGCCCGCTACGCTCGCTTTCGCCGGCGACGCCCCCCTGGAAGCGGCTGCGCTGCCAGACGAGGAGGCCGATACGCGTCGCAGGCTGTTCGACCTGCTCGGCCTGGCGAACACGAGCGCGCTGGGCCTGGCTGATTTCTGCCAGCGGCTGCAGCCTGGCCCCGTGGTCGACTGGATGCTGAAGTGGACCTACGATTTGATCGCGCTCGCGAGCAAGGGCAGGGCGCGATACAACATCGACCAGGAAAGGAAACTGAGCCTGCTGGCCGAACGCATGCCCTTGCTGCAGTTGCTGCGCTTTTACAGTGCACTGTCATCGCTGCGGGCGATTTCCGAGCACCCCTTGAACACCAGGTTGTTCTTCGACGACTTGTTCATCGCCTACAAAGAGATAGGCTAGATCCGCCATGCTGGTCGATTCGCATTGCCATATCGATTTCGAGCAATATGCCGATCGCATCCCGCAGATTCTCGAGGGCATGGCGCAGAATCAGGTGACACATGCCCTGTGTGTATCCGTCAATCTCGCTGATTTTCCACGCGTCCTGGCTCTGGCGGAAGGCCATGCGCAGCTGTACGCCTCGGTCGGAGTGCATCCGGACCAGGCCGACGATGCCAGTCCCGGGCTCGGGGACCTGCTCGAGCGCGCGCAGCACCCCAGAATCGTCGCCATTGGCGAAACCGGCCTGGACTACTATCGCCAGGAGGGCGAGCTCGAATGGCAAAAGGCGCGCTTTCGCACCCACATCCGGGCCGCGCGCGATTGTGGCAAGCCATTGATCATCCATACGCGGGACGCCGGCGACGACACTTTGCGCATCCTGCGCGAAGAACGCGCCGGCGAGATAGGCGGGGTAATGCATTGCTTCACCGAAACCATGGAGTTTGCGCTGGCGGCCATGGATATGGATTTCTATATCTCCTTTTCCGGCATAGTCACCTTCAAGAACGCCCATTCCATCAAGGAGGTGGCCAAAGCGATACCGCTGGAGCGCATGCTGGTGGAAACCGATTCCCCCTATCTTGCTCCGGTACCGCACCGCGGGAAAACCAACGAGCCGGGCTGGGTCAGGCATGTGGCAGAGGAAATCGCCCGTTTGCGCGAAACCTCCCTGGAAGCGGTGGCGGCGGCGACGACTGCGAATTTCTTCCGATTATTCAAACCTTCCATTAGTAAGGATTGACATTAATAAAGAATGATATGTTATTGAGATTATGCATTATTGTGTTTTTGTCCCTTCAGAGTACAAGCGCGCTCGCGGAGTCCTATGACGACATCCTCAACGCGGTAAAGTTGAACGATCTTTCGACGGCCGAGGCCCTGTTTGCAAAGGGCATCGACGTGAACACCAGCGATCCCGAAGGCCACACCTTGCTTATGCTCGCGGTCAAGGAGGGCCAAACCGAGATGGCCGAATACCTGCTGCGACTGCAGGCCAAGGTCAACGCCCGCAACCGTTACGGGGAGACGGCACTCATGCTCGCGGCAGCCAGCGGCAGCCTGGAACTGGTCGAGTTGCTGGTGGCCCATGGCGCGCAGATCAATGTCCAGGGCTGGAACCCCTTGATTTACGCCGCCTGGCGCGGTCACACCGACATGGTCAAATTTCTCCTGGAAAAAGGCGCGGAAATCGACGCGCTTGCGCCCAGCGGCGTGTCGGCGCTGATGATGGCCGCCCGCTATGGTCGACTCGAGACAGTCAGGCTGCTGTTGTGGGAGGTGGCGGATCCGAATATCAGAAGCGATTCGGGCGCTACGGCCCTGGGATGGGCGCTAAAGGGCGGGAATACCGATATCGCGGACTTGCTCAGGCAGGCGGGAGCGAAGGAATAGGCATGACAGTCATTTTGCTTGCGGCTAACATTTTACATAATACACATATGCGCATTATATTGTCTCGGTACCCGCGGTCGGTTACTGCGCGGTGCCCCTAGTTCCAGCGGTCGCGAGTCGGGACCGGCAGCGTGAACACCTGGACGCCTTCGTCGCGCAGGTCTTCGGACTCGGAACGGGTAGCGACGCCGCGTATGTTGCGCTGGGGCGCTTCCCGGTAATGGATCCTGCGCGCTTCCGCAGCGAAGCTTTTGCCCACGTCCTCGCTGTGGGTCAGGATGTAGTCGATGATACGGGACGCTTCCACCTTCAGCGCGCCTTGCGCCGCGCCGGCCCGTACGTCCGGTGGCGCAGCCTCCGACTGCTGTTTCCGGATCTTGGCCGTCGGCAGTTTTTCCACATTTGCGCCGCCGCATACCGGGCACGCGAGCAAGCCACTGTCTTGTTGCGCAGTGAAATCATCACCCGAGGCAAACCAGCCCTCGAAGCGATGTTGTTCCCGGCAGATTAGGTCAAATACGATCATGCATCTATGTCCGATTTCATTCTAGCCCATATCGGAGCAGAAATCGGAAAGGAAACCCGAATCCGGCCCGGACTGGTTGTGCTTGCGGAACGTCGCGATGTTCACGTACGGCTCCTTGCCTGTGGCGCCCTGGACGGGACTACAAGGTCCGCGCCATCGGATTGTCTGTTTTGATTTATCTCAATACATGACCAAATTTCTGCGCCACTAGGCCGATTGGTCTATTGATCGGCAGGCGGATCTAGAACAAGGTCAGCCCAGCCGCCAATTTCGCAATCGGGCATTCATCACGGACGTTGATTTCAGACTGGTGCCAGGGACCGGGGTCGAACCGGCATGCCGGGATTAGCGGCGGCGGGTTTTAAGCCCGCTGTGTATACCAATTTCACCACCCTGGCGCACATGCAAATGATACTTGAGTCCTGCATGCTCTTGATAGCAGCAATAAATTTACCAATCTGACCATACTATGTTAGATTGCAGCCAGAATGAAAATCTGAACAAAAGCAGAAATTCGGCCATATCCGGGAAATGAAGTTTAGCTCCGTGCGTACGCAAGCCAAAGTTGATATCGGATATCAATCATTGGCATGCGCTTTCGCATTCGGAACAAATGGGTCTTATCGACCCGTCCAAGACCAAGCGCTGGGAGTAGGAAATTCATGACGAATTTATTTTCGGTCAGGCGGACCTTGCTTGCCCTGGGGTTCTGTTTGTGGGTGGCGGCAAATTCCGTGCTTGCAGCGGAGGCCGATCTGGACAAGGCGAACGCGCTGCTCAAACAGGGAAAAGCGGCCGAAGCGTATTCCCTGCTCGAACCGTTCGAGTTCGCACAGGCCGGCAACATCAAGTTCGACTACCTCCTGGGCGTAGCTGCATTGGACAGCGGCAAGCCGGACAAAGCCACGATCGCCTTCGAGCGCGTACTGGCAGTCGACCCCAATTTCGCCGGCGCACGCATAGACATGGGGCGCGCCTATTATCAATTGGGCGACTACACCCGCGCCAAGGCTGAATTCGAAACTGTGCTGACGCAAAAACCGCCGCCGGCGGCCAAGAAGCTCATAGACAACTACCTCGCATTGATCGACAAGCACGAAGACGCCAAGAAAACCGTCGCCACAGGCTATATCGAAGGCACCTGGGGCCACGACAGCAACATCAATTACGCCACCAGCAATAGTTCGATAGCGGTGCCGGCTCTGGGCGACCTGGTTTTCATCCTCGATCCGACCGGCGTCAAGACCGCAGACAGCTATCTGGGCCTGGGGCTCGGCGGCGAGATCAGCCACCGGGTCAATTCGAACTTCGGCCTTTTTGCCGGCGCTGACGTACGCGGCCGCAGCAACAACACCCAGGACACATTTGATTCCCTCAGCGTCGACGCGCGCGCCGGCATCGCCGTGGGCCAGACTACGAATATGTTCCGCCTCGGCGTGCTCGGCGGAAAATACGATCTGGACGGGAAGAACAACCGCGACACCAGCGGCGTCAACGCGGAATGGCGTTATCTGCTCAACCCTGCCAACCAGGTGAGCGCGTTCGGGCAGTACGCGAGTTACCGCTTCGAACCCACGATCAGCGTCAATGACTTCGATCAATCCTTGTTCGGCGCCAATTGGCTGCGCGTGATCAACGACGGCAAGGGCCTGGTGTTCGCCAGCCTGTTTACCGGGAACGAGCGCGCACCGTTGCGCGCCGACGGCGGCAAGGACTTCAGCGGCCTGCGTCTGGGTGGACAGGTGCAACTCAACCAGAGAACCGAACTCTTCGCCGGCGTCGGCGCACAGTTCAGCAAGTACGATCTGGCCAATGCTTCATTCAGCACGCCCGCCCAGCCGGTGTTCCGCGACGACAACCAATATGACGCCAACATCGGCGTCAACTGGCACTACGACAAGCTGTGGACGATACGCCCGCAGGTCTCCTACATACGCAACAACTCCAATATCGTGCTGTACCAGTTCGACCGCACCGACATTTCGATTTCGATCCGCCGCGACTTCAAATAATTTTCGCACAAGGTGAACGCCATGCTGTTTTCCTGGAAAAATCCGCTCAAGGCCCTCCCCGCTCTGCTGCTGCTCGCCGCCTATGCGGGCGCTGCATTCGGCGCAGCCGGCAACGTGCAATTCGTGATCGGCGACGTCAAGCTCGTCACCAAGGCGGGTGAAACGCGCGCCTTGAATAAAGGCGACGAAGTAAATGAAGGTGACAGGATAGTCACAGCCGCGAGTTCTTCCGCGCAGATAAAGATGGTCGATGGCGGATTCATCGCGATCCGGCCCAACACCGACATGGGCTTCGATACCTACCGCTACAGCGGCAAGGAGGACGGCCAGGAAAGCGCCGTCGTTTCGCTGTTGCGGGGCGGTTTTCGCACCATCACCGGCTTCATCGGACGCACCAACAAGCAGAACTATCTGATAAAAACGGCTACTGCCACCATCGGCATTCGCGGCACGGACCACGAACCCATGGTAATTCTGGCGCCGGCACCTGGGCAGACATCCGTCGCCGAGCCCGGCAGCTACGACAAAGTCAACGTCGGAGTTGCTTTCATCCGCAACGATGCCGGCAGCATAGACATACAGCCCAACCAGGTGGGGTTCGCGCCGGTGACCAGGGCCGCGCCCGTGATCCTGCCGAAGATTCCGCCTTTCTATAAACCGACGCCGGAGCCAGGAACACAAAAAGCCAAGGAGGAATCCAAGGAGGGAGGACAACAGGAAACAGCGGCGGCGGCGCCTGGCGAGCAAGCCGCGGAGGCTACGGGGGAGATTCGGGATACGGCAGTGGTCGATCCGGCCAGTGCCACCGCCACCGCGCCGGCCGCATCACCCATACCCGTCTCGCCGACAGCTTCCGCACCTGTAGTAGCGCTGACGGCAACCGGAGCAGCCGGTGCGACCCTGGATTTGACCGGGTCGACCGTGACACCTCCGGACGGCAGCACTATTCCGGTAGTCGACGTGCCTACCGTGGTAGTAACCAATTTTTCCAGTACAGCCGTGCTGCGCAATGAGGTGCTGTGGGACACCACCCAGATTGCCCCCGGGGTCGACCCGGCGGTCACCACCTATATCGTCAGCGACAAGACCAGTTCAAACCTGTTCAACAATGCGACCGGGACGCCGGACACACCGCTGACTACACCGTCGACTACGCCGGTAACGCTAACCGGATCGACGGTCAACACGAATTTCCTGTTCGATACCAGCGGCAACCTGATCGGCGTACTCGATACGCCGCACGTGGTTTTCGACCATGCGAATGATGTCCCGGGAAGCCGGACACAGTTCGCCATCCCCACCCCGCTCGCGCACGCGCGGCTATCGTTCAGCGGCGGAACAGCTGCCGAGAGCTACTTTGACCCTGCCACCAGCATCCGCTTCGGGCGCTGGAGCGGCGGCGCCGTCAACGTGACCGATTTGTCGACCGGCACCAGCTACGTCGAGTCGCTGCTGGCCCCGGATGGCGCCGCACGCAGCCTGCAGTGGGTCGTGGCGCAGATACCGAGTTCGCTGCCGCTGACGGGCGTGTTTCAGTACACGCGCATCGGCGATGCCGCGGGCGCGCCGTCGTTCGCGACCGCACCGACCGACAGCTACGGCAATGTCGGAACGCTGGACGGCGCGCGCCTGAGCGCCGACTTTACCAACAGCAAGGCGAGCGCCGCGGTCAGAATCACCATGCCCAGCGGTCCTGCGGGATCGCTGGGGATCCAAAACCTGAGCGCGCGCTTCGACAATGCGCCGATTTCAAACGGCGGATTTAACGTGAGCAGCGGCGCGTCCAACAACCCTGCCGGCACCGACAACCTGCACATCGGCTGTTTCGGCAGCGGCTGTGCGCCCGATATAGCGACCGGCGTATCGGCCTACGGCGGGCGCATACGCGGCGGTTTCGACAGCGCGACCGGCAATGCGGGAACGGCCGATGGCGCATTCTTCCGCTACACCTTCAATACGAATTATGGGGTGAACGCAGTTACGCCACCCGCGGGTCGCGTCGTCGATGACTACATCAATGGACTGGTAGCATTCAAACTGGGACCCGAGATCGTGCTTCCGACGAGCGCCTCCTATCCCGTAGCGGCACCGGTCGCCCCGGTAACGGTAGTCGCGACGTACTCGTACTTTGACGCAATCAACTCGTTCAACCAGAGCAGTAGCGGAAACTTCTGGACAGATCGTCCGCAAACCAGCCTGGTGACGGATGCGGCGGGGAATCTGGTATCGATTACGGAACCGGGTGATTCCTCGGTGTTTGGCGACAATCGCGCACTGGCATTGTCCGGCGGCACGGCGACTCCCGCAACGCCGACGGCACTTGCCATAGGAAGCACTGCGACCGCGACCGATGGCAGCATTTTACTCGGTTGGCAGTCGCCGTCGCCGACGCTGACCGTGAGCGGCGTCGATTTCAACGGTTGCTTCGGTACCACAGGATGCGTGGACCCAGTACCGCGAACCGTCCTTGGTGACGGCCTGTCCTGGGTCAGGGGGCCCGCGCCCTTCCCCATCTATCTGCCGGGCGCAATTGCAGGCTATACCAATTCAACCGGCGTGGTCGTGCCGGGAACCGCCACCTATAATCTTGGCACCTCGGTTTTGCACGACCAGAACGGCGCCATCGGCACTGTCAATTCTGCAGGGCTGACGGTCAACTTTGGCAACGCGTCGGTCAATTTCGATATGCAGGCGACCACGCCGGCGGGCAACTGGGTCGTTTCCGCTCCCGGCATCCGTCTGGATCAGGAAGGCTCGTTCCACGCCAACGCCGGAAATTCGGGCGCCACCATAGCCTCAGGCACTACCGTGCAGCCGACCAGCTCGCACGACAACATGAATATTACCTTGACCGGCAGCACCGGTACCTTCGGCACCATGGAGGGCCAGCTTATGGGCATCGGCGCCGGCGGCGCGGGGGTTACCTACAACCTGAACGGCTTCCTCCCCTGCACCTCCGGTCCTTGCCCTACCGAAACCGCAAGCGGGGCGCTTGCCTTCAGTTTGAACGGTACGCCCTATAGCACGCTGACCCCGTACCATCTCGCCCTGAATGTACCGGGCATGACGCTGCTAGGCGAGTTGGAACCCAGCGAAAACACCCGCATAGACGGCGGCTTCCTGTCGGCGTACCGGACCCAGTTCGTCAACAATCTCCCGGTCAGGATGGACGGGCAACTGCCGGTACTGGTAGTCAACGGGCCTCCATGCACGACTAACTGCTCGTTCGTAAACGATATTCCGGTCGTCTACGCCGTCGCCGGCGCGACCGGTGCCGCGTCGGTCGGAACCGCAACCGTGCTCGAGGCGGGTTACGATCCCGCCACCGGCATGCGCTGGGGCCGCTACGGCAACGGCACCATCGGCGTCACCGACCGCATCAGCGGCGCCTCGCTGGGCGTGGTCGCGGCAACCCAGAGCGTGCCTTTCGTCATCAGCGGCAGTCAGTCGGGGCCGACCGTGCTGCCGATCACCGGAACGTTCAACTACACCTTCGCAGGCGGCACCTCCCCGGTCGACAGCAACGGCAACGTGGGCGCGGCACTGACGGCTGCGAACGCCAGCCTGACGGCGAATTTCACCGCGCAGACAGTCAATGCCACGCTCAGCAATTTGACGGTCGGGGGCAACACCTGGGGCGCAAGCGCAACCGGAATTCCGATCAGCGCCAATGTCTTCCAGGCCGGGAAGAAACTCGGCGACACCATCGGTTCGATGACCGTAACTACGTCCCTCGGGGCCAACCCTGCCGACACCTCCGGCTCGCTGGTCGGCGGATTTACCGGGCAGACCGGAAATGGCGTGGGCATGGCTTACTCGCTCAATCACGGCGGCAACACATCCTCTAATCCAGCCGCAGTCACCGCTTCAGGCGTGGTCGTATTCAAACGTTAGATCCGCACCAGACGCCCGTGCCGGCACGGCGCGGGCGGCATCATCCAGTATAGAATGTAGCGCCCTGCGCACGATCCACTGTAGATGGGTCTTCAGCGGCGCGCGCAACGATAGGATGATCACCTGAAGGCTCCGCGATTTCCGTTCTTCTATGGCTGGGCCATCGTGGCCGTGGCCTTCGTCACCATGGGCGTGGCGGTCAACGCGCGCACTGCATTCTCGCTGCTGTTTCCGCCCATCCTCGCGGAGTTCGGCTGGGAGCGCGGCGTCACCGCCGGCGCATTCTCCTTCGGCTTTTTCATTTCGGCGGTGCTGAGCCCCCTGCTCGGCCGCCTGATGGATCGCCATGGACCGCTCATCGTACTCGAGGCGGGTGTGGGCATCATGGGTGTCGGTCTGCTGCTGGCCGCGCAGGTGAGCCAGCCATGGCACCTTTATCTCACTCTGGGCGTGTTAGTCGGTGCGGGGAGCGTGGCGCTGGGATTCACCGGCCAGGCGCTGCACCTGCCGAACTGGTTCGTGCGCCGCAGGGGTCTGGCGATGAGCATCGCCTTTTCCGGCGTCGGCATCGGTTCCATCGTGCTGCTGCCCTGGCTGCAGTCGATTATCGAGCATGCCGGCTGGCGCGCCGCCTGCATCGGCATGGCCATCCTGGTGTTCGGCCTGCTGGCCCCCCTCAACCTGCTGATCCGGCGCCGGCCCGAGGACCTGGGCACCGGACCCGACGGCGATGTCGCCGCGCCGGCATCCACCGCAGCCAAGCCGCACGCAAACGTGATCGATCACGCCTGGGTCGCGATCGACTGGACCCTTGCCCGGGCCATGCGCACGGCGCGCTTCTGGTGGATCGCCGCGGGCTATTTTTGCGGCCTGTTCTCCTGGTACGCGGTGCAGGTGCACCAGACCAAATATCTGATCGAATCCGGATTCGCACCGATGTACGCGGCCTGGGCGCTGGGCTTCGTCAGCTTCGCCGCGATCCCCGGACAGATCGCGCTCGGGCACATCTCCGACCGCATCGGACGCGAATGGGTCTGGACCGTGGGCAACGCCGGTTTCGTGCTCTGCTATGTCGCGCTGCTGTTGATGCGCGATTGGCCCAGCCCCGCGCTGCTCTGGTTCATGGTGCTCGCGCAGGGCCTGCTCGGCTACGGACTCACCTCGGTCGTCGGCGCCATTCCCGCGGAAATATTTCAGGGACGCCATTACGGCGGCATATTCGGAACCCTGATGGGAATAGGCATCGCCGGCGGCGCGCTGGGCCCCTGGATCACCGGCGCCTTGTATGACGCGAGCGGCAGCTATGCGCTGGCATTTTCCCTGGCAATCGGATGCAGTATCGCCTCCGGCCTGTGTATCTGGCTGGCAGCGCCGCGGCAGATACGCGCGGTGGCCGGGCGCATCGGCAGGTGAGCAAGAAATCGTAGGGCGACGCAGAATGTCTGGAGGCGGGAGTCGGAATCGAACCGGCGTACACGGCTTTGCAGGCCGCTGCATGACCACTCTGCCATCCCGCCGTCTCGAGCCCGCGCCGGCCAGGCGCGACGGCAATCCGCAATTGATAAAGGGAACGCGCCCGCGGCCTGTGCCGCAAGCGCTTACGCGCATTCCCTTCGAATCTTGGAGCGGCAGAAGAGTCTCGAACTCTCGACCTCAACCTTGGCAAGGTTGCGCTCTACCAACTGAGCTACTGCCGCATGAGGAGGCGAATTATACCGGGGATTGCCCTCTGTGATCAACCATGTTTTATCACTGTGGGCATGGCCATCTTGAGGTAGTAGAACATGGACCACAGGGTCAGCGCCGCGGCCAGCAGTATCAAGCCGGTGCCCCACTGCTGCGGCTGGAACGCGCCCAGCGGGTCGTGGTAAAGCAGCATCGGGATGGCCACAAGCTGCGACACGGTCTTGATCTTGCCGATCAGGGACACCGCCACGCTTTTCCCCGCGCCCAGATGGGCCATCCACTCGCGCAGCGCTGAGATGGTGATCTCCCTGCCGATGATGATCACCGCGATGACCGCATCGAGACGATGAAGATGGACCAGCACGATCAGCGCCGCCGCCACGATCAGCTTGTCCGCCACCGGGTCGAGAAACGCGCCGAACGCGGACTCCTGATTCAGTTTACGCGCGAGGTAGCCGTCGAGCAGATCGGTGAGCGCGGCAACCGTGAAAATGACGGTCGCGATCAGGTTTTCCTGCGGCAGCGTGAGCCAGGAGGTCGGCGCGTAATACACGCCGACGAACAGCGGAATCATCACGATGCGCATCCAGGTGAGCGCATTGGGAACATTAAAACGCATAACCGAATATCCAAATTGACACGGGATTGCGCGCCTGAAAGCGCGCCGGAAAACATGGCGTACCGCCAGCCCGAGGCCCCAGACCAGCTCTCAAGATACCGCAATCAGCCGGTCGTTAGTGCAACTCGCGGTAAATTCTTTCCGCCAGGCTGCGACTTATGCCATGAACCTGGGCCAGGTCGTCTATGCTTGCGCCGACCACCCCTTTCAGGCCGCCGAAACGGGCCAGCAGTTCCTTGCGCCGCTTGGCGCCTATGCCGCTGATGCCCTCCAGCGAGGAAGTCATCCGGGACTTGCCGCGGCGCGCGCGATGGCCGGTAATGGCGAAGCGGTGCGCCTCGTCGCGGATGGCCTGGATCAGATGCAGCCCCGGATTGTCGCGTGCGAGCTGGATGCTGCTTTTCGCATCGGCGCAGATCAGCTGTTCCAGCCCGGGCTTGCGCTCCTCGCCCTTGGCCACGCCGAACAGGAAAATATCGTTCATGCCGAGCTCGGCCAGGACTTCGCGCGCAACATTCACCTGGCCCTTGCCGCCGTCGATCAGGATCAGATCGGGGACGGCGCCCTCCCCGCGCGAAATCTTCTCGTAGCGTCGCTGCAGCACCGAGCGCATGGCGGCGTAATCGTCCCCTGCCTGGATGCCGGCAATGTTGTAGCGCCGGTATTCGGAGTTGCGCATGTCGAAGCGGTCATAGACGACGCAGGACGCGACGGTCGCCTCGCCCTGGGTATGGCTGATGTCGAAGCATTCGATGCGCTGCACCGCATCGGGCAGGCCCAGGGCCTCGCGCAGCGCGGCGAGCCGTACCTCCTGATTGCTCGCATGCGACAGGCGCTGCGCCAGGGCGAGCTGTGCGTTCTTTTGCGCCATCTCCAGCCAGGCGCGGCGCTGCCCCTGCGGCCGCAGCACCAGCTGCACCGCGTGTCCCGCCTGATCCGCCAGCGCAGCCCCGGTCTCCTGCGCATCGAATTCGGCGCCGACCACGATGATCGCGGGCAGCTGCCGGTTGAGATAATGCTGCGCGAGGAAAGCCTGCAGCACCTCGGGCGCGGTCCGATCCTCGGCGTTGTGCGGAAAAAAGCTCTTGTCGCCCAGATGGCGGCCGTTGCGCACCATCACCAGGTTGACGCAGGCTGCGCCAGCCGCCCCGGCGCAGGCGATGACGTCGGCGTCGCCGCCGCTGCTGCTCTCTGCGTATTGCTTTTGCTGCGTAGTCGCCAGCGCCTGGATCTGGTCGCGGTAAAACGCAGCCTGTTCATAGTGCTGCAGGTCGGCCGCCTGCTGCATTTTGCCGCCCAGGGTCTGCAGCACGTCGTCTTCGCGCCCCTGCAGGAACAGTTCCGCGTTCTTCGCGTCCGCGGCATAGGCGTCGCTGTCGATCAGGCCCACGCAGGGCGCCGAGCAGCGCCGGATCTGGTGCAGCAGGCAGGGCCGGGAGCGGTTTTGGAACACCGAGTCCTCGCAGGTGCGCAGGCGGAAGATCTTCTGCAGCAGTTGTATGCTCTCGCGCACCGCACCGGTGTGCGGAAACGGACCGAAGTAGCGGTGTCTGCCGTCGAGCGCGCCGCGATGAAACCCCAGGCGCGGATAGGCGTGGCCGCTCAGCATCAGGTAGGGGTAGGACTTGTCGTCGCGGAACAAAATGTTATAGCGCGGCGCAAGCGACTTGATCAGGTTGTTCTCCAGGATCAGCGCCTCGGCCTCGGAACGCGTCACCGTGGTTTCGACCACGGCCACCTGCGTCAGCATCAGCGCAATGCGCGGGCTTAGTGCGGTCTTCTGAAAATACGAACTCACGCGTTTTTTCAGGTCGCGCGCCTTGCCCACGTAGAGCACATCACCTCTCCCGTTGAGCATGCGATACACCCCGGGCAGATGCGGCAGGCTGACGATCAGCGCCTGTGCATCGAACGCCGGTGCGGGTTCGGCGGGCGCACTCACGACTGCTCCAACTCGGCGACGATGTCGCGCAAGACCGCGTGGAACATGGCTACGGTGAGCCTCTTGGTCTGGGTGTTGTAGCGGCTGCAGTGATAGCTGTCGTAGAGGCGGATGCCTGCGGGTGCGTTCGGCGCTGGCGGCAAGGCATGTACCGCGTGGTGGGCGAACTTATAACTCGCGCGCTTGAATCCGCAGGCCAGCAGCACGGCCTGATGCGCGACCGCGCCCAGGGCCAGGATCACCCGCGGCGGCTGCCGGCGCAATTCTGCTGCGAGGTAGCGGTTGCAGCAGAGTATCTCCTGCGGCAGCGGCTTGTTTTGCGGCGGCAGGCATTTGACCGCGTTGCTGATGCGGCAGTTCTTCAGCACCAGCGCGTCGTCCGCGGCTTGCGACACGGCATGGCTGGCGAAACCGAACTGATGCAGGCTGCGATATAACAGAATGCCGGCATGGTCGCCGGTAAACGGGCGTCCGCTGCGGTTGGCGCCATGCATCCCCGGGGCGAGGCCCACGATCAGCAGTTCGGCTGCGGCATCGCCGAAGGCGGGCACCGGGCGCGCGTGGTAGCCGGGATGGTCGCGCCGCACCTGGTCGAGAAAGCCGGCGAGCCGCTCGCAATCGCGGCAATCGGGGTTGAAGCTGTCGTGCATGGAAGGCAGAGAACGCCGCAGCGGCCGGGCGCTCAGGCCAGGGTGGAGCTAAAGCGCGCAAGCCCTGCTTGGGCCAGGGCAAAGCGCTTGTTCGGCCGCAGCGCGTCCAGCCCGGACGCCAGGCGCGCGCCGCGCATCGCCTCGGCGCGACCCTGCTTCGTCGCGCCGGGGGCTAGCCCGGCCAACAGCGCCGCAACGGCTCCAGGGGCATTGCACAGGAGCACCATGTCGCAGCCCGCATCGAGCGCGGCATGGGCGCGCTCGACCACGCCGCCGGCGACGCTGGCTCCCTCCATCGACAGATCGTCGCTGAAGATCATGCCCTCGAAGCCCAGCTGCCCGCGTAGAATCTGCCGCAGCCATTTGGCCGAAAATCCGGCCGGATGCGCATCGACTTCCGGATAGATCACGTGCGCCGGCATCACCGCCGTCAATCCGTGCCCGATCAGTTCCTTGTACGGAACCAGGTCGGCGGACTCTATTTCGGCAAAGCTGCGCTCGTCGACCGGCACGGCAAGGTGGGAGTCCGCCCGTACATGACCGTGACCGGGAAAATGCTTGCCTACGCTCGCCATGCCTGCTTCGCGCAAGCCCGCGATCAGCGCTGCCGACAGTTGCGCGATCGCCGCCGGCTCCGAGTGGAGGGCGCGATCGCCGATCACGCCGCTTGCGCCGAAATCCACGTCGAGCACCGGTGCGAAACTGAAATCCACGCCGCAGGCAAGCAACTCGCTCGCAAGCACATAGGCGATGTCGCCCGCCGCCCTGCACGCCGCGGCGCGGTCGCGATCCCAGGCGAGGCCCAGGCGCCGCATGGGCGGTATGCGCGAGAATCCCTCCTGGAAGCGCTGCACCCGGCCGCCCTCGTGATCGACGGCGATCAGCAATTCGGGGCGGCGCAGCGAGCGGATCGCGGCGGTAAGCTCGCACAGCTGCTGCGGTGTACGGTAATTGCGCGAAAACAGAATCACGCCGCCGACGAGGGGATGGCGCAGCATTTCGCGCTCGGCGGCGCTCAATTCAACGCCGGCCAGGTCGAGCATTACCGGACCCAGGTCATCGCTTGCATGGCTGTCACTCATGGTCGCTGCCCTCCAGGATTACGAAGGCGCAGGCCATTTCGACTTCGTCGCTCAGGCTCAAGTGCGTCCGGCTGATGCCGCGCTGCGCGAGCAGCGCTGCGAGCGCTTGCGAAAACTTCAGATAAGGCCTGCCCGAGCGTTCGTTGGCGACGCTCACGTTATGCCAGTTGACCGGAAAATGAATGCCGGTGCCCATGGCCTTCGAGAACGCTTCCTTGGCGGCGAAGCGCTTGGCCAGATAGTGGGCGGGCTTTATGTGCGCGCAGAAGCGCAGGTATTCGTGCTCGACCAGGACGCGGCGGGCAAAGCGGTGGCCAAAGCGCGCCAGCGCGCGCTCGATGCGGCGCACGTCGATCAGATCGGTGCCGGTGCCCAGGATCACGCGCGCCGCGCTTCGGTCATCAGCCGTTTCATTTCACGCACGGCTGACTCCCAGCCGACGAAAACGGCGTGCGCCACGATCGCGTGGCCGATATTGAGTTCTGCAATCCCGGGCAGGGCAGCGACCGGCGCTACATTTTCATAGTTCAGCCCATGGCCGGCGTTGACTTTGAGGCCGATGAGATTGCCGTATTCGACCGCCTCGCAGATGCGCCTGAACTCGGCCTGCTGCGCGTCTCCCGCGGTGTCGGCGTAGTGGCCTGTATGCAGTTCGATCACCGGCGCGCCTGCGGCCTTGGCCGCATCGATCTGGGCGTTGTCGGCATTGATGAACAAGGACACGCGGATACCCGATTCACCGAGCAGCCGGCACGCGTCGCGCACCCGCTCGAACTGGCTCGCGACGTCGAGGCCGCCTTCCGTGGTCAGTTCCATGCGCCGTTCCGGCACCAGGCAGACATCGTGCGGGCGCACGCGCAGTGCGATCTGCAGCATCTCGCGCGTCACCGCGGATTCCAGATTCATGCGCCTGGAAAGCTGCGCGCGCAGCGCATCGACATCGCGGTCCTGGATGTGGCGCCGGTCTTCTCGCAGATGCAGCGTGATCGCGTCGGCGCCGGCATTCTCGGCGAGCAGGGCGGCGCGCACCGGGTCCGGGTAGGTCGTGCCGCGCACCTGGCGCAGCGTTGCCACGTGATCGATATTCACCCCGAGTTCTATCACAGTTGTCGCAGCTCCTCGAATATGCGCCGGCTGTTCAGCGGTTTTTGCTCCAGGCGATGACTGATCAGCAGGCGCATCAATGCCTTGGCCTGTTGCAGGGTCAGCGGGTCGCTGTAGTCGTCGCGCACGATGTCGAGCAGGGTCTGCCCGGAGACGACCAGGCCCGCCGGCGCGGCGCCATTTACCGCCACAGGTCCGCGCTCGGGCTCGTAGGCGTAGGACTTGCGCGGGTCGATCTCCGCGCCGCTGGCGCTGTCGTGCTCGAGTGAGAGCGCGTAGCCCAGTTCGCGCAGCAGCGCCTTCTCGAAGCGTCGCAGCACGGCACCGGGCTGCGGTTCCTCGGCCAGGCGCGCCAGCGCCGCCTGATAGTCGAGGAACAGCTGTTCGTGCGCGTCTTCGCGCGGCAGGAGCTTCAACAGCAGTTCGTTCAGATAAAAGCCGCACAGCAGCGCCCTGCCCTGCAGGCGCTGCTGCCCTCCCTGCCATTCCGCGCGCAGCAACAGGCGCAACTCGCCCCGCCCCGACCAGGACAGGCCCAGGGGCTGGAATGCCATGATGCTGCCTCGCAGCGCCGAACGCGGGCGCTTGGCGCCGCGCGCGACCATGGCAATGCGCCCGTGCGAGCGCGTGAAAGCTTCGACCACCAGGCTGGTCTCGCGGAAGGGGTAGGTATGCAGTACGTACCCGGGCTGGTTGTCCTGGCGTGCGCGTGCGCTCATGGTTCGAATCCGAGGTTTTTGAGCGTGCGTTCGTCCTCGGTCCAGCCGTGCTTGACCTTCACCCAGATCTGCAGGAACACCTTGCCGCCGAAGAGCTTCTCCATGTCGCGCCGCGCGTCGCTTCCTATCAGCTTCAGTTTCTCTCCGCCTTTGCCGATGACCATCGCCTTGTGGCCGGCCTTGTCGACAATGATAGCCACATGGATGCGGCGCAGCCTGCCTTCGGTCTCGAATTTTTCGATGGTCGTGCTGGCGCCGTAAGGCAATTCGTCGCCGAGCTGCCGAAACAGTTTTTCGCGCACCAGTTCGGCCGCGAGAAAGCGTTCGCTGCGGTCCGTCAGCTCGCCGGCGGGATGGATCGCCGGCTGCTGCGGCAGGTGCTGGCGCAGCGCTTGCAGCAATTGCCGCGTCTGCTCCCCGCTTTTGGCGCTGACAGGAACGACATCGGAAAACGCGTGCTCGGTCTGCGACTGCGCCAGCAGCGGCAGCAACTGCTTCTTGTCCGCAAGGCGATCGATCTTGTTTACCGCCAATACCACCGGCCGCCCGGTCGGCAGCAAATCGAACACCTGACGGTCTTCCCGGCTGATGCGACCGGCCTCGATCACCACCAGGATTGCGTCCACGTCCTGCAAGGCCTGGGTAATGCTGCGGTTCATCAGGCGGTTCAGGGCGCTGGTATTCCTGGTCTGAAATCCGGGCGTATCGACAAATACGTACTGCGTGCTCGCATCGGTGAGTATGCCGGTGATGCGGTGGCGCGTCGTCTGCGCCTTGCGCGAAGTGATGCTGATTTTTTCCCCGATCAGGTGGTTCAGCAGCGTGGACTTGCCCACGTTGGGCCGACCGACGATGGCGATAGTGCCGCAGCGAAACTCGGCGGGCTTCATTTGTGCATCTGCCCGTAGGCAAGCTGCGCCGCTTCCTGTTCGGCGATGCGCCGGCTGGCGCCAAAGCCGACGGTGCGGATCGCCAGCTGCGGAATCTGGCATTCCACCTGAAACAGCTGTTGATGCGCGGCACCCTTGGTCCCGACCACCGCATACTGCGGCAGGGGGAGCCTGCGCGCCTGCAGCAGCTCCTGCAGCAGGGTCTTGGGATCCTTGCCCAGGGTTTGCGGATCCATGTGTTCCAGCAGGGATGCATAGCGGGCGCGAACCACGCCCTGCGCCGCCGCAAAGCCGCCGTCCAGAAAAACCGCGCCAAACAGCGCTTCCAGGCCGTCCGCCAGGATCGAGGGACGGCGGAAACCCCCGCTCCTCAACTCGCCTTCGCCCAGACGCAGATAGCTTCCCAGTTCCAGTTCCTGCGCCAGTTCGGCCAGGGTTTCCTGCCGCACCAGGTTGGCGCGCAGGCGCGACAGCTCGCCTTCCTTCAGATCGGCGAAGCGCTGGTACAGTTCATGCGCGATGCAGCAATTGAGCACGCTGTCGCCGAGGAACTCTACGCGCTCGTTATGCTGCGTGCTGTGGCTGCGGTGGGTCAGCGCCTGTTGCAGCAGGGGCGCCTGCACGAAGCTGTAACCCAGCTTACGCTGTAGCGGCCCGTAGTCCATCACGCACAGGGCATGGAACGCAGCTACTCTGTGTCCGATTTGCCAGAGGTGCTGGCGGAAAAGTCGATTAACAGCGACACATTGGCGAACAGGGGGATCTTCTGCGCGTACTCGAAGGAGATCACGAGGTCGCCGCCCTCCTTGCTGATATCGAGTTCCCCGGCATTCACGACCGTAATGTTGTCGACGGTGGCGCGGCGTTCGAAAGCCTTGCGCACTTCACTGACGCTGCCGGCGCGGCCTTCGCTTGCTGCTATCGCGATGATTGCTTTTCTGGCGGTCGCGTAGTCCATATAGGCGGGCAAGACCTTCATCGCACCCACTGCAGCCAGCGCGAGCACGACGCCGATCAGGAAGATCACCGGAAAACTGACACCGCGTTGCTTGTTGCGCATAGTTGCGTGGCTCCTCAATTGAAACTTCCGAAGCGCTTCAGCTCGCTGAAATTGAACCAGATGAAAAAGGCTTTGCCGACGATATTTGCTTCGGGCACGAAACCCCATACCCGGCTGTCGCTGCTGTTGTCGCGATTGTCGCCCATCATGAAATAGCTGCCCGGCGGGACCGTGCACTTCAACCCCTTATTATTGTAAATGCAATTTTCCCGGTGGGGGAACTGTTTTACATAGGGCATGGCGTTGGGTTCGCTCCGGTCGAGCAGGATAGGGTGTTCGATCTTGCCCAGCGTCTCGGTGTACTGTTTCAGGTACTGGATCTTGTCCTTGAGCAGATAATCGCCTGCGTCCTGCAGCGGTACTTCCAGGCCGTTGATGAAGAGCCGCTTGCCCTCGTAGGCGATCTTGTCTCCGGGCAGGCCGACGACGCGCTTGATGTAGTCGACCGACGGATCCTCAGGGTAGCGGAATACCATGACGTCGCCGCGCTGGGGCTCGCCGATGTCGATGACCTTCTTGTTGATCACCGGCAGGCGGATGCCGTAGGTGTATTTGTTGACCAGGATGAAATCACCCACCAGCAAAGTCGGAATCATCGACCCGGAAGGAATCTTGAATGGTTCCACCAGGAACGAACGCAGCAGGAATACGATCAGAATGACCGGGAAGAAACTCTTCGGATATTCGATCCACCATGGCTCCCTCTCGCCGGCGGCGCGGCGCTTGGCAAAATAGACCGCGTCCATGGCGGAGAAGATGCCGGTGACGAGCAGAAGAATGAAAAGCAGCAGTGCAAAATTCATATGTATTCCCGCGAGTAACGCCCTAAATCGCGCCGCTCATTGTTACAGAGTTACGATGCTGCGCGGACGAAAGATTGTCCGCACTTGCGCGGACGGCGGCCCGTCCGCGCGGATCGCCGATGGCGCACGGACGAAAAGCCGTCCATACGCGATCGGCGATCTTGGATAAGAGCAAACCCAAGCTGCAATTGCCAATATTCATAATGAACTTTTTGGTATGGATACGCTTTCCATCCGTACCAAATACATGGTTGGCGCACGCGAGCGCGCAATGGCCGCTCCTGGCAGGCCGACGGTATGAACAACTAATCCACCTGCAAAATGGCAAGAAAGGCCTCCTGCGGGATTTCCACGTTGCCCACCTGTTTCATGCGTTTCTTGCCGGCTTTTTGCTTCTCCAGCAGTTTCTTCTTGCGCGTGATGTCGCCACCGTAGCATTTTGCCAGCACGTTCTTGCGCAGCGCCGAAACGTTCTCGCGCGCAATGATGTTGGCGCCGATCGCCGCTTGCACCGCAACGTCGAACATCTGCCGCGGGATCAGCTTGCGCATGCGCGATACCAACTCGCGCCCGCGGTAACGACTGTTGTCCCGATGCACCATCAGCGACAGTGCGTCCACGCGATCGCCGTTGATGAGGATATCCAGCTTCACCACGTCGGCGGCGCGGTACTCCTTGAATTCGTAATCGAGCGAGGCGTAGCCGCGGCTGGCCGACTTGAGCTTGTCGAAGAAATCCATCACCACTTCGGAGAGCGGCAGCTCGTAGGTCAGCATCACGTGCCGCCCGGTGTATTGCATGTTCTTCTGCACTCCGCGTTTCTGCGTGCACAGCGTCATGATCGCGCCGACGTGTTCCTGCGGCACGAAGATCGTCGAGGTAATGATGGGTTCGCGTATCTCCTCGATCCGTGACAGGTCCGGCATCTTGGCAGGATTCTCCACCCGCTCCAGCGTGCCGTCGCGCATCTGCACCTCGTACACGACCGTCGGCGCGGTCGTGATCAGATTCTGGTCGTACTCGCGCTCCAGCCGCTCCTGCACGATGTCCATATGCAGCAGGCCGAGAAAGCCGCAGCGAAAGCCGAAGCCGAGCGCCTGCGACACCTCCGGCTCGTATTGCAGCGAGGCGTCGTTGAGTTTCAGCTTGTTCAGCGCATCGCGCAGGTCGTCGTACTGGTTCGCCTCGACCGGATACAGGCCGGCGAAGACCTGCGGCTTGATCACCTTGAAGCCGGGCAGCGGCGCGCTCGCGGGGCGCTCCAGCAGGGTGACGGTGTCACCCACCTTGGCTGCCTGCAACTCCTTGATGCCGGAGATGATGAAGCCCACCTCGCCCGCGAGCAGCTGTTTGCGCGCCTGCGACTTGGGGGTGAACACGCCAACCTGCTCGCACAGGTGCGAGGTGCCGGCGGACATGAGCAGGATCTTGTCCTTCGGGCGCAGCGTGCCGTCCATCATCCGCACCAGCATGACCACGCCGACGTAGTTGTCGAACCAGGAATCGATGATGAGCGCCTTCAGCGGCGCATCGGGGTCGCCCTTGGGCGCCGGTATGCGCGCGATCACCGCTTCGAGTATGTCCTGCACGCCCTCGCCGGTCTTGGCGCTGACGCGCAGCGCATCCTTGGCGTCGATGCCGATCACGTCCTCGATCTCGCCTATCGCGCCCTCCGGATCAGCCGAAGGCAGGTCGATCTTGTTCAACACCGGCACCACTTCGACGCCCTGCTCGATCGCGGTATAGCAATTGGCCACGGTCTGCGCTTCCACGCCCTGCGAGGCGTCGACCACGAGCACCGCACCCTCGCAGGCGGCGAGCGAGCGCGACACTTCGTAGGAAAAATCGACGTGCCCCGGGGTATCGATCAGATTGAGGTTATAGATCTGCCCATCGCGCGCCTTATACTGCAGCGCCGCCGTCTGCGCCTTGATGGTGATGCCGCGCTCGCGCTCCAGGTCCATGGAATCGAGCACCTGCGCCTCCATTTCGCGGTCCGACAAACCGCCGCACAACTGGATGAAGCGATCGGCCAGCGTCGATTTGCCGTGATCGATGTGGGCGATAATGGAAAAATTGCGGATGTGCTGCATCTAGATTTGTATCGCTATACCTGACACGCTTTTTTGATAAAAAAGTCTTTCACCGTTCGCACCAAGGCGCAACACGCAATCGCAGCAAATCGCGGGCGTGACGCAACCAGGCCAAAAAAACCTGTCCGCATCCTGCCGCCAACCATGCGAAACGCAAGGCTGTCCACCATTCGTCACTGCCGAATTCCTAAGGAGGGAGTACCCATGCTCACGAGAATCGAAGTGGCGCAGGCCGGGAAAAGCGCGAAGGCATACAAACTCACGGACGGTGCCCGATTATACCTTGAGGCGACCCCGTCCGGCGGGAAACACTGCCGCCATCGCTTTCGACTGCGCGGCGTGCAAAGCCGGTTTTCACCCGGCGAGTCTCCGCTGTCCGCTTGGACTGGCGGCCGCCGCCCGCCGGTCCCTGGTCTACCGCGGCTCGCCGGCGAGCCCCAAGGCACGCTCAAGCGCTGGCGCCATGGACCGAACAAAGGACGCGGTCAGGTGTTTTCCATCGCGAAAGCGTATTCCTGCCTGGAAGCGGGCTTTGCACAGTCCGTCCGGGCACACTGAATCGCTCAGGTCGATTACATGCACGTTCTGGTAAGGTGATGCCGCCCGGCTCAGTATCCGGAGTATGGATTGACCGGCCGGTGATTTGAGCCTGGTCTCGCAACGACCGTATCGAGGAGACCAATGCGGCAGGTTGGCCTCCGTCGAAAGGCAGTTCGGGCCGTCGAAGCCCAGGGTCGGAGTCGGACTCATGATAAACACGGTGTGAGTCGCCGGACTCAAGCGGTCCAGCACCGCCCGTGTTCCCGTGATCCATTGATCGGCGCTGAAACCATAATCGTTTGAGCCCATGATGAGCACCTCCGGGCGCAATTGCTCTATGTAGCCCAGCGCGCGCTGGCGCCAGAGATCGCATACTTCATAGGTGGCCTTGATCCGCTCATAGTAGAAACTCACCTGCGAGGCCGGGCAAGCTGATTTTGTCAGCACGATCAGCCGCCAGCCCGGTTTGCGCAGGTAGATGTCGGAGATTGCGGGAAACCATTGCACCAGCACGCTGTCACCGAACATTATGGCCGTGTGGCTGGCATTTTCCGGCCCGTAAGCGCAGGCAGAAAGCTCCGCGCTGTGATGCCAGGTATCGCAATCCAGGGAATAGACATTCGGAAGGTCGAATTTTGCCGCCTGAATTTTCGCCAGTTCGGGCATTTTCAACTGAGCTGCTGCCTCTCTTTGCCATGTCCACATGACCAGGAATCCCAGGGCCATGCCCGATACCGACAGGATCAGAACCTTGGCAACGTTGCGCAAGGGCGCGCGATGGATGGGGTTTTCGGCCGCAAAATAGGTCGCGGCGGCCAGGCCCACGCACAAGCTTACCAAACCGAGGTTAGTCAGCGCCCCGCTTCCGAACAGTTGCGCCCCGAGGATCAAAACCGGCCAATGCCACAGGTAAAGGCCATAGGAAACATTGCCGATGAACTGCAGCGGCGAGGCGCGCAGCATCAGGCGCGATACGCGGCTTTCAGGCGATTTCTGGGGTGCGTCGAGCAATACCAGCACGGCGCCCATGCATGGTAGCAGTGCCCAAAACCCCGGGTAGCGCAGCGCATCGCCATAGGCCACCGCTGCCAGCAGGATGGACAGCCAGCCCACAGCGTTCAACAAGGATCGCCCGCGCAAGCGCTCCAGCCACGCGGCACGACCCTCCTCGGCTGCGCGTCTCAGCAGAAACGACAAGGCACCAAGGGCGAATTCCCAGACCCGGCCGGGCATCAGGTAGAACCCGTCCTCGACGTGGCGATATGCCAGGTAAGCGCATAGCAGCAGCGAAATAGCCGCCACGATTCCCAAGCCATATGCCAGGCGCCTGTGATCGGTTGAGGCATGATTTGCCGGCACCCCTTGCCACTTCCAGTACCCGTACAAGAACATGAGCAGCCAGGGCCAGATGAGATAGAACTGCTCCTCGACGGCGAGCGACCAGGTATGGATGAATAGATTACCGTTCTCGCCAGTCGAAAAATAATCGATCGTGAGCGATGAAAAGTAAAAGTTGCTCAGCCAAACCATGGCGGCCTGCCCTGCCGCGGAATCGCTTGCCTGTTGTTGCGGGCTGACGACGAACCGCGCCACGATTGCCGTGCATACATATACCAGGAGCATTGCGGGAAGCAGGCGTTTGAGGCGTTTGGCATAAAACCGCCCGGGATCGAATTGCCCGGTGGATTCGATCTCGCGCAGGATCAGCCCGGAGATCAAATAGCCGGAGAGCACAAAAAACACGTCCACGCCAACATATCCGCCCGACAGACCGGGCACATGCGCATGCGCGGCGACCACCAGCGCAACAGCCAGTGCGCGCAGGCTTTGAATGTCGGATCTCAGGGTCAGGTTTGCTGACCCATGCCGCGCGGACAGGTGCCTGGGGTTTGGATCCATCTGATCGTCTACATAAGCCGCCGTCCAGAACGGGGCCCTGGGGATGCAACGCTACACTCGCCGGAAGGCGACGGGCAAATGCCCGGGCACGCGCGCAAGCATGGGCGCGCACATCGCAGGCGTTCGACTATCGTCAGCTCAGCTTGGCCAGGTAGGCCCGGACTATGGCGGCGTCCAGATGATAGTGACACAGTTCGGTGTCCGCGTGCATCAACACGGGCACGAGGATGCCGAAGCGCTGCTCCAGGGCCGCATCGGCGTCTACGTCGACGAGCTCAATGGTGAAGCCAAACTCCTCGCGCAAGGGCGCCAGGGCGGCGAGCATCTCGTCGCACAGGTGACAGTAGCTTCGGCCGTAGAGCTTGAGCTGCAGCTTACGCGCCTCGTCCACGCCGCTCGATGGCATCACTGCCGGAACGTCACTCGTTGACGCCCTTGATGGTGATGAAGCTCTGGTTTTCACCGCGGCGCACGTGCAAGGTGATGGTGACCGATTTGTCGATGGCGTTCAGCGCCTTGTTGAACTGCGCTACGCTCTTGGCCTCGGTATTGGTGCCCTTGTGGATTAGCGCCAGGATGATGTCGCCTTTGCGCAGGTCGCCGCGTGGCTGGCCGCGCACGTCGTCCACCAGCACGCCGCTCTCGATCTTCAGTTCCTTGCGCTGATCGGCCGACAGGTCCGTCAGGACCAGCCCCAGCCGGTTGGCCACCGCCTCTACGGGCTTGGCGCGCTTGCTTTCGCCGCCTGCGACCTTGTCCGTCGGGATCTCCCCTACGGTTACCGTCAGATCCCTGGTCTCGCCTTTGCGCCATACCTGCATGCCCACCTTGCTGCCCGGGCGGGTGGCGCCGACTATGCGCGGGAGTTCGCTCGAGCTTGCAACTTTCTTGCCGTCGAAAGTGATGATGATGTCGCTCACCTCGACTCCCGCCTTGTCCGCCGGGCCGCCGCGTTCCACCGCGTTGACCAGGGCGCCATGCGCTACGGCCAGGCCGAAGGAATCCGCCAGTTCCCTGGTGACTTCCTGGATCACCACGCCGATGCGGCCGCGGCTGACGCGCCCGGTGCTGCGCAGCTGGCTCTGCACATCCAGCGCGATGTCGATGGGGATGGCGAACGACAGTCCCATGTAGCCACCGGTCCGGCTGTAGATCTGCGAATTGATGCCGACAACCTCGCCGCGCAGGTTGAACAGGGGGCCGCCTGAATTTCCGGGGTTTACGGCTGCGTCCGTCTGGATGAAAGGCACCAGGTTTTCCTGCGGCAGCGAGCGCGCCTTGCCGCTGACTATGCCGGCGGTAACGGTGTTGTCGAAACCGAAGGGCGAACCGATCGCGAGCACCCATTCTCCGACTTTGAGCTTGTTCGGATCGCCCAGCTTGACCACCGGCAGTCCGCTCGCGTCGATCCTGATCAGGGCCACGTCGGTGCGCTTGTCCGCGCCGATGACCTTGGCCTTGAATTCGCGCTTGTCGATGAGGCGCACCGTGATTTCATCGGCGCCGTCGACTACGTGGGCGTTGGTGAGAATGTAGCCGTCCGCGCTGATGATGAATCCCGAACCCAGCGAGCGGGTAGAAAACTCGCGCGGCGCCTGGCCGGGATTCTGCGGCATGAAGCGGCGAAAGAACTCGAAGAACGGATCGTCCTCTTCCAGATTCGGCATCTGCGGGATCTGCGGATGTGCGCGCTGGTTCTGCGCGGTGCTGATGTTGACCACTGCCGGACCCTGTTGTTCCACCAGTTCGGTGAAATCCGGCAATTCGCGCACCTGGCCATAGGCACCTAGCGGAAGCAGCACCAGCAGCCATAGACTCAATATTTTTCGCATCGTTACGTCCCTTAATTTGCGTTTCGCGGAGTATTACGGATTTTTTCCGGCACAGGCCTGCGGCGGCCGCGCGCAATTCATCACGGCGTGCGGAACTCCACCGATTCGGCCAGCGTCCTTACGCTGTCGGCAGGTGTCTCACCGACCACGGTTACCAGATGACCCGCGACCTGCCGGCTGTAGATGTTGATCGCGCCCTGGCGCGAAAGCCCGGGTGGCGGCAGCGAGGTCTTGTTGGACATAGGCTCGATGAACACCGATATGGCGGCAAGCCCGTCGGAGTAGATCACGTGCCCGACTTTGGCCGATCCGCCCTGGGTGCGCTTCATCTCGGTCACTTTCTTGAATCCCGGAAGCTCCGCTTTTATGCTCCAGCCGGATACCGAGAGCTTGGCCGCCACGGCAGCCGAATTCTCTATATGCCAGACACGCGCCCTGGCCAGGAGCCGGGGTTTGAGTTGTTCGTCGTCGATCTTGCCGCCGATGCTGATCTCGGTGAAAGCGAACTGCTCGATCGGTTCGTTCTCCTCGTTGAAAGTCTGGGATTTGAGCAGCATACCGGTTTTCATGTCGGCCCATAATTTGCGGCCGTATCGCAGCTTGTCTCTCGGCTGCAGCATTATAGCCCGGGAATCGTAGCCTGCGACGCGCTCGACCGCGCCTGTACTGAGGTCGTAATGCGCGCTGATGTCCTGCAGGTTTTCCGGCAACAATCCCGGAAAGATCTTGTGATCCGTCTGCTTGTCGACTTTTACCGTCATGCGGTCCGGCAGGTAGCACTTCACTTCGTCGCCGTCGCGCACGATTTCGCGCGGATAGCCGTCCAGCGTCTCCAGCCGTTCGCGTATTCCGTTCCGGCCCACCACGTGCACGATGCGCGACGTTTCGGACTGCTCGCCGCTGCGGTAGACGAATGTTCCCGTGTAGCTGAGCGTTTGCGTTGCTACATGCATGCGCTGCAGCCACGACAGCGCAGGTTCTTCCGCCCGCACTGCCTGTGCCAGCAGCGCGAGCAACAGCACCGCCAGGAATCTCATCGACGCGTGCTTGCCCGGCTTGCGGCCACGGTGCGCACATAGGGGGCGACGCCCTGCATGGCGCTGCTCGGCGAATAGCGCTGGTGTGCAAGCAGGTAGTCCTTGGCCCCCTCGCCCGCCGCCGTTGCGACCAGCCGGACCTCGCGCGCCGGAGCCGAAGCAAGCCGCAAGGAATCCTGCTGTGTGCCGGGAAGAGCCATCCAGCCGACGAAAGCCACTGCGGCCACGCTCGCCGCCATCGACAAGGCGGCCCAGCGCAGCTTTTCAGGCTTGCTGCGGCGCTGCGGCGCCAGCACCGTGGGCTCGGCATCGAGCCGGGCGCGAATCTGCGCGCACAAGTCCGGACCCTGGATGCCGCGCAGGCTGTCTCCGATCAGGTGGTAGCAGTCCCAGCTGCGGCGCAGCTCACCATCGCGCTTGAGTTGCGCTGGAAGCTGGCCGGCCTGTTGGTCGCTCAACTCGTCGTCGATCCACGCGGACAAAGTCTCTTTCATGGCATCACCATCTCTTTTCTTTGGATATATCCAGCAGCGGCCGCAGCTGTTCCGCGATCGCTTCGCGTGCACGGAATATGCGGGAGCGCACCGTGCCGATCGGGCAATCCATTATCTTCGCGATATCTTCGTAGCTCATGCCTTCGATCTCGCGCAGCATTATCGCCGCCTTCAGTTCTTCAGGCAGCCGATCCATGCTTTGGTTCACGGATTGTGCGATCTGTTTGCTCATCAGCACATTCTCCGGCGTGTTGAGGTCGCGCAGCTGTTCGCTGTCGTCGAACGCTTCCGCCTCCTCCGAATCGTAGTTGGTGCTGGTTGGAGCGCGCCTGCCCATCGACGCCAGGTAGTTCTTGGCGGTGTTGATGCCGATGCGGTAAAGCCAGGTATAGAACGCGCTGTCGCCGCGGAAGGAGGGCAAGGCGCGATAGGCCTTTATGAAGGCCTCCTGCGTCACATCTTCGACCTCGCCAGCATCGCGGATAAACCGCGACAGCAGGCGCCCCAGTTTGCGCTGATACTTGCTGACCAGCAATTCGAAGGCATGCTTATCGCCCTGCTGCGCACGCTCGACCAATTGCTGGTCAATGTCGCGCTCACTCATGCGCCGCCCTTCCCTGAAGCCCCGAGGCTGTTTTTCGCTAGTTGAATTCAGACCATGCCCAGTATACCCCAACGGCTCAGACGCCCGCGGGAATGCAGCGCCCGGGACGAAGTCCAGTTCAAGCATTTCGATCGGCACTGCTCTGCTACCGGGGAATTTCAATCCTTGCCTCGCACTTTGGGGGAAGACCCTCCTGTGACCGCAGCCGGCGCATAAAGTTCACGGCCTGGACAGACGCCAGCGCAGCCAGACTCGCAGGCGGCGCAGATCCTCGGCTGCAGCGGAGTCCGGCAGCAGCACCAGGGGGCGGCCGCGCTTGCCGCCAGCGCCGAGAACCAGCACGATCAGCCACCCGGAGACATAGCTGCCGGGCAGCACCCTCGCTTCCCGCCACTGGCCCAGGCCGTCCTCGCAGCGGGCATCGCCTGCGGCATTCAGCTCAAG
>JACZJV010000061.1 GCA_014860355.1 Burkholderiales bacterium | reverse complement strand
CCCCCTGTCCCGCTCGCGGCAGGGGCGACAGCAGGGGGTGCCTTGGGTGCCGGCTTGGCGACGAGCGTGCGCGCCTGGACGCTGTCCGGCAGCAGTGAGTTCGCGGGATAGCCGGCCGTGTCCAGGGCGGCTTTGTACATCCCGCTCTCGAAACCCTTATACACCTCGCGCCCTACGGTCATGACGGGAACGCCGCTGCCACCGGAGAGTCTCTTCAGCTCGGCAATATCCGCTTCGCTGACGACCCCGTGTTCGCTGTATGGTACGCCGCGCTTGTTCAGCAACTCGCGCGCCCGGACGCAGAGGTCCTTGCAGCCTTCGGAAGTGTATAGCGCGACCGGAAAATTCTTCACCGCCTGCTGCAATTCGTAGGGCAAGGGCGATGAACCAGGTGCGGCAGGGATGGCTTGCTTCTGCAGATTCTTGGCCCCGGATAAAGGTACCCGGTCTGAATAATGAACTTTGCCGTTTTCATCGACCCAGCGGTAAAGCTGCGCCTGGGCGAGCAAAGGAAGCAGCAGCAAGAGTGCAAGAAATCGCAAGCGCATCGGAGAACTCCATCTGTACTGCATACGGCCCAATGATAGCATCGCGGCGCTGCCGCGCATCTGTCTCGGACGCATGGCAGCCGCCGCCGCTAGGGCATGAGTTCGGGCGTATCCGGATTCTCCGGGTTCCCGCTCCCGGGACCCGGTCAAGTTGTTCGAATTAGACAAAGTCGAAATTCCAATTTATAATGCAAACATGGAGTTACAAAATCACAGCCGCGAAAGCGTAGCGCAGTTGCTGCGCAGCCACGGAATCAATCCCACGCACCAGCGTATAGAGATCGGCTACGCCCTGTTCGAAAATCCGCAGCACCCCTCAGCGGAGCAGATCCTGGCACTGGTCAATGCGCGCCATACCGAAACGTCCAAGGCGACGGTCTACAACACGCTCAAGCTGTTCGTCGCCAAGGGAATGGTGCGCGAATTGATCGTCGATCCGAGCAAAGTGTTTTACGATCCCAATACCAGCGCGCATCATCATTTCTATGACGTCGCCACCGGCGTACTCACCGACATCCCGGCTGCCGGCGTGCACGTGGAGGGCCTGCCGCCCTTGCCGGCGGGCGCGATCACTGCAGGCATAGACATCATCGTACGTACCCGCCCGGGGCCCTGAGCGCGGCAACCGGCGCCTGCATCACGCGTATTTCAGTCGCTGTCGGCGTTTTGCCAATTCCTGATCGGCGTTTTTCTTGTGAGCGCGCGTGCCGGCGCATATAATAGCGCGCTCCAGTCGATGCTTATTTTCGCATCGACCTGTCTGAATGGCAGAGCCGGGTTAGCTCAGTTGGTAGAGCAGCGCATTCGTAATGCGAAGGTCGGAGGTTCGACTCCTCTACCCGGCACCGTCGCACAAGGGTGTTAGACCGGACACATGGTTGACACTTTATGCCGGGAGAGGCCGGGCCTGTGCTTTTGCGCCAGTACGGAACCGCCGGGTGGCGCGGCGTGCGCCCCATCCACCGCGCTCACTGGTTCAGGCCGTGACGCGGCTATAGATGATCCGTGCCGGCTGCGATTAGAAATACGAGGACAACTGGTCCCGCGCGGGCTCCGCATTTCGCCTGGGCCATAATCCTATGCCTACCAGGCCGGCGATGCCCAGCCACGGTGAGATTGAGAAGGCAAGGAGCAGCCCCAATGCGGCGCCGACACATAGCGCGATTGCGCTTGCGGATACCTCGGGCATATCGTCCATTTTTCATCTCCTTCGCACTTGCCGGCAGAGTCTGCCGGCGCTCGCTCATCAACGCTACGGCGAAATGCAGCATTGTTCAGATGACTTCGATTTCCTGTTCGACCATCCGGTCGCAGCGAGGAACGATTTGAACGATTGCAGTGTGGCTGTTCCGGCGAAAGAACACACTAAGGCGTAAGGACTAGGCTATCGTAGGGTGAACACCCCATTATGTTGCAACGATCTGGCCGCGTTGATGCATACACTTTGAACGTCCAGCCTGCCAGCGGGGCTTCCTTGCGCATTGCCGGGAATGCAGTCAGAATCCAAACGGCCGCTGTGTTCCTATCGGTGCGCGCTGCTTGAGTCTGTATTTCAAATACTTACACACAGCATGGATGAAAACGCCCCTGCGGACACGCTGCCGGACTTCCGTAACCTGGGGGTCACGGTGCGCATCCTGCTGCTAGGCAACATCGGCGGCTTTGCCGCGGCGCTGATGCAGTCGCGGAGTTTCGCGCAGATCGTGCCGCAGTTTGCGGAAATCGCCGCCGTGCTCGAACCGGTGCTGCTGCTGTCGCTGGTGGCCTTGTATGTCCTGTCCAAATGGCTCATGCGCCTGCCCTATGCGTGGGGAATCGCGGTCGTCATGTTTATGGAAGCCGTGTGGACGGCGCTGGTGCTCGATGCCGGCAGGGTCGCCGGAGAGGCGGTCACGCCTTTTGCCCTGGCGCGGGCCTGGATGCTGTGCGCACTACTGACTGCATTTGTCGCGGCTTACTTCTTCTGGCGCCGGCGCGCGTACTCGCCGGCGCTGACAGAAGCGAGGCTGCAGGCGCTGCAGGCGCGCATCCGGCCACATTTTCTGTTCAACAGCATCAACGCCGTGCTCTCCCTCATCCGCAGCGAGCCCAAGCGCGCGGAAGAAGCGCTGGAGGACCTGGCGGAATTGTTTCGCGCGCTGATGCAGGACAATCGGCGCCTGTCCACGCTGGCGGACGAACTGGCGCTGTGCCGCCAGTATCTCAACCTGGAGCAGCTGCGCCTGGGAGAGCGGCTGCGCGTCGAATGGGACATAGCGACCATGCCGGAGGATGCGCTGGTGCCGCAGTTGCTGCTGCAGCCCCTGGTGGAAAACGCGATCTTTCACGGAATCGAGCCGGGCACGGAGCCGGGCACGGTGCGCATCTGCATCGCGCTCGACAAGAACCAGGTGCGCGTGCTGCTCAGCAATCCCTATCACCCCGATTTCCAGCACCGCGTCGGCAACCGCATGGCGCTCGCCAACATACGCGAGCGCCTGGCCCTGCATTTCGACGTGGAGGCCAGCCTCGCCACCGAGGTGGCCGGGGACAGGTTCGAGATACGCATCGTGCTGCCTTACCGGAGGCAGGATTGAAAGGTGTACCGGGAGTGCAACGCATTACCGGTTCCGGCAACGCAGCCACGTCGTCTGCGGGCCCGGCGTTGTTTCTTGCATAATCCGTCGCGAAAGAAAGGAAATGATGAGTTCAAATCAGGCTAAACAGGTGCTGGGCATCATCGGCGGCAGCGGCGTCTACGACATCGACGGCCTCGCCGGCAAGCGCTGGGAGAAGGTCTCGTCGCCCTTCGGCGAGCCATCGGATGAATTGCTGTGCGGCGAGCTCGACGGCCAGCCCATGGTGTTTTTGCCGCGGCACGGGCGCGGGCACAGGATCCCCCCGTCGGAGATCAACTTTCGCGCCAACATCGATGCGCTGAAGCGCCTGGGCGTGACCGAGCTCATTTCCGCCAGCGCCGTGGGCTCGCTGCGCGAACATTTGCATCCGGGGATGTTCGTCATCGTCGACCAGTTCATCGATCGCACGTTTGCGCGCACGAAAAGCTTTTTCGGGACCGGCCTGGTCGCCCATGTTTCCATGGCCCGTCCGGTGTGCAGCCGCCTCGGCGACCACCTCGAGGCGGCGATGCGCGAAACCGGCATCGACGTGGCGCGCGGCGGCACCTATCTGGTGATGGAGGGGCCGCAGTTCTCCAGCCTGGCCGAATCCGAGCTCTACCGCAGCTGGAACTGCGATGTCATCGGTATGACCAACATGCCCGAAGCCAAGCTCGCGCGCGAAGCCGAGATGTGCTACGCGAGCGTGGCCATGGTCACCGACTACGACTGCTGGCACCCGAACCACGACGACGTGACAGTCGAAGCGATCATCAAGGTGCTGGTCGCGAACGCGGAGAAAGCGCGCAGCCTGGTGAAGAACGTGGCACCCCGGCTAAGGCGCGACGCCGCGGCGGCCGGCTGCAGCTGCCGCCGCGCCCTGGAGCACGCGCTGATCACCGCGCCCGAGGCGCGCGACCCGGAGATGCTGCGGCGCCTGGACGCGGTAGCCGGACGCGTGCTGAACCTGAAATGATGCAATAGGCGGGAGGTAAGCCATGCCGATCAAATCGCTCATCCGCACCGTACCCCATTATCCCAAGCAGGGGGTGATGTTTCGCGACATCACCACCCTGCTCAAGGACCCGGTCGGATTTCGCGTCACCATCAACGAATTCGTGCACCGGTACACCGTCGCGAAACTGGACAAGATCGCCGGCATCGAGTCGCGCGGCTTCATCATCGGCGCCGCGCTGGCGTTTCAGCTTGGGGTCGGGTTCGTGCCGATACGCAAGAAGGGCAAGCTGCCGGCAGCGACCGTGGGGCACGACTACGAACTGGAATACGGTTTCGATCGCATCGAACTGCATGTCGACGCGATCGCCAAGGGCGAGCGCGTGCTGCTGGTGGACGACCTGATCGCCACCGGGGGCACGGCCGAAGCCGCAGTCAAGTTGATCGAAAAAATGGGCGGCACGGTCGTGGAAGTCTGCGCCGTGATCGACCTGCCCGACCTGGGCGGCAGCAAGCGCCTGAGAAAACTCAAGCACAAGGTGTTCAGCCTGTGCGCGTTCGAAGGCGACTGAGCATCGCGCGCGCCGGGCGCGCGTTTGCTTCAGTCTGAAGAGTATCGGTTCAAGCGCAGCAGTCCGCGCTGCAGCAGTCGCGGCGCCCGGGCTTTTTCGCGCGCACGAAGGCGCTCATGAATTTGCCGTCGACCTGGGAGGCGATCGCGTCCACGTCCATGCCCTGGCCGGCGAGGAACTGGCGCGCATCCTCGACCTGGTAGATGCGCGTGGGTTCGAGCTCGATGTCCTCGAAGCCCGCCGCGGCAAGCTTCTCCCGGTATTGCGTATCGCGCAGTGCGCCGGCGATGCAGCCTATCCACAGTTCGACGCGCCTGCGGATTGCCTCCGGAATCTCGGCGGTGACGACTACGTCGGAGACGGCGAAGCGGCCGCCGGGCTTGAGCACCCGGAACGCTTCGCGCAGCACCCGGTCCTTGTCCGCAGACAGGTTGATCACGCAATTGGAAATGATCACATCGACCGAGTCGTCCGGCAGCGGGATGTTCTCGATTTCGCCCTTGAGGAATTCGACATTGTCGATGCCGGCCTGCTTCTGGTTGGCGCGCGCGAGCGCCAGCATTTCGTCTGTCATGTCCAGACCGTAGGCCTTTCCGGCCGGGCCGACGCGCCTGGCCGAGAGCAGCACGTCGATGCCGCCGCCCGAACCCAGGTCGAGCACGGTTTCGCCGGGTTTCAACTGCGCCAGCGCCGTCGGATTGCCGCAGCCCAGCGAAGCCTGCATGGCCTGTTGCGGCACTGCGCCGCTTTGCTCGCTGCTGTAGAGATTGGAGGTGATCGGGTCACAGCCGGCTGCTGCCTCACGGCTGCTGCCGCAGCAGGCGGCGCCTGCACCCTGGACCCGCAGCGCGGCTTCGCCGTATTTCTGTTTCACGACCTCACGAATGTTTTCGACGCCCATGGATACGCTCCTTTGCCGATTGGTTTAAATGCCGCGCTCGTACCAGCCGCGCGTGGAGTTGACCACCTTGACTACGAGTAGCATCACCGGCACCTCGATCAGCACGCCGACCACGGTGGCGAGCGCCGCGCCGGATTCGAAGCCGAACAGGCTGATGGCGGCGGCTACGGCGAGTTCGAAAAAGTTGGACGCGCCGATCAGCGCCGAGGGGCAGGCGACATTGTGCGTCTCGCCGACCGCGCGGTTGAGCCAGTAGGCCAGCGCGGAATTGAAGAACACCTGGATCAGGATGGGGACGGCGAGTAGCGCGATGATCAGCGGCTGCTCGATGATGGCTTTGCCCTGGAATGCAAAAAGCAGAACCAGAGTCGCGAGGAGCGCCCCAATCGACCACGGGCTGATCTTCGCCATGATCGCGTCGAAATGCGCCTGACCTTGCGCGAGCAGGCGCTTGCGCCAGATCTGCGCAACCGCGAGCGGGATCACGATGTAGAGAACTACCGAAGTCACCAGCGTGTCCCATGGCACGCTAATGGCTGAAATGCCGAGCAAAAGCGCAACAATGGGAGCGAAAGCGAACACCATGATGGTGTCGTTCAAGGCGACTTGGGAAAGCGTAAATAGCGGATCACCATTGGACAACCGGCTCCAGACGAATACCATGGCCGTGCAGGGTGCCGCCGCCAGCAGGATGAGGCCGGCGATGTAGCTGTCGAGCTGCTCGGCCGGCAGCATGGGCGCAAACAGGTTGCGCACAAACAGCCAGCCGAGAAAGGCCATCGAAAACGGCTTGACCAGCCAGTTCACCAATAGCGTGACACCGATCCCGCGCACGTGCTGCCTGACCTCGTGCAATGCTCCGAAATCGACCTTGACCAACATTGGAATGATCATCACCCAGATCAACAGACCTACAGGTAGATTGACCCGGGCGACTTCCATCCTGCCCAAAGCGTGGAACAAATCCGGAAGCGCCTGGCCGAAAACGATCCCGGCCAGGATGCAAAGAAATACCCATAGCGTCAGATAGCGCTCGAACACGCTCATGGGCGCGCTGGCCGCGGGACTCGGAATGACGTTCGACTGCGCGCTCATGTTCAATTCGCCATCTTCGCGGAGTTTGCCGATTGCATCCAACTTCGCCTGGAGCGAAAGCTTGTCGATCCTGTTCATGGGCAGGCTAAGGAACTGGCCGATACGGGTATTGAGTTGCATGTAGGCCTGGAGGAAGGCTTTTCGCTTCTGCTCATCAGTGCCTGCTACCGCTGCAGGATCGGGAATTCCCCAGTGCGCCGTCATCGGCTGTCCCGGCCAAAACGGACACACTTCGCCAGCCGCGTTGTCGCAAACAGTGAAGACGAAATCAAGCTTTGGCGCTGCGGGGCCGGAAAATTCGTCCCAGCTCTTACTGCGCAATTCGCCAACTGCGATTTCCTGCTTTTGCAGGAGCTCGATGGCGTAGGGATTTACCTTGCCCGCGGGGTGGCTGCCAGCACTAAAGGCGCGAAAGCGCCCCTTTCCGGAACTATTGAGTATGGCCTCGCCGAGGATGCTGCGGGCAGAGTTGCCGGTACATAGAAAAAGTACATTGAACATACGATCAGCCATGGGAGTTCGGTGGAATCAGCGTGCGGACGCCGTGCGCCGCCGCTTTGTCGCGGTGGTAGTTTCGCCGTTCCTGGGGAGACATTGCGCGCCCTGGCAACAGTTGTCGGTGAGATAGGCCAACAACTCATCCATCGCAGCGTAGTCGGCGACATAAAATATAAACCGTCCCTCCTGGCGCCCGCTGATCAACCCGACCCGGCTCAAGTGGGCGAGGTGAAAGGACAGCGTCGCCGGCGCGAGTTGCAGTTTTTCGCAGATCAGGCCGGCGTTGACGCCCTGCGGCCCGGCCTGCACCAGCAGGCGAAAGATCGCCAGCCGGGTCTCGTGGCCCAGTGCGGCGAGCGCCTTGCTTGCGGTTGCAATTACCATATTTCGAGTATTATCGAAATAATATGCGATGTCAAGCGGCTCGCTGTTTGCGCTGAAGGCGCTGCCAGCGATGCTGTTCCCAGGTGGCATAATGAGGCTGCGCTCGACCGCGCGCGGACCAGGGCTGGATTCGGATCACTTCTGTGGCGCCAGGCAAAAGATAAAGAGTCTATGAAAGCCATACGCAAAATGGCCCTGCTTTCGATCGCCACGTCGATCGGTACGCTAGCCCTGAAGTTTGGCGCGTATTTTCTGACCGATTCGGTCAGCCTGCTGTCCGACGCGCTGGAGGCGCTGGTCAATCTCGCCGCCGGCCTGGTCGCCCTGACCGCGCTTACCATCGCCGAGCGGCCGGCCGACGATCGCCACACCTATGGCCACGACAAGGCCGAGTATTTCTCCATCGGCGTAGAAGGTACGCTGATTCTGTTTGCCGCCGCGTCCATTATTTACGCCGGATGGAGCCGCTTCATGCACCCGGTGCTGCCGGACAACCTCGGCTGGGGCATAGCCGTAGGACTGCTGGCCGCGGCAATGAACTTCGCCGCGGCCCGCACCATGCTCAAAGTCGCAGCGAAGCATGACAGCGTCACCATCGAGGCGGACGCCAAGCACCTGTTGACCGACGTGTGGACCTCGGCCGGCGTGCTGGGCGGCCTGCTGATCATCGTGTTCATGCCGGAATGGAAAATTCTCGATCCGCTGATTGCGATCGCCGTCGGCTTGCACATCGTCGTCACCGGTGTGGATTTGCTGCGCCGCTCCATCGACGGCCTGATGGATGCGGCCTTGTCGCCCCAGGAAATCAGCATGACCGAAGAACTCATCCGGGCAGGGCTGCCCGAGGGGGTGAGTTTTCATGCGCTGCGCACGCGCAAGGCGGGTGCCACACGCTTCATCGATTTTCACCTGCTGTTGCCCGGGGACACCAATGTGCGCGAATCCCACGCCCTGTGCGACCGGCTGGAGGAATCGATCGCGGCTCATCTGGCCAGGGCGTCGGTCACCATACACGTCGAACCACTGGAGGCGCACGATACGCAGGCGCGATCGCCGTGATTCGAGTTCCGTGCCGGGAGTAAGGAATGAAATACAAGGACTACTACCAGATCCTCGGAGTCGAACGCGACGCCGACACCGACGCGATCAAGAAGACCTACCGCAGGCTCGCGCACAAATATCACCCGGACGTGTCGAAAGATCCCGCCGGCGAGGAAAAATTCAAGGAGATCGCCGAGGCCTACCAGACGCTCAAGGATCCGGAAAAACGCGCTGCCTACGATCAGCTCGGGCAACATCGGCCGGGACAGGAGTTTCAGCCGCCTCCGGACTGGGGCAGGCAGTTTGGGGATACGCAGTTCTCGTTCGACGACATCGACCTCGCGGATCTGTTCGCCGGGCTTGCGGGCCGCGGGCGGCACGCCGGGCCGCACGCCGGGAGGCAGGACGGCGTTTTCAGGATGCCCGGCCAGGATTACGAAGTCACGGCGCACATTACTTTGGACGAAGCCAGTCGCGGTGCCACGGTCGAGCTGAACCTCACCGTTCCGGAATACGACGAGCGCGGCCGGCTGCATCGCGTCGAGCGATCCTTCAAGGCGCGCATTCCCAAAGGCGCAACTGACGGGCAGAGGCTGCGGCTGCGCGGCAAGGGCGGCAAGGGTACGGGCGGCGGGCCCGACGGAGACCTGTATCTGAACATCGCGTTGCACCCGCACGCGCTCTACCGGGTCAGCGGTCACGACCTGTACCTGGACCTGCCCCTGACGCCATGGGAAGCTGCGCTCGGCGCCGTGGTCGAAGTGCCTACGCTGGTCGGCCCGGTCCATCTCAAGGTGCCGCCGGGTACGCACGCGGGGCAGAAGCTGCGGCTCGCAAGGCGCGGACTGCCAAAGCCGGGTGCAGGCGAAGGCGACCTGTACGCCATCGTGCAGATCGTGGTGCCCACGGTGCTGAGCGAGCGCGAGCGGGCCTTGTTCAAGGAACTGGCGGACGGCTCGACTTTCAATCCGCGCGGACATTTCGAACGGGAGATCAGACATGAAGCTTGAGCAAGCCGATGAAATGTGGCTGGACGCCCATTGCGAGTGTTCGATTGCCGAACTCGTGCGCCTTTCCGGCATGTCGGAAGCCGAGTTGCGCGAGCTTGTGGATTACGGCGCGCTTGCGCCGATCAGCGCGCAGGATGCAGAGTGGACCTTCAGCGGCGATGTCGTGCTTACGGTGCAGGCTGCGGTTCGCTTGCGCGATGACCTGGAGCTGGATGCGCAGGCGCTCGCCCTGACGCTCACGCTGATCAAGCGCATACGCGAGCTCGAGGCGCAGATCGGCAATTTGCGCGCGCAGCTGCCGCGCCCTATGCCTTAGGCGCCCTTGCAAAATGAATTTTGCAAGGGCGGATGCAGGGGAGTGTATGCGGGGAGGCCGCCCCAATGTGCAGCGCTATCCTGTCGCTGTTAAACAATGTTAAACCCGGCTGCGGGCATTGATTTTATTTCGCATTTGCCCGCATGATTGAGCCGCCCAAATTTTCTGCGAGTTGCGCATGATCAGCCTGTTCGGAGGCAAGAAGCCGGATCACCCGATGGCCGGGATCAGGGAGGCGAGGAAGCTCCTTGAGGAATTGCCCGCCACCGATACCGTCAAGTGCGCGGAGGAACTCACCCATTGGCTGCAGTCGGTCATGGCCGAGGAGGGCTTCAAGGCGGAATACCGCATCCAGTTGGTGCAGCTAATCGACGAGGCGGCGCAGACCCAGCTGCGCAAACTCGCGCGCGAATACATGGCGACGCCGCGGCTGGCGAAATTCCAGGAAATCCGCCTGTGGAGGGCAATATACGAATACTGGCGCGAGGCGGGGCTGGCCTACTCCGGCTGCATCGATCTTTACGCCGCCGGTGCCAAGGGCGCGGACGCGCAAAAGGGCGGCATGCCGCTGCTGCTCGCGCGCGCGCTGCGCGCGCTCGCCGCCCAGGTGAAATGGATGTACGTGCGCTACGGGCCGATGGATCAGTCGGTGTGGGGCGTCATCGCCAAGGTCTACGCCCTGGCGGAAACCCGCAATTTCGCGCAAACGCGGGTGACGCTCTATCCCGGGGTCCCGGGCGAGTCCACGCCGGAGCAGGAATTCCTTAAGGCGGTCATGCTGTCCGCGTCCTCGCCCGACAGCTTGCTGCCGCTGGAGATGGAATTGTGCGAGCGGCTGATCGCCCACTTTTGCACTTCATTCACCCTGCGCCTGGACCAGCAGCCCGACATCGCATACTGGATCGATCTGGCCACCAGCCAGGCGCCGCTGCGACTCGCGCGTCCGCCGCAGCATGCGCCGACGCTGCGCTTTTTTGCCGCGGGCAAGGCGCTGGAGGATCTGGAAGCGCTGATCGACACCATCAAGACCTCGGGCGCGGTTCCGTCGCAGGTGAATCTGGGCGGCAGTTATCCTGCGGACACCGTGCTCGATGTGCTCAATCACCTGGCCCTGTACTGGTCGCCCAGGCCGCCCGAGCGCAGGCACCAGCGCCATCGGGTTAAATCGCGCCTCAACGTCGTTCACGGCTACGACGGCGTGCTGGCCGTGATCGGCGGTGAACCCGGGCACGACGGCTCCGGCGCCGAGAGCTGGATCGTGGAGAACGTCAGCGCCGGCGGTTTCGGCGCCGGCATCCCGGAAGTCAAGGGCGAGTGGCTGAAAATTGGCTGCCTGCTCGGCCTGCAACCCGAGGGCGGCGACAACTGGGTGCTGGGCGTGATCCGGCGACTGCAGCGCGAAGTACCGCTGAAAGGATCGGTCGGCATCCAGACCATCGCCAGATCTGCACAGTTGGTGGAATTGAGCGTGAGCGGGGGCGCAGGCGGCGAAAGCGGCATCCTGAGCGTCGACGGCAGCGAGCCACCCGGCGAAGTGCGCGTGCTGCTGCGGACCGGGGCCTTCGTGCCCGGGCAGAACATGGAATACCGCAAGGGCGAAAAGACCTGTCTGCTCATCCCGCAGGGCGTGGTCCTGAGCGGCGAGGAATTCGAACTGCTCAGGTTTCGCGAGTTGATACGCGAGAACTCGAGCGAGGAATGACGGGCGCAGCGCGTAGCGCAGGGTTTTGACCGCGTTTGCCCGCCGCTAGCGCATCGCCTTGCGCTGGCGCGGCACAGGCGAATCGCGCTGCGTGGCGCGCTGGCCGCTATAATGGCGGCATCCTTCCCGCTTAGCGGTCTGCATGTACCAACATTACTTTGGCCTCGTCGACGCGCCGTTCTCCATCGCGCCGGACCCGCGCTATCTGTTCCTGAGCCAGCGCCACCAGGAAGCGCTGGCGCACCTGCTCTATGGCGTGGGCGGCGATGGCGGTTTCGTGCTGCTCACCGGGGAGATAGGGGCGGGCAAGACCACGGTGTGCCGCTGCCTGCTGCAGCAGATTCCGGAATCCTGCGATGTAGCCTACATTTTCAATCCCAAGCTGACCGTGGAGGAACTGCTTTCGACCATCTGCGTCGAATTCGGCATCGCTTACCCCTCCGGCAATACCAGCGTCAAGGTGTTCGTCGATTGCATCAATGCTTACCTGCTCGACGCCCACGCCAGGGGCAGGCACACCGTGCTGATCATCGACGAAGCGCAGAATCTCTCGGCCGAAGTGCTGGAGCAGATGCGCCTGCTCACCAATCTGGAAACCGACCGGCGCAAACTGCTGCAGATCATCCTGCTGGGCCAGCCCGAGCTTGCGCTGATACTGGAGCGGCCGGAACTGCGGCAGCTCAGCCAGCGCATCGTCGCGCGCTATCACCTGGGTCCGCTGACCAAGCCCGAAGTCGCCGCGTACGTACGCCACCGGCTCGAGATCTCGGGAGCGCAGCGGCAGCTGTTTCCCGCCCGGCTGATGGGTCGCTTGTACCGCCTGAGCGGCGGTGTACCCCGGGTCATCAACGTGTTGTGCGACCGCGCGCTGCTGGGCGCCTATGTGCAGGGCAAAGAGCGCATCGACGCCGCGACGCTGGCGCAGGCCGCGCGCGAGGTGTTTCACAAGCCCAAAGCGTGGCGCGGTGTGCTGCGCAAGCTCGGCGCCGGCGCAGTCCTGCTCGCCGGCGCGGCGCTTGCGCTCGCGGTGTATTGGAAGGAGCAGGGCGAGCCCAGGCCGGCTGCGGAGCAAGCGAAAATCACGGCGCCGGCTGCGCCAAACCCCGCTGCGCTCGCCCCCGCGCCCAAGCCCGCAGCAGCAGCACCGCCGGACACGCTCGAGTGGCCGGCGGATCTGGCGCTCTCAGACAGCCGCGCGCTAGCCTATGCAGCCTTGTTCCGCGCCTGGGGCGCGGACTATAAGGGCGGGGATGCCTGCAAGCAGGCCGAAAGCCTGGGATTGCGCTGCTACGGCGCGCGCGCCGGCCTGGACGAGTTGCGCGAATCGAACAGGCCCGCGGTGCTGCTGCTGCGCGATGCGCAGGGACGGGAATTTCACGCGACGCTGACCGCGCTGGGCGACAAAACCGCGAGTTTCGCCCTGGGAACGCAGACCACCACGGTCGCCGTAGGCGCGCTCGGCGCGCAATGGTCGGGGCAGTACAGCTTGCTCTGGCGCATGCCGGCCGATGCGCACGAAAACATACACGCGGGCGAGCGCGGACCTGCCGTGGCGTGGCTCGCCCGGCAACTGGCACTGGCCCGGGGGGGCAGTGCAGAAGCCGGCGAGAATACGCTGTTCGATCAGGCGCTGTTGCAGCAGGTGAAACAATTTCAGCTCGCCGAGGGGCTGATTCCGGACGGCGTCGTAGGTCCGCGCACGCTCATGCACCTTGCTGCGGTGGCGGACGAAACGGCGCCGAAACTGTCGCGCGAGCCGGGGGGGAAATAGGCGTGTCGTATATCCTCGATGCCCTGCGCAAATCCGATCAGCAGCGCCAGCGCCAGCGCGGCGACGCGCCGAAGCTGCTGCTGGGGCAGGTGGCGGCAGTGGTGCCCAGGCGGCCGGCGCTGCTCTACTACGGTTTGTTCGCGCTCTTTCTGGTGGGTGCGGGCATGGCAATCGGCTGGCTGCGTCCGCTGCAGCCGGAGCCGAGCGCTCCTGCGCCGGCAGCCATCGATGCGCAGCGGCCAGAGCCGGCAGCTAGCCCGCATGCGGCGGCACGCTCCGATATTGCTCCCGGGCCGGAGCCGGAAGCGAATGTGCAGAAAAGCGCACGGGATTCGGCGCCGGCATCACGGGCTGTCCCCGTCCCGGCAGCTGGGCCGGTGAAGAAAAAGGAGACCGCGGGCCTCAAGTCGAAGAAACGGACTGCGGCGTCCAAGACCGACGCAGAGGCACCGAAAGACGCTGCGGCGACGCTGCCGCGCAAGCGCGAAAGCCCCGACAGCCTCCCGGCGGAGGCTGCACCGCTACGCAATGTAATGGCGATGGCCGATCTGCCGCTGGCGATTCAGCAGGAGCTTCCGCCGATGTCGATTTCGGTTCACGCCTATTCGGTCAAGGCAGGGGACCGCCTGGTGGGCATCAACAACCGCCTGCTGCACGAAGGCCAGGAGGTGGCCCCCGGTCTCAAGCTGGAGCAGATTACGCAGGACGGGATGATCCTCAGCTTCAAAGGGTACAACTTCCGCCGCGGCGTACATTAGGATGCTGTTTCAGGATTGCTTCCTGCTTGCACAGAAGAAGTAGCCCCGCTCGCGCGGGGCCCTTGAAAGATCCGCCGGAATCTAGTTTTCGCGGGTTCCCACCACCTCGATTTCGACGCGGCGGTTCTTGGCGCGTCCTTCCTTGGTCTTGTTGTCGGCCACCGGTTGCGTCTCACCCTTGCCTTCGGTGTAGATGCGGTTGGCTTCTATGCCCTTGCTCACCAGGTAGGCTTTGACGGCGCCGGCGCGGCGCAGCGACAGTTTCTGGTTGTAGGCATTGCTGCCGATGCTGTCGGTATGGCCGATGGCAATCACGACTTCCAGATTGACTGCTTTCAGTTTGCCCACCAGGTCGTCGAGCTTGGACTTGCCTTCGGGCTTGAGCACGGCTTTGTCGAAGTCAAAGTGCGTGTCGGCGGCCATGGTCACTTTTTCCTTGACCGGCTTGGGCGCGGGTTTGGGCGCGGGTGCGGGTGCGGGTGCGGGTGCAGG
>JACZJV010000002.1 GCA_014860355.1 Burkholderiales bacterium | reverse complement strand
GTCTGGCCGCCGGCCGCGGTAGCGCCGAAGTGTGGACTGCGCGCACCGGCGACGGACGCGTCGTCGTACTGGTATCGGCGCGCGACGCGGTTGCGCTTGCCGCCCTCGCACGCCCGCTGCCGCACTACGGGCGCGAGAGCTGGCTCGTATTCGACGGCGCACGCATGCTCGCGCGTGGCAGCTGGCCGGCGCAGCCGCAGCTGTGGGTGCTTAGCTGGCCGGTCAACTTTCCAGGGAGGCCATAGTCCGCATCGACGCCATGGCACCCAGGCAAATCCTCAGCAAGTCCGTCTTAGGCAGTTGCACCGGCCACAGGGTTAGGGGTAGTCTGACGATATGGAAAAACCAGTCATCTCCTGCAGTCCCGAAGTGATGGGAGGCACCGCAGTCTTTAGCGGCACCCGCGTGCCGGTGCAGACGCTCCTAGATTACCTCGAGTCCGGAGAGTCCATCGACGATTTTCTGCTTGGTTTTCCATCTGTTGACCGGGAACAGGTCGTCCAATTTCTTGAGCAGGCGAAGGACCGACTAGTCGCAAGCGCCTCGTGAAAGTGTTTCTCGATGAATGCGTAGACTGGCGTCTCGCCCGCTATATTGATGGTCACGAAGTCTCGACGGCACGCCAGCTGGGATGGATGACTATCAAGAATGGCGAGCTGCTTGCGCTGGCAGCGAAAGAGTTCGACACATTTGTGACCGTCGATCGGAATCTTTCCTTCCAGCAAAATCTTCCGACTTTCGCTATTGCGGTCATTGTGCTGCGCGCCCATTCCAATCGACTGGGCGATCTTCAGGCGCTTGTGCCAGATCTGCTTGTGTCTATCCCGACTGCGAAGCCGGGCGTCGTCACGTACGTCGGCGCTTAGCTTCGATTGGAATGGCCCCGCAGTGTGTGGCGGCCCGCCAAGGCCTTACGCGTCTTGCGCTATTCGGATCCACCGCGCGTGACTCCACTCGGACATTCCCGTTCTGCTTGCGAACCTGCGCGCGACGCGGGCGCACCCGCAACTGTGGCGAATACGATAACACCGAGTGAAGATCACTTCAATGGGAGTGAGTTTGCTCGCGGATGGACAATTTCGGGGAAGCATTGGCGACGAGCAACAGAAGGCGGTACCATTCGGGCGACAATCCGACGGATCAGTGACTAGGAACACCAGCCAGGCTTGGAGCGGAGACTGCAATGAATCGTTCACGCGCGCTTGAACTGCTCGCGCAATGCAAACCCATCGTGGCGGCACGCTACGGCGTTACGCGTCTTGCACTGTTCGGATCCACCGCGCGTGACACCGCGCGCGGCGATAGCGACCTGGATATTCTGGTCGCCTTCGACGGCCCGGCCACATCAGAGCGCTACTTCGGCGTCCAATTCTACCTCGAAGACTTGTTCGCCTGCCCAATAGACCTGGTGACTGAAAAAGCCCTGCGACCGGAGCTACGCCCATATATCGAAAAAGAAGCAGTCCATGTCTGACTCCGCGGCGCCGGTTGATCCACGGATATCTTGGCATCGACAACGACACGCTGTGGAGCACTATCCGCACGGACATTCCCGCCCTGCTTGCGAACCTGCGCGCGCTCAAGGCCAAATTGGCATAAGTGAGCCGCGGTGCCAAGTCTCGCGCCGCCCGGCTGCTCTCTATCTGCTGCGGTAATCTTCAACGCAAAAATCTGCCCGCGCGCGCCAGTCCTGCAGGGCAGACGCGCATCCGTGCCAAATCCGGCGAGCTGGTGCAGACAGCCTGAGCGCTGCGCAAGCTTACTCTGCGGGTACCGCGAGGCCTTCCCGGACGGCGCAACCGCGCACATTTCGGCTTGGTGTAGACTTGTTCTGCCTCTGAGTTCTGTCCCGGCACAGATCATCGGACACGGGCCGCCGCGGCGTAAGCATAAAGCGGCCGAATGCAAGCGGCTACCCGGCGCGCGCGTCGGAATTCGGATCCAGGAAGGCACTTTATGGATCATGTATTGATCGTCGAAGACCGCGAAGAAGATCACAACCGCCTTAAAGCACTGCTCCAGGCGCAGGGCTACCGCATAACGACTTTAGTCGACCGGCGTGGTGCGCTTGCCACGGCGCGCCGCGACCTGCCTGAGCGACGCACCGTACCCCCTACTTTCACGTCCCGGCTCGCACGAGGACTGGAGCAGAAATTCGCGGAACTGGAGGCGATGAACCAGAAGCTGCAGCTGAACGAGGGGCGCCTTGCCAGCCTCGTCGCAATGTCCTCCGATTTCCTCTGGGAGACCGACGCCGCGCACCGCTTCACTTACCGCAATTCCCCGTACCGAAAACCGAGCATGATATCGGGATTCGACAATGACGCGCACCTCGGCCGGCGCCGCTGGGAACTGCCCCATCTGTCCCCGGGGGCAGCCGGCTGGGCCGCGCACCGAGCGCTGCTCGATGCGAACCTGCCGTTCCGCGATTTTCTGATATCGCGCATGGGCATCGACGGCAGCCCGCGGTTCATACTGCTCAGCGGCGATCCGCTGTTCGACGCGGCCGGCGCTTTTGCCGGATACCGCGGCATCGGTACCGACATCACCGAGCGCAAAATTGCCGATGAGCAATTGCGGTTTCGTGCAATGCTGCTGAATGCGGTGGGGCAGGCTTTAATCGCCACCGACGCCGAAGGAAGCATCACTTACATGAACCGCGCCGCCGAACGTCTGTACGGCTGGCGCGAAGACGAAGTCCTGGGCCGCAAGATTTTTGACGTCACCGTTCCTCAGGTATCCCAGGCGCAAGCGCAGGCGATCATGGCTGAACTCGCGCAGGGCCGTGAATGGTCGGGCGAGTTTCCAGTGCAGCGCCGGGATGCAACGATCTTCCCGGCGGAGATTCACGACACGCCCGTCCTGGGCGAAAACGGCAGGCTTATCGGTATTATCGGCATTTCGTCGGACATCAGCGAGCGCAAGCAAACTGACGCAACCCTGCGCGAATCCAGCCGGCGGCTGCGCGAAATGTCGCAATCGCTGATCGAGACCGAGGATGCGATCCGGCGCCGGATCAATCGCGAACTGCACGACCGCGTCGGCGCCAGCCTGTCCGCCATCAGTCTGAACCTCGGCATACTCGGGGCCGGGCTTCCGCCGGGGCTGCGGCAAACGCTGGGCGCACGCCTCGAGGACACGCAGCGCATGCTCGAAGAAGCGACTACGCATGTGCGCGACCTGATGGCCGAATTGCATCCACCGGCGCTGGACGACTATGGCCTGGGCGCAGCGCTGCGCGCCTACGTGCACGAACTCTCCAGGCTCGCAACGGTGCGCTTGTCGATCAGCGGCGACGAAACCGTGCCGCGGCTGCCGCAGGCAGTTGAAATGGCCCTGTTTCGCGTCGCCCAGGGCGCGCTGCTCAACGCGGTGACGCACGCACAAGCGAGCGGGATTGAAGTGCTGTTCGACGGTTCCGCGGAGGAATTGCGACTGAACGTATCTGACAACGGCAGCGGTTTCGACGTCGCACGCGTTCCGGTGGGACGCCCAAGCTGGGGGCTCGCGATCATGCGCGAGCGCGCCGAGTCGGTCGGCGCCACGCTCAGCGTGGACTCTGCCCCCGGGGCGGGAACGCGCGTCGTGGTCACGATTCGGCGCGATTTGCGTTAGAGTGAGGCCGACGCGCGTAGTCTAGCGCCCCGGAGTCTCGCTCGATTCCCATGCCGATTACGGTCTTCATCGTCGACGATCACCCCGTCATCATCGAGGGGCTCACTCAGCTTATCAACGCGCAGGAAGACATGCGCGTGGTGGGAACGGCGCGCAATGGCGGGGACGCACTGGAGGCAATCGCGCGTCTGCATCCGGAGGTCGTCGTTGCCGACATCGCGATGCCGCATCTGAACGGCATCGAGGCAACCCGGCAGATTCTGGAACAATCGCCCGAAACCCATGTGGTCATACTCTCGATGCACTCGACCCCGGATCACATCTTCAACGCGCTGGACGCCGGCGCCAGCGGATATGTCCTCAAGGAAAATGCTGCCACGCAGGTGCTGCAGGCGGTACGCACCGTGCACGCCGGAGGGCGCTACCTTTCCGAACGGGTGGCCGAGATCACCGCCAATCTGGCCACGCGCCCCCGCCGCACAAAACCATTGGACCGCCTGAGCAAGCGCGAGCGCGAAATCCTGCCACTGGTCGCAGCCGGGCGCACCAGCGCCGAAATCGCGGCCGGCCTCGGACTTTCACCGAAGACAGTGGATACCTATCGCAGCCGCATGATGCAGAAACTGGACCTCCATGATCTGCCCGCACTGGTGAGATTCTCGATCCAGCAGGGAATCACGGTACTCGACTAGCGCGAGGCTAGCCTCGCCCGGCGAAACGGGACGCGATTCGGCTTGGTATCCTTTGCGCCGTCCGCGGCGCAGCATCGACCATCGAGAATTCCCTACACAAGGATCGGTAGATTCCTGACAGACAGCGCCCGGCGTCTGCACTAGAGTCGGCCATCGAAGCAGTGGGCCTGCACCGACCGCTGTTCGTTCGGCCAGCGCATTTCGACTGGTCGAATAGACGGAAGAGCGTGTCGAAGATGAAATCGAAACTCGTGGTTCTGATCGTGGAAGACGACGCCGGCATGCGGCGGGCGCTCGCGGAATTCGTGCAATGCGGATTTCCGCAGTCCGTCGTCCTGCAAGCCGCCGACGGCGCGCAGGCGCTGGAAGCATGCCATCGTGGATGCCCGCAGCTGGTATTGATGGATGTGGCCCTGCCCGACGCCAACGGCATCGAATTGATACCGCGCATTCGCGCAACTTTGCCCGCAACCCGGATCATCGTCGTGTCGCAGCACACCGCCGAGGCCTACGTGGAACGCGCGCGCGCCGCGGGTGCATGCGCCTATATCGCCAAGGACAGGGTCTTCCACGAACTATTGCCCGCTATCGACCGTGCCCTGAACGGTGGGGCCGCGGCAATGCAGAGTCGGGTCGCGCAACACCATGACTGACGCCGGCAGGCCCAATAACGAATCGATGAACGCGACCGGCACTATGCCGGCGCGTATCGAGCAACTCGTGCGGCAGGCCACCGGGCTGCGCGTGCGCGAATCCGATCGCGAGCGGCTGCTGCAATGGGCCGGGGAGCGCGCGCATGGGCTTGGAGGCGGCGGCGTGGGCGGCGCCGAAGCCTATTGCCGCATGCTGACCGAAGACGGTGACATTGCGCAGCACGAGCGCGAATTGCTGAGCGCACAGTTCACCACCGGCGAATCGTATTTCTTCCGCGACCTCGGGCAGATCGACCTGCTCGCGAGCAAGCTGCTCCCGGAATTGATTGCGCGCCGCGCCGGCGAGCGCAAGTTGCGCCTGTGGAGCGCCGGCTGCGCCGCCGGCCAGGAGGCGTATACGCTGGCGATGCTGGTGCACGAACTGTCGCCCCGCCTTGCCGGCTGGGATGTGCGGATCCTCGGCAGCGACATCGACGGCGCCGCCCTGGAGCAGGCACGCCGCGGCGTATTTGGAAGCTGGTCGTTTCGCGCGCTGGACGAGACACGCAGGCAGCGCTATTTCCACGCTAGCGGCGATCAATGGAAGATCGACCCGCTACTTCGCGCCATGGTGAGCTTCCGTCACGCCGATCTGCTGCGCGATCGCTTCCCCGACGCCGCGACCGGGCTGGAGCATATCGATCTGATTCTGTGCCGCAACGTGTTCATTTACCTCGACGCGGAGGCGGTGTCACGGATCACGGCGCAGTTCGCCGCTACGCTGGACGAGGGTGGCTATCTGATTACCGGCCACAGCGAACTCTTCGGCCACCAGATCGCGCCGCTGCGTACGCGCATGTTC
>JACZJV010000060.1 GCA_014860355.1 Burkholderiales bacterium | reverse complement strand
CACCTCGGCCAGCCCGACCTGCAGCGCGAGCCGGTCGCCGGTCTTCAGGCCCAGGCTGTCGGCCGCGGCCGCGCTGAGGAACAGCGCGTCCTGACGCAACAGCTCGAGCCTGTCCGCGCTCGCACCGGCGATCAGTCCGGGTTGAACCAGCGCCGCGCGGAATGCGTCCACCCCCAGGATGCGCAGCGATTCGCGCCTGCCGGGCAGCCTGGCATCGACTTCCAGCACCGGACTCGCCACGGCCACCTGCGGCAGGCGCGCGATGCGCGCATAGAGCATTTCGTCGAAGCCCGCGCGCGGACCGCGGATCTCCAGATCGGCCTCTCCCGCGAGCGCGCGCACCGCCTGCGAGAATTCGTTCAGCGCCACATTGTTGATCAGCTGCACCGCGTACCCCAGGGCCACGCCCAGCGCGATCGCCAGCACCGACACCGCGAGCCTGCCCTTGTGCTGCGCCAGCGGCGCGAGGAACAGCGCCGCAGGCGACAAGGCGAGCGCGGGCGGCGAGGGCATCAGCGGCCCTCGCGCAGGCCCTGCGCGGTGAGTATCACGACGCGGTCCGCGGTCGCGGCCGCGGCCTGCGAATGCGTCACCAGTACGCAGGCGGCATTCCTGGTCTTGACCTGCTCGCGCAACAGCGACAGCACCTGGGCGGCGCTCTCCGGATCGAGGTTGCCGGTAGGCTCGTCGGCGAGGAGCAGCCTGGGGCTATGCACCAGTGCGCGCGCGATGGCGACGCGCTGCAGTTCGCCGCCCGACAATTCGCGCGGCATGCTCGCCTCGCGGCCTTCGAGGCCGACGGCGGCGAGCATCGCGCGCGTGCGCGCCGCGGCTACGTGCTCGGCGACCTGGTTCAGGAGCAGCGGCAGCGCGACATTCTGCGCCAGGCTCAGATACGGCAGGATGTGAAACGCCTGGAACACGAAGCCCATGTGCGCGCGGCGCAGCCCGGTCAGCGCATCGTCGTCCAGTCCGGTCAGATCGACGCCGTCGAAGCGGATGCTGCCCGCGTCGGGCCGGTCCAGTCCGGCGATCAGATTGAGCAGCGTCGACTTGCCGATGCCCGACTCGCCCATCACGGCGATGTACTCGCCCGCGCCCAGCACGAGATTGACGCCGCGCAACACGCTGCGCCGGCGCGCGCCCTCGTAAGTCTTGCTCAGTTGTTCCAGCACCAGCACGATAGCTTGCCCGCGCCGTCGGCGAGCGGATTTCCAGTCGAGGTCACAGGCCGAGGTTAGCCTGCGCGCCGCAGCGTGGCAAGCTGTCGCTGGCGGGCATCGATTGAGCGTCGCGCGGATCGCGGCGGCACGCCTGGCCCGGCGGGATTCGGCTAAACTGCGGCATGCCGTTCGAAGCGCCCGACAAAACACCGCCAGGACTGCGCCGGATCGCCGCGGATTTCGGCGGGCTGTATGCCGTCAATGCCCTGGTGGCGTTCATATTCGCGACCACGGGTCCGGTGGCCATCATACTCGCGGTCGCCCGCCAGGGCGGCCTCGCCGAATCCGACCTGTCCTCGTGGCTGTTCGGCTCCTTCTTCCTCAACGGCCTGATCAGCATCGCATACTGCTGGATCTACCGCCAGCCGCTGGTATTTTTCTGGAGCATTCCGGGCGCGGTGCTGATCGGCCCGGCGCTGGGCCACCTGAGTTTCGCCGAGGTCATCGGCGCCTACCACGTCACCGGGCTGCTGATGCTCGCGCTCGGCGCTTCCGGCTGGGTGCGGCGCGCGATGCAGGCGGCGGTGATGCCTATCGTCATGGCCATGGTGGCCGGGGTGTTCCTGCGCTTCGGTCTGGACCTGGTGTACGCGCTGCGCGACGATCTGTGGATCGCGGCACCGATGGTGGCGGGATTCCTCGCCGTGAGCGCGTTGCCGCGGCTCGCGCGCGTGCTACCGCCGCTGATCGTCGCGCTCATCGTCGGCGCAGTCGCGATCGCCGCGCTCGAGCGCTTCCAGCCCGGGTCCGGCGCGATATTCGGATTCGCCCAGCCGACGCTGTATGCGCCGGTATTCTCCTGGCGCGCGATGATCGAGCTGGTCGTGCCGCTCGCCATCACCGTGCTCGCAGTGCAGAACGGTCAGGGCTATGCGGTGCTCGGCGCAGCCGGCCACCAGCCACCGGTCAATGCCGTGACCATCGCCTGCGGTGGCGGTTCGATACTCTGCGCCCTGGTGGGCGCCGTATCGACCTGCCTCACCGGGCCGGTGAACGCCATCCTTTCGATATCGGGCGAGCGCCAGCGCCAGTACACCGCCGGCCTCCTGGTCGGCGTACTCGCGCTGGGTTTCGGCGCGCTCGCGCCTACCTTCACCCACCTGATGCTCGCCACGCCCAAAGCCTTCATCGCCGCGCTGGGCGGACTCGCCATGCTGCGTGTGCTGCAGAACGCGTTCGTCGCGTCGTTTCGCAGCACGCACACCCTAGGCGCGATGATCACCTTCGTCGTCACCGTGGCCAACGTGCCGATTTTCAACATCGGCGCGCCCTTCTGGGGCCTGGTGATCGGCTATCTGTGCTCCAGGCTGCTCGAGCCGGGAGATTTCGTCACGGCAAAATAGGCGCGGGCGCCGGTCGCTCAGACGGGATCCGTCTCCAGCGACTGCACGCTGCAAACGCGGTTGCGCCCGTTCTCCTTGGCCTGGTACAGCCCCTGGTCGGCGCGGTTCAGAATCTGCTCGTTCGTCTCATCCGCGTCTACAGGCGTTGCCACGCCTATGCTCACCGACACCTGCAATTCAAGTTTGCCGCAGCGTACCGGCGGCTCGAATACGCAGGCGCGCACGCGCTCGGCCACTTTCAGGGCTTCAGCCAGGCGGGTCTGCGGCAGCACCACGAGGAATTCCTCGCCGCCGTAGCGGCCGATAAAGTCGTAGGGGCGCAGCGCGGCAGTGAGCCGCGATGAGGTCGCCCGCAGCACCTCGTCGCCGGCCTGATGGCCGTGGGTATCGTTGACTCTCTTGAAATGGTCGATGTCCACCATGAGCAGGGCCATGCTGGTCATCGCAGTCCCCTCGTGCACCCGGCGCATGCGTTCGCGTTCCTTGCCCACCCGCTCCAGAACATGACGGCGGTTGAAAATACCGGTAAGCCCGTCGACCGACGCCAGCTCGCGCAGCCTGTCCTCGGCCTTTCTGAGTTGCACCATACCTGCGCGCATGGGCAGGTAGAGCAAGGCAAACACCGCGATCAACACTACCGCCAGCACAGCCAGGGTATAGGCCAACGCGTCCGACACGCGATTGCGCACAGAGCTGACGTCGGTATATACCTCGAACGCACCGACCACGAAATTGTCTGCACGCACCGGCACGTAGGTCTCGACCATATCGACGCGAAACCGGTCTTCACCCTTGAGGTCGCGCAATGTGTCCTTGTACTCCAGCTGCGACACCACGGCTCCGTCCGCGAGCGCCTCGTCGAGTTTGGGATTGTCCGCCTCGACCTTGCCGATGATCTGCGCGTCGGTGCTGTAGACGATGGTCTTGTCGGCGGAGAAGACCTTGATCTTGTGCATGTCGAAGGTACGCAGGAATTTGCGCATGCGCAGGTCCAGCTGCGCAAATTCCTCCGGTCTCACGGCGATGACGGTGCTCTCGCCGCCCCATTGCAATAGCCGGGCGCGCTCCTGCTCGAAAATCGACTCGCCCACGTGGACCGCAGTCGCCTCCGCCATTTTGATCATTTCGCTGCTGTATACGTGGTAGATGCCGTAACCCGCGAGCGCCAGGATCGATACCACTGCGATCACCGACAGGGTGGCAAACAGTCGCAGCAGCTTCGCCGAGGCCCCGCCCCCGGTCGGCCCGGATGCGGCGACGGCGGCGCCGCTTTCCCCCTGCGGCATCGGTGTCGTCTTGTCGTCGCTGTTGATCTGCATCGTCACTGCACCGGGTTCCCCCGCTCCACCCATCGTGTTCCGGGGCCGCTCGATGATACCCCATGCCCGGATGGTCACCGGGGCCATGCAGCGCCGTCGTGCCGGCGGCGCTCACGCGGCGCTCGGGCGCCGAGACCGTTCAGGCGGCGGGAACCACCGCAGTCGCTTCGAGTTCGATCTTGCCCGGACTATCGAGCAGGTCGGAGACGAAAATCATGCTCATGCACGGGTAGTGCCGCCCCATCAGGCGCTTCCAGATCGCGCCGAGCTGCCCTCGCGCGGCAAGATAGGCCGGCTTGTCGCAGCAGAATGCGGTGATGCGGCAGATGTGTTCCGGACGGCCGCCGGCCTCGGCCAGCACCGCCAGTATGTTCTGCAGCGCCTGGTCGAACTGGGGCGCGATTTCGGTGGAGTGAAATTTCTGCTGCGCGTCCCAGCCCACCTGTCCGGCGATGAACACGATGCGCCCCGGCGCCGCCGCTATGCCGTTGGCGTAGCCGATGGCCGGCGCCCAACCCGGTGGTGTAAGTATTTCCATCTCTGTTTCCTCAGAACTTTGGCGATCCTGGAACAAGCTCCCGGACCGGATTACGCATACATCAGTCCGAAAGCACCGGGGGGTCCTGATCTGTTTTCCAGTTGGCATCGGGCTTGGGCGTACGCTTGAGCCAGGCCTCGATCAGGCGCACGTGCTCGGCCTCGTCCTCCTCCATCTCGCGCGCGCCCTTGCGCACACCGGCGTCCCTGGTCACCTTGGCCAGGTGGGCGAAGAAATCACGCGCACGCTTCTCGTTGACCAGGGCAATCTGCAGCGCATGGTAAGGCTGCATCAGGTAATGCAACTCGGTCGGATCGGCGGTCTCGGGCCCTTCGGTCCCCTCCCAGCGTACGTTGGCCACCGATATCGGCGACTGCCTCCAGCCCATCTGCTCCAGAATCTGGTCGGCATGCAGCTGCTCGATGCGCGAGAGCTTGCGGAACAATTCGGCCACCTCGAGGTTGTTGTGCATTTCCATCGAATCGGCGAATTCGGCATAGCGCTCCGCTGCCTCCGTCTCCATGGCATAGGCGTGCGCCATGAACTCCGCATTGCTCGCAACGGGCGCCGCTGCGCGCTTCGGCCTGGCGACTGGCTTGACGGCCTTGCGCTTCGCTGCGGCCGCGGCTTTCGCCGTGTTCTTCCTGCTGCTTTGCTTCGCGCTTTTCTTCACGCTTTTCTTCAGGCTTTTCTTCACGCTCTTCTTCGTGCTCTTTTTCGTGCTCTTTTTCGTGCTCATAGTGCGAACTCCGTTTCCAGGTCGGATGGACGTTTCCTGCCTTTGCCGATCGGCGGCTGGTAGGGCATGCGTTCGCCCTTGTACAGCACGCCGATATTCATGCCGTCGTCGGTCATGATGCGCCGCGCCGCGCGCGCCGCATCGTCGGTGGATTTGACCGATGCCGGGCGCACCATCTGCTTCCACTCGCGCTGCTCCGGGCGGAACGTGACGCAGGGGCTGAGTATCTCGACGAAGGAGAACCCGGGCGTGCGTATCGCCTCGGCGATGAGTTCGGCGGTGCCGTTGGGATCGCCCGCGAAAGCGCGCGCGACGAAATTGGCGCCCGCGGCCAGCGCGATCACCAGCGGATTGAAGGTCCGCAGTCCGGTGCCGCCGGGGGACAGTTTGGAATCCCAGTCGGGTTCGGTGGTCGGCGAAGGCTGGCCCTTGGTCATGCCGTAGACATGGTTGTCCATGACCACATAGGTCAGATCGACGTTGCGCCGGCAGGCGTGCAAAAAGTGATTGCCGCCGATGGAGTAGCCGTCGCCGTCGCCGCTCGCGACCACCACCGTAAGGTCGGGGCGCGCCAGTTTCAGTCCGGCCGCCGCGGCGAGCGAGCGCCCGTGCACGCCGTGAAAGCCGTAGCAGGTCGTATAGGCGGGAATGCGCGAAGAGCAGCCGATCCCCGAGACCACGGCGACATTCTCCGGCCGCAGTCCGAGTTTGGCGAACGCCTTGGTGAACGAGGACAGCACCGAATAGTCGCCGCAACCCGGGCACCATATCGGCTTGTAGTCTGATTTGAATCCCTGCGCCGTGACCGGCGCGGCAAGGGCGGGCGTATTCATGAGCGGCTCCATTCGGTGATTTGCTGGTGGATTTCGCCCGGGCGCATGGGCAGCGGCCCGGGGTGGCGGTAGCTCTTCACCGCGCCCGGCAGATCGTATTCGGCGCGCAGGTAACGGTACAGCTGTCCGGTATGATTCTGCTCCACCACCAGCACCCGCTTCGCGCCGGCCAGCGCCTGCGCCATATGCCCGGGGCGCGACGGACTGAGCAGGCGCAGCGACACCAGGCGTCCCTGGATACCGTCTGCGGCCGCCCGTGCGAGCGCCTCGCGCGCGGCGCCGGTGCAGGAGCCGAAAGTGACCACGGCCAGCTCGCCCTCGCCTTCGATGTCCGCCCAGCGCGCGCCGTAATCGAACTGCGCGAGCTTCTTGGCGCGCTTGTCGAGTTGCCTGATGTGATCGCCCGACTGGCTCGAAGGCAGGCCGCGCTCGTTGTGCTCCAGACCGTCGGCCGTGTAGGCCGTACCCGGATTGCCCGGAATCGCCATCGGCGAAATGCCGGAGTCGGTAAGGGCGTAGCGCAGGTAGCCCTCCTCCCCTGCGGCCGGCGTCAGGCGTTCAGTGGCGAGGCCGATGTCGGCGGGCGGGTCCACCACGGCACGCGTCTGGCCGAAATACTGGTCGGACAGCACGATCGCCGGGGACTGCATGGCCTCGGCGAGGTACACCGCCCACTGCGTTGCCGAGACGCAATCGGCGATCGAATTCGGCGCCACCACGATGCGCGGCGCATCGCCGTGCAGGCCGTTGACCGCGATGCTGACGTCGCTTTGCTCGCTTTTCGCAGGGATGCCGGTGGACGGTCCGCCGCGCATCACGTCGATGACCACGATCGGCACTTCGGCTGCAACCGCGAGACCGATGGCTTCGGTCATGAGCGACAGGCCCGGGCCCGCGGTGGCGGTCACCGAGGGGACGCCGCCGTAGGAGGAGCAGACGATCATGTTGATCGAGGCCAGTTCGTCCTCGGCCTGCACCAGCGCGCCGCCGATCTTGGGCAGGGCGGGCGCCAGCCATTCGAGCACTTCGGTCGCGGGCGTGATCGGATAGGCGGCGCAAAAGCGCACCCCGCCGCGCACCGCGCCGTAGCCCGCCGCCTGGTTGCCGGTAATCAGCCAGCGCGCATCCCTGCCGGCGGCGGCGACGCTGCCCGACAGGCGCAGCGCCGCGGCGACCTTTTCGGCATGGGCGTAGCCGGCTTCGGCGGCGGCAATATTGGCCGCCATCTTCTCGCCGCCGCCTTTCTTCAGCGATTTCTGCAACACCGCTTTGACCGAGTCCGCCGGCAGGCCAGCCAGGCCTGCGGCCAAGCCCAGCGCGATCATGTTCGGCCAGCTGCCGGGAAGCGCTTTCGCCATCTGCTTGAACGCGAGGGGCGTGTAGCGCGCGCCGCGTTTGACGAACACCTCGGGCGGTTCGCTCTGGTCGGGATCGCCTATCATCACGCTCGCCGCGTCGAGCGGAATTTCGTCGGCGAAGCGGTGGATGTTCTGCCAGTCGATGCCGATCAGTACGTCGAAGCGGTCGTCCAGGCATTCGACCGGCGACTTGGAAAAACGCATCAGCGCCGCCGCCTCGCCGCCGCGTATCTGCGGCCCGCTAGAGCGCACCATCAAGCCGTACCAACCGGCTTGCGCCGCGACTTCGAGCAGCAGCGTGCCCGCGGTCATCACACCGGCGCCGCCGCTGCCCGTGATCGCGATCGAAATGCTTTCCTTGGCCTTCTCATTGGGTTTTGACACGGTGCTACCTCCGTCTTGCCGGGCTTTCGACGCCCGGTTTTCAATGTCGCGTGACCACCTGCATGTAGGGCTTGACTTCTAAATACGCATTCTAGTACCATAATACGTAAATAAACACAAAAAAGTCAAGCCGGCAAGCAAATACGGGTACAAACTGCAATCCTAGCACGCATACTGGAGCTATTAGAATGAGTACAGACGCACACAGCTGGATGATGACCGCGCCCAAGGTCGCGATGGTCCGATCGGCCTTCAATCCGTTCCCGCCGCAAGCGGCCGAGGTGGTGGTCGAGGTCGCCGGCTGCGGCGTATGCCACACCGACCTCGGCTATTTCTACGACGGCGTGCGCACCAATCACGCCCTGCCCCTTACGCTCGGCCACGAGATCAGCGGCCGCGTCGTCGCCGCCGGCAGCGGCGCCGAAAGCTGGCTGGGCAAAGCGGTGATCGTGCCCGCGGTCATCCCCTGCGGCGAATGCGATCTATGCAAGCGCGGCCGCGCCGCCATCTGCCGCGCCCAGAAAATGCCGGGCAACGACATCCAGGGCGGCTTCGCCAGCCATATAGCGGTCCCGGCGCGCGGACTGTGCCCGGTGGACGAGCAGCGCCTCGCCGCCGCAGGCCTGGCGCTGGCTGAGGTCTCGGTCGTGGCCGATGCGGTCACCACGCCTTACCAGGCGGTGCACCGCGCGGGCGTGATGCCCGGCAGCCTCGCCATCGTCATCGGCGCGGGCGGTGTCGGCGGCTATTGCGTGCAGATGGCGCACGCCTTTGGCGCCAAAGTCGTCGCCATCGACGTCGACCCGGCCAAGCTCGCCGCGATTTCGGAGCATGGCGCCGCGCTCACCCTCAACCCGAAGGAGCACGACCCCAAGGCACTCAAGGGCGCAATCTCCAAATTCGCCAAGGACAACGGCCTGCGCGCAACCGAGTGGTTCATATTCGAGTGTTCCGGCAGCGCCGCCGGGCAGCTGAGCGCCTACGGCCTGCTGGTGCACGGCGCCACGTTGTGCGTCGTCGGCTTCACCATGGACAAGGTCGAGGTCCGGCTGTCCAATCTGATGGCCTTCGATGCGCGCGCCATCGGCAACTGGGGCTGCACGCCCGAGCACTATCCGGCCGCGCTCGACCTGGTGCTGGCGGGCAAGGTAAAGGTGAAACCTTTCGTGGAAATCCACCCGCTCGCAGACATCAATCACGTATTCGAGGCGACGCACCATCGCGAAATCAAGCGCCGCGCCGTCCTGGTTCCCTAAACCCCTAAGGAGATTTGAACATGTCAACGACCGCAACCCGGGAATTCAAGAACCACGAACTCGACGAGGACTATGCGCGCCCGGGGGTGCGCTACGAAAAGCGAGCGGCCAGGACGCCAGAGGGCAAGGAAGTACCGGGCCTGTATAACGCCTGGATCTGGCTCGACAATCCGGGGCAGTTCAACTCCTACACCACCGACATGGTGAAGGGCGTGATTCTCGCGTTTCGCGCCGCGTCGAATGCGCGCGATGTGAACTGCGTAGTGTTCACTGGCGCCGGCGACAAGGCTTTCTGCACCGGCGGCAACACCAAGGAATACGCTGAATACTACGCCGGCCATCCGCAGGAATATCGCGCCTATATGCGCCTGTTCAACGACATGGTGTCGGCGATACTCGCCTGCGACAAGCCGGTGATCTGCCGTGTCAACGGCATGCGCATCGGCGGCGGCCAGGAGATCGGCATGGCCTGCGACTTTACCGTGGCGCAGGACCTGGCGCGCTTCGGCCAGGCCGGTCCCAAGCACGGCTCGGCTCCGATCGGCGGCGCCACCGACTTTCTTCCGCTGATGATCGGCGCAGAGCGCGCCATGGCGGCCTGCGTGCTGTGCGAACCGTTCTCGGCGCACAAAGCCTATCAGATGGGCGTGATCACCGACGTGGTCCCGGCGCTCAAGGTAGAGGGCAAATTCGTCGCCAATCCGCTGGTCGAAACGAGCAAGATGACCGACGAATTCGGCCGCATCGTGTTCGGCGACTTCAAGACCGGCGACGCGGCCAAACAGGGCAAAGCGCTGTTGGCCAAGGGCACGGTGGACTTGTCGCTGCTCGACGCCAAGGTGGAGGAGCTGTGCGCCAAGATGCTGCTCACCTTCCCCGATTGCACCACCAAGACCATCGAGGAACTGAGAAAGCCCAAGCTCATTGCCTGGAACGCGAACAAGGAAAACTCGCGCGCCTGGCTCGCGCTCAACATGATGACCGAGGCACGCGCCGGCTTTGTCGCCTTCAACGAAGGCACCAAGGAAGACCGCGAAGTCGACTTCATCGGCCTGCGCCAGCGCCTCGCGCGCGGCGAAGGCTGGGGCAAGGAATTGCACGACGCGATCCAGCCGAAGAACAAGGCGAAGGCCTGAGACCATGGCTACCGAGTCGCCGCTGAAAGTCTGGATCGAGCGCGATGGCGCGCTGCTGCGGCTGCGCCTCGCGCGGCCCAAGGCGAACATCGTCGATGCGGCGATGATCGGAGCGCTGCAGTCGGCGTTCGACGCGCACCGCGGCAACAGCGGAATTCTGGCCGTGCTGCTGGATGCCGAAGGACCGCATTTCTCCTTCGGCGCGAGCGTGGAAGAGCATTTGGCTGAGCGTTGCGCAGGCATGCTCGCGAGTTTGCACGCACTGCTCCTTTCCATGCTCGAATGGCCGGTGCCGGTGCTAGTCGCGGTCAAGGGACAGTGCCTGGGCGGCGGCCTCGAACTCGCCATGGGCGGCAGCCTCATATTCGCCGCCGGCGACGCCAAGCTGGGCCAGCCCGAAATCCAGCTTGGAGTGTTCGCGCCGGCCGCCTCCTGCCTGCTGCCGCCGCGCATCGGCCAGGCGGCCGCCGAGGACCTGCTCTTCTCCGGGCGCTCCATCGACGCCGACGAGGCGCTGCGCATGGGGCTGGTGAAGTCCGTCACGCCCGACCCGGAAGCGGCGGCGCGCGTCTATTTCGACCAGCACCTCGCGGGCAAGAGCGCAAGTTCGCTCGCCTGCGCCGTGGCCGCCGCGCGCGGCGGCTATCTCCTGCGCGTGCGCCGGCGCATCGCCGAAGTCGAACGGCTCTACCTCGAGCGCCTGATGCAAACCCGCGACGCGAACGAGGGCCTGGCTGCATTCATCGCCAAGCGTCCGCCAAAATGGGAGCACAAATGAGCCAAACCGTTGCACAAATTGTCGATCGTTGTCAGACGCTGTTCGACGACCTGCACTTCAGCGCCGTGAAGGAGTGGAAAGCCGCGGTGCCAGGGCGCAAGGCCATAGGCTACATGCCGGTCTACGTGCCGCGCGAAATCATCCATGCCGCCGGCATGCTGCCCGTGGGCATCATGGGCGGGGGCGATCAGCTCGAAGTGATCCAGGGCGACGCCTATTACCAGAGCTACATCTGCCGAATTCCGCGCTCGACCCTGGAGTTGGGGCTCACCGGGCGCCTCGACAGCCTGGACGGCATGCTGTTTCCGTCGACCTGCGACGTGATCCGCAACCTCTCGGGCATGTGGCAGATCCTGTTCAAGGACAAATACGTCAGATACATCGACGTGCCGCAGAACTACCAGGACGGCGTCGGCGGCACCTTCTACATCCACGAGATGCAGGTGCTGCGCGAGGACCTCGGCAGGATTGCGGGCAAGCCCATCGGCGACGACGCGCTGCGCGCCTCGATCAAGGTCTACAACGAAAACCGGCGCGCGGTGCAGGAACTCTACAAGTACCGCGCGGCCAAGCCCTGGCAGGCGCCGACCTCGGAAGTGTACCTGGTGCTGCGCGCGGGCATGGTGCTGCCGGTCGAGGAACACACGCAGCTGGTGCGCGAATATATCGCTGCCACCGACCTGGTGGCGCGGCCGATGCGCGACAACGCCCGCATCGTGCTCACCGGCGCCTTCTGCGAGCAGCCGCCCCTCTCCCTGATCAAGTCGATCGAAATGGCCGGCTGCTACATCGTCGACGACGACTTCATGCTGGTCATGCGCATGCTCATCGACGACGTGCTCGAAACCGGCGACCCGCTGGATGAGTTGTCGAAATCCTTCCTGCACCGTTCGACGCAGACCTCGTCGAAGTACGACGAATTCAAGAAGGACAAGGGCAAGTACCTGCTCGATTCGATGAAGCTGAACGCGGGCGAAGGCGTGATCTTCGCGGCGCCGTCCTTTTGCGACCCGGCCCTGCTCGAGCGCCCGATGCTGCAGTCGGTGCTGAACGAGCACAAGATCCCGTACACGGCGTTCAAGTACGCCGAGAACACGGGCCAGATGGCACCGATCCGCGAACAGGCCGGCACATTTGCCGATTCTATCAAGTTGTGGAGCGAAGCATGAGCACACCCATACAGATGACACCGCCGCAGGCCTCGAAAAAGGCGGTTCCGGTCGCGCAGAAGGAAGACGCGATGCTGCTGCAAAAGGAGATGATCAACCGCAACTACCTCGAACTCGCCACCGCGCACCAGAACGGGAAGAAGGTCGCGGCCACTTTCGTGCCGGGCAACCTGAACGAGCTGGTGATGTGCTTCGACTTCGCGCGCAGCCTGCCCGAAACCAACGCGCTGCAGAACGGCATGCGCAAGAAATCCGGCAAGATGATCATGGACGCCGAGCGCGACGGCCACTCCGAGGACGTGTGCACCTACGTCAAGGCCGACCTGGGCATGATGCTCGGCGGCGAGGTCGGCCCGACCGGCGACCCGCTGCCGCGTCCTGACCTGCTGCTCTTGTCCTACACCGGCTGCTTCACCTTCATGAAGTGGTTCGAACTGATCCGGCAAAAGTACAACTGCGAAACCACCATGCTGCACGTGCCCTACCAGGGCGACGGCAAGATCTCGCAGAACATGCGCGATTACGTGGTCAAACAGATCAAGGAAAACGTGATTCCGTCGCTCGAGCGCGTCTCCGGCGTCAAGTTCGACATCGACCGCCTGCGCCAGTACAAGAAGGAATCGGCCAAGGCCGAGGAGGATCTGGTGCAGGTGCTGCAGTCGGCGAAGCGGCGCCCCTCCCCCATCGACGGCTACTTCGGCGCGGTGTATTACATCGGGCCGATATTCACCGCGTTTCGCGGCACCAGGGAAGCGACCGAATACTACCGCGTGCTGCGCCAGGAAATCGAGCAGCGCGTGCGCGAGGGCAAGGGCCCGATCACGCCGGATGGCGAAATGGGCGAGGAGAAATACCGCCTGGTGGTCGAAGGCCCGCCCAACTGGACCAGCTTCCGCGAATTCTGGAAGATGTTCTACGAGGAAGGCGCGGTGGTGGTCACCTCCACCTACGCCAAGGTCGGCGGCGTGTACGACTTCGGCTTCCGCCACGACCCGGACCACCCGATCGAGTCGCTGGCCGAGTACTGCCTGGGCTGCTACACCAACCTCAACCTGCCGCAGCGCATCGACATGATCTGCAAGTATATCGACGAGTACCAGGCAGACGGCCTCCTGATCAATTCGATCAAGAGCTGCAACAGCTTCTCCGCCGGGCAGCTGCTGATCCTGCGCGAAGTCGAGAAGCGCACCGGCAAGCCGGCCGCGTTCATCGAATCCGACCTGGTCGATCCGCGCTACTTCTCCGCGGCCAACATCAAGAACCGGCTGGAGAGCTATTTCCAGATGATCAAGCAGAAACGCACGGCGGCCGCCGGCGCCGTTCACTAGACAACAGCACACGGGGACACCATCATGCGCTGCTTCATCGGAATCGACCTCGGATCGACCACCACCAAGGCGGTGGTGATCGACGAGGATCGCAACATCCTCGGCCGCGGGATCACCAATTCGCGCTCGAATTACGACACCGCTGCCGCCATCGCCAAGCAGGAGGCGCTCGTGAACACGCGCTTTCACCTGTTTCGCAACGCGCTGTCGAAATCGCAGGCGCTCAACGGCACGCTGGAGGATTTTCTCGGCCACCTCGAGCGCGACTTTCGCCTGGAGCAGTTCCTGGAACAACTCGCCGACCTGGAGGCCACTTGCCACCGCGCCGCCGAAGGCACGCGCTTCGGCAGCAATGCCGGGGCTGTCACCGCGGCACTGACCGAAGTATTCAAACGACTGCAGGCGGAGGCGCCGGAGCTGTTCGCGCCGGGCGCGAAGCGCAAGTCGGATTTTTTCCGCGACATCGCCGGCAGCCGCTACCTCGCCATCGGCGAGACGGTGGCGAAGGAAATGGGCATACGCTACGACATGGTGCTCAACGTGTTCGACCGCTCGATCATCGAGGTGGAGAATCGCGTCTATGCCGATGCCATGACCACCAACCTGATGAACGCGCTGGAGCGCACGTTCAAGGGCATGCCTGAAACGGCCGGGCGCGCAGACGCCATCCGCGCGCCGATCAAGAGCGTGCTCGATACCGAACTCGAGGAAAGCTATGTGATCGGCACCGGCTACGGCCGCGCGCGCCTGCCGTTTTCCAAGGAGCACATCCGCTCCGAAATCCTCTGCCACGGCCTGGGCGCGCACGTGATGTACCCGAAGACGGCCACGGTGCTCGACATCGGCGGCCAGGACACCAAGGCGATCCAGGTGGACAAGCACGGCATCGTCGAGAGCTTCCAGATGAACGACCGCTGCGCCGCGGGCTGCGGGCGCTACCTCGGCTACATCGCCGACGAAATGAACATGGGCCTGCACGAACTCGGGCCGCTCGCGATGAAGGCGACCAAGAACGTGCGCATCAATTCCACCTGCACCGTATTTGCGGGCGCGGAGCTGCGCGACCGGCTGTCGCTCGGCGAAAAGCGCGAGGACATCATGCTCGGGCTGCACCGGGCCATCATCCTGCGCGCCATGTCCATCCTCGCGCGCTCGGGCGGCGTGCGCGACGAATTCACCTTCACCGGCGGCGTCGCCAAGAACGAAGCAGCGGTGAAATCGCTGAACGACCTGGTACGCGAAAATTACGGTGAAGTCACGCTCAACATCGATCCGGACTCGATCTACACCGGGGCGCTCGGCGGCGCGACTTTCGCCTGGCGCGCGGTCATCGAGGAAGGCAAGCTCGTGGAGGCGAGAACATGACCATATCCGTTGGTATCGACATCGGCTCGGGCGTGGTCAAGACTGCGCTGTTCCGGACCGAAGGCGGCAAGAGCGAGTGGCTCGCGCGGCGCGTGGAGCGCATACGCAAGCGCGACAATATGCAGCTGGCGAAGGCCGGATACGACGAGGTGCTCGAGGAGGCGGGGCTCAAGCCCGCCGACGTCGATTACGTCGCCACCACCGGCGAGGGCGAGAACGTCAAGTTCGCCACCGGGCATTTCTATTCCATGACCACGCACGCGCGCGGCGCCATTTTCCTCAACCCGCAGGCGCGCGGCGTGGTGGACATAGGCGCGCTCAACGGCCGCGCGATCTATGTGGATGAGCGCGGCAAGGTGCTCGCCTACAAGATGACCAGCCAGTGCGCTTCGGGCTCCGGACAATTCCTCGAGAACATCGCGCGCTATCTCGGCGTCGCGGTCGAGGAAATCGGGCCGCTGTCCAAATCGGCGCAGACCCCGGAGAAAATCAGCTCGATCTGCGCGGTGCTGGCCGAGACCGACGTCATCAACATGGTCTCACGCGGCATTCCCACGCCCGACATACTCAAGGGCATCCACCTCTCGATGGCCTCGCGCCTGGTGAAGCTGCTGAAGGTGACCGGCATCATGAAGGACACGGTGCTGCTCACCGGCGGCCTCGCGCTCGACGCCGGCCTGCTGCAGGCGGTGCAGGAAGAACTGGTCAACGAGAAGATTAGCGGCCTGACGGTGGTCAACCACCCCGACTCGATCAGCGCCGGAGCGATAGGCGCGGCCTTGTGGGGAGCGTTCAGACATGGCAAGCTGCGCGAACTGCAGCAGCGCGCCGCAGCCTGATTCCGTAACCGACTGTTGAAAGGAAATCGATATGGCATTACTCATCAACGACGACTGCACCGACTGCGACGCATGCGTCGAATCCTGCCCGAACAAGGCGATCACGGCCGCGACCCCTTATGTCATCGATCCGGCGCTGTGCACCGAGTGCGTGGGCGCGCACGACGAGCCGCAGTGCATGCTGGTGTGCCCGGCCGACTGCATCGTCCCCAATCCGGACGTTCGCGAAAGAAAGGATGAGATGATGGCCAAGTACCACGGCATACACGGCTGAGTTTGCGCTTGCGCATTTGAGACCGCGGCGCGCCTGGCGCGCCGCATCCGCTGCCCCTGGCTCCGATACAACGGGCATGCCTTGTATTACGGAGAACGCCTCAACAGCTACACCCACCTCGCCGGCTCGGTGCTCGCGGCTGTCGGCGCGCCGATGCTGGTGGTACTCGCCGCGCGCAGCGGCGACGCCTGGAAAATCACCGGCTGCGCCATCTACGGCCTGTCCCTGCTCCTGCTCTATGGATCTTCGACGCTTTACCACAGCCTGCGCGGCAGGGCCAAGGCGGTGCTGCGCAAACTCGATCACTGTTCCATCTATCTGCTCATTGCGGGCACCTACACGCCGTTCGCGCTGGTCACCCTGCGCGGGCCCTGGGGATGGACCCTGTTCGGCCTGGCCTGGGGACTTGCCGCCCTGGGAATCGCCCAGGAATTCGTGTTCGGCAAAGGCGCGCGCCGCCTGTCTATCCTGATCTATGTCGTCATGGGGTGGATGGGCGTGGCTGCGCTGCGACCGCTCGCCGCAGGGCTGGGGACGCCCGGGCTCGCGTGGCTGCTCGCGGGCGGGCTGCTCTATACCGGCGGCATCGCTTTTTATCTGCTCGACGAACGCGTGCGCCATTTTCACGGGGTATGGCATCTGTTCGTTCTCGGGGGCAGTGCAGCGCATTTCGTTGCGATTGCCGCCTACGTCGCTTGAGCACGGCGCCGGCCAGGCGCCGGTCGGGGCGAGGCCGCCCCTCGCTCTTGCGGATTCAGGCGAGCCGCTTGAGAAAGGACAGCCGCTGGCTGGAAGCGAATCCGGCGCGGTAAAAGAACTGGAGCAGGCCGAAGTTGTCGCGCTCGACCACGGTTGCGACCCGTTCGACGCGCAGCGCCTCGAGGTTGACGAACAACTGCGAGAGCAGCGCGGAGCCGATTCCGGCGCCGGTGAATCCCGGATCGACGCCGAGGAGGTCGATCACCGCCACGGGCTCGGTGCGGCCGAAATCGCCGAAGTCGACGCCGGCCATGATAAAGCCGGTCGCGGATCCATCCTGGTGCGCCACCAGCGAAACGCGTATGGCCGATTCGTTCAGGGCTTCGTCCACCATGCGGCCGATATAAGCGCCGCGGTCGCGGCCCATGTTGCGCCGGTCGATGCGTGCGATATCCGCGAGATCGGCGCGTTCCAGCGAACGCACATCGGCCCGGTCGCGCGCGAGCGCGTCGAAATCATTGGCCTGCGGCGTGCTGTGGTCGATTTCGGCGCTCAGGCCATGGTGCTCGGGCGCCAGCACCCTTTGCTGCTCGTCGTTGCCGATGCGCCCCGCAAGGACTTCGCAGTCGATCACCTGGCCGCCGCCCAGCGCAAAGCCGGCGTGGTCGAGAAAACTCAGCATGGCGTGGTCTTTCCAGGCCGCTTGCGTGCGCAGCTGCAGAATTCCATGCTTGCGCGCTTCGGCCTCCAGGGCGCCGAGCAAGGCATCGCCGTATCCATGCCCCTGTTCGCCCGGGCGCACGCTGATCACCTCCAGTCGCAGCGCCGGTTCGGCGCGGCCGAATTCCCCTTCGAGCCTGCGCGCGAGCACATAGCCTTCGAGTACGCCTTCCTCCTCGGCCGCAAACTGGGTATGCATCTCGGGTGCGCGCAGCGCCGCCTGCAGGCGGCGCTCGAAATAGACCCGGCGCGAGCGGCCGGTGATCTGCGCGTCGATATCCACCACCGCATCCAGGTCCTGCGGGGCGAGCCGGCGCAGTTTGACGCCGGATATGGGACCCGCCTGTGCACGTTCCGCCATTGATGTCTCCTTGTCCTAGAAACCGCGGCAACGGCCATTTTGCCACGGTCCGATTCCCGGGAGCACGAGGGGAGCCGTCCCCTCGCATCGATTCGGCGCCTTACCCCGCCGCGTAGGCGCCGAACAATTCCCGATCCCTGTCCTCGTCCAGCAGATTCTCGAGCACGGGCAGGAGCGCCCCATCTTCCTTCTGCGCATGCGAACCGAGGCGCTCGCTGAATTCGAACCCGAGCGTCTTGAGCGTCTGCCACTGTTGCGGCGGCAATTCGCCGGCAATCGACGCGCGCAATAGCCCTGCGATCGACTGCGCCACCGCACGTATGGTGACATGCTCTTCGATCAGCAGCTCTGCCAGATCGCCGTCTCCGGCCTGCTCCAGCAGCGGAAACAGGTCGCGTTCCTCGAATTCAAAGTGGCGCGCAACCTCGACCTCGATCGCCGAGAGCAGGGCGCGCGCGAACGCGGCCCACTCGGTGTCGCCCGGCGCGGGCGGATAGGCGCCCGCGCGGCCGCCAAAAACGCGCTCCACGCGCGCGAGCAGCTGCAGCGTCGCAACGTGCTCCTCATATAGCCGCTTGTTGGTCTGTCGCTGAAAATCCATGTCCCGGACCGTCCTTTTTTCGCCGCTGCTCAGGCCAGCTTCGGCCGCAGGTCGCGCACCCTGACCGCCTTGCCCATGGAGCGCGGGATTTCGCCCGGCTCCTTCACCAGCACATCGGCAGTGACACCGATGATCGATTTGATGTGGTGGCGCACCGCTTCGCCGACGACCTTGCGCAGTTCCGGCGTAGGCACGATGTTGGGCATGATTTCCACTTCCACGCTCAGGTGATCCAGAGTGCCCTTTCTCTCCACCACCAGCTGATAGTGGGGCGCAACGTCGGGCAGACCCACCAGCACCGCCTCGATCTGCGACGGGTAGACATTCACGCCGCGGATGATCAGCATGTCGTCGTTGCGGCCGGTAATGCGCTTGATGCGAACGTGCGTGCGGCCGCAGGCGCAACGCTCGGTGCTCAAGCGGGTTATGTCGCGGGTGCGGTAGCGGATCATCGGCAGCGCCTCCTTGGTGAGCGTGCTGATCACCAGTTCGCCCGCCTCGCCCTCCTTGACCGCCTTGCCGCTGTCCGGATCGATCACTTCGAACAGGAAATGGTCTTCCCAGCCGTGCAATCCCGCCTGGGCCTCCACGCATTCGCAGGCGACGCCCGGCCCCATGATTTCCGACAGGCCGTAGATGTCGACCGCTTTCAGCCCCAGGCGCGCCTCGACCTCGCGCCGCATGGCCTCGCTCCAGGGTTCGGCGCCGAATATGCCGATTTCGAGCCTGGATCTGCGCAGGTCCACGCCCTCCTTCTCCGCCACCTCGGCGATCGCCAGGGCGTAGGACGGTGTCGCGCACAGCACGCGCGCGCCGAAGTCGGTGATCAACACGATCTGGCGCTCGGTGCTGCCGCCGGACATGGGCACGACGGTCGCGCCCAGGCGCTCTGCACCGTAGTGCGCGCCGAGGCCGCCGGTGAACAGGCCATAGCCGTAGGCGTTGTGGATGACATCGCCCGGCCGGCTGCCGGCGCATGCCATGGAACGCGCCATCAAATCGGCCCAGGTGGATATGTCCTTCGCGGTGTAACCGACCACGGTCGGTTTGCCGGTGGTCCCGGAGGACGCGTGCAAGCGCACCACTTCGGTCCGCGCGCGCGCGAACAGGCCGAAGGGATAGTGATCGCGCAGGTCGGTCTTGAGCGTGAACGGAAGGCCGGCCAGGTCGTCCAGGCTCTTGAGGTCGCCGGGTTCGAAACCGATCGCCTTCATGCGCCTGCGATGAAAGGGCACATTGTCGTAGGCATTCTTGACGCTCGTCTTGAGCCGCCGCAGCTGCAGTTTCGCGATTTCCGCGCGCGGCATGGTTTCCGCTGCAGCGTCGAACTTATAGGCCGTCGCAGCGCGCCTGGGCGCGACCTTGCGCAACGCGTTCGGTTTCTTGGCTGCCGCGCTACGGCTTTTCTTGGTAGGAACCCCCATGCTGCCTCCTCATTGTGCAAGTGCTAGTCAAACCCGGTCGCCCGAACCTGGCCGCGCCGCATTGACTGCTAGCGGCAATCTGTCATGTCACAGGCCTAATATTACTCTCCACGCAATCGCGCCGCGTGGAGCCGCGCCTCGGTATAGCGCACGAGCGCCCGCGTTGCGCGCTCGCTTGAACGGAAGATGCAGACGCCCTGCTCCATCAGCTTGTCGGCCATCGGGTCGAACAGCGGGCCACCGTCAATGAAGGCCACGACGGGTTTCGGACAGGAGGCGATGAGCCCCGGCAGCGTCTGGACAATGCTCTCCGGGCTGTCGATGTCGTAGCCCTCCCGCGCGCTCTTCTTGAGTGATCTGACCACGGGCGAGGTCGGATCGAGTCCGACGACGACGGAGTCGACGTCCGGCTCGGCTGCCATGGCCTCGGTGCAAAGCAGATGAACCTCGTCGTCCGCCGCCGGGTTGATGTCGAACGGGTTCCTGACTTCCATGAGCGCATCGAGCTTCTTGGACTTCAGGATCGCTACCAGCCGTTCCCGGGTCGATGGTCCGATCGCGGCCAGAGACAGGGAGAAGTCGCCCACCTGGATGCTGTCGCCGATGGCAACCGTGTCGTAGCCCGCGCCGGCCAGGGCGCCGAGTCGCTTGCCGCGGACGACCTTCTTGCTCAGGCAGTCCGCGATGTAGAACAGGTCGCTGAACTCGCTGACGTCGGTCGCGATCAGCGCGCCGGCCTGCGTGAGCACGGACAGGCATACCTCGTAGTCGCCCGCGATCGAGGCCGTGTGGCCCATCGCGGCCTGCTTGCCCGCGACGGACTGTCCGGCCTTGTAAATGACGACCTGCTTGCCAGCGAGGGTCGCCTTGCGCACGGCCCGCGCCAGGGCCAGCCCGTCGAGGTCCTTGAATCCTTCGACGTAGGCCCCGATCACGTGGATGTCCGGGTTGGCTGCGAAGTTCTCGACCATGTCGCCGTGCGTGATGTCGTTCTGGTTGCCCAAGGCGACCATGTACGCCGGGTCCAGCCACGCGTTCTTGCTGAGCCGCGTGACCAGGAAGGCTCCGCTCTGGCTAATCAGTGCCGACGTGCGTTGCGCCTTCTTCTGAGTTCTCGGCAGGCGTTCCTCTGGAATGAACCAGGAATCGTAGTTTCCCGGGTGCGAGATGATACCCAGGCAGTTCGCGCCGACGAATACCGGTCCGCGGCCTGTCGCCCGCCGGGCGTTGTCGATCGTCTCCAGCATCCGCCGGGCGGGCTCCCGGCTTGCCTCGGTTTCCCCCATGCCACCGGGGATCAGCAGCACCGATTCCACGGCATCGGTCCTGATCACCTCATCGATGATGCCGAAGGCGACATCGGCGGTCACCGCGAGGATCAAGAGATCCAGCTTCTGCTCCAGCGCCCCCAGGCTTGGCGCACAGCGCACGCCATCGACTTCCTGGCCGTCGGGATTGATGACGCGCAGCCGCGACTTGTCATAACCGGATGCGATGATGTTCTTCAGGGTGATCCGGCCGAAGTTCATGCGCGTGGCGGATGCACCGATGATGCCGATCGAAGCCGGGTGCAGCAGCTTGTCGATCTTGCCCTGAGGCCGCGGCGGGCGGACGCTCTGCGGCCGGCCGAAGCGGCACAATCCGTCGAGGGCGACGAGCGCGCCGGCCGAGCAGGTGAAGGGGTTCACTTCCAGCTCCTCGATGACGAAATCCGTCTCGGGGTTCCCCACCGAGCAGCTGTTCGCGAGGCGGATGAAAGCGCCAAAGCACTGGAGGAGGGTTTCGTCCGACACCAGCTGGCGCCCCCCCCGCGTCAGTCCGGCGATCTTCCGGTAGGCAATCGTCGGTCTGAAGATCTCGAGAAATTCCTCGGCAGTGGTCAGTGCGGTCGAAGCCGACACCACTGCCTGCCCCCGGCGGGAGCCTCCGGCATAGAGCTCGGTGTCGACGCCGCCAATCCCGGCGCTGAGGATCATGCCGAATTCGCGCGTGTTGCGGATGCCGACCAGCAGTTCGCTGCCAGAACCCGCGGCGTCCGCTTCGATGAACTCCGTTAGCATCACCCCCGCGACGTCCCGTTCCGACAGCGCCGCGAGCATGCTTTTGCAGGCGGCGCGCACCGCCGCCGGCTGCTTGGGCACGATCGCGACCCCGCCCACGTCCGACTTGTGGGCAATGCTGCCGGAGACGATTTTCACAACAACTCGGCTTCCGGGGAAAGATGCCAGGAGTTCGTCCGCCGGCTCGGCCCCGCCGGTGAGCAGCTCGTGTCTCGGCGTCGAGGCGATGCCTGCCGCAGTGAGCAGCCGGTAGACTTCATGCTCGAACAGCGTGCTCCGGCCCTCGCTGTACGCCGCCCGGAAGATATCCTTGATCGCTGCACCCATAGCGTCGCTGTCGACGCGGCGCATTGCAGTCAGTTCGGTTTGCTGTGTGTCGCTCATGCGGGTTCCTCGTGTCGTATCGGTCGGTTCCGGTTCAAATCTTGGCTTGGCGCTGACGCAGGCTTTCAGCATACCTGCGCGCCTCGCAGTAGCGCACCAGCGCCCTGGTGCCGCGCCCGCTGTTGCGGAATACGCACACGCCCTTGTCCATCAGTTGCGCCGCCATCGCGTCGTAGAGTTTGCCGCCATCGACTATGCCGACGACGGGCTTGTCGTTGCGATCGACGATGGGGGGCATCAGGTGCACCGTGCTTTTCGCGTCCTTGAGATCATAACCGGGCCGCAGCTTGCTCTCCTCCAGCGCGCGCACCGAAGGCGCTGTCGGGTCCAGCCCGACCACGACCGCGTCGATATTCGGATCCAGCAGGAAGGCTTCGGTGATCTGCAAATGTGCTTCGTCGTCGGCGCCGGGATTGATGTCGATGGGGTTTCTGACCTCGACCAGCGCATCCAGTTTCTTTGCGATCAGGATTTCCTCCACGCGCTTGACGGTATCGGCTTCCAGGGCACCTATTTCCATGGCGAAATTATCCGACTCGATGGAGTCGGCCATGCCCACGGCCTCGAAGCCCGCGCCGCTGATCGCGCCCAGTCTGGATCCGTGGATTTTCTTCCGGTGGAAAGCCCCGGCGATGTAAAACAGGTCATCGAAGCTGCTGAAGTCCTCGGCCACGATCGCGCCGGCCTGGCGCACGACCGAGTCGAACAGGACCGCGCCGCCGGCGATGGAAGCGGTGTGGCCCATGACCCCGCCCGCGCCCGGCGCGGTCTTGCCGGATTTGTACACCACCACCTGCTTGCCATTGAGCACCGCCTTGCGCACCGCCTTGGCGAAATCCAGTCCGTCCAGGTCCTTGAAGCCTTCGACGTAAATACCGATGGTTTCGATCTCCGGCCGTTCGGCGAAGTAGCTGAGCATATCGCCATGGGTGAGGTCGGTCTGGTTGCCCAGGGCCAGCATGTAGCGCGGATCGAGCCAGGGGTTCTGGCTCAGACGGGTGATCATGAAAGCACCGCTCTGACTCAGCATCACCGAGTTTCGTTCGGGTTTTTTCTGCGGTTTGGGCAGCCGTTCCAGCGGAATGAACCAGGAGTCATAGGAACCCGGGTGCGAGACCACGCCCAGGCAGTTGGCGCCCAGAAATATCGGGCCACCGTCCTGCTTGGCGTGCGCGGCGTTGATCCTCGCCGCCAGCGCAGCGGCTGGTTCCCTGCTCTTTTTGGTCTCGCCCAGGCTGCCCGGTATCAGCATCACCGACTCCACTGCGCCGGTCTCGATGATTTCATCGACCAGATCGTAGACCGCGCTGGCGGCGACCGCGACGATCAGCAGATCGAGCTTCCCTTCCAGCGCTTTCAGGCTTTCGACACACTTGACCCCGTCGATTTCCTCTTCGCCCGGGCGAATGATGGTCAGGCGCTCCTTGCCGTAGCCGCTGCCCATCAGGTTGCGCAGGATGATGCGGCCGAAATTCATGCCGCTTGCCGAAACGCCGATAATACCGATCGAGGCAGGATGAATCAGCTTGTCGATCTTGTGTATCGGCCGCGGCAATCGGCTTGCGCCCGGTTTGGCGAATTCGCAGCTCGCACTACGCACCACCGGTTGCTTGCCCACATGAATCGGATTCAGTTCGAGGCTGCTTAGTACAAAAGCTGCGTCCGCTTGACCCGGGGCGTAGCTGCGAGCCAAAATCAGCAGTTGTTCGAAGCAAGCTTTCAACTGCGCGTCAGGCGCCGGCAATCCCGCGCGCGCCAGCCGTTGATAGGCAAGCGTCCGGCGAAACAGGTCTAGAAAATCCCCGGCATCCGTCAATTCTGTTGCAGCATAGACCGAGGCGCGGTCTTTCCTGAAGTTGCTTTCATCCAGTTCCGCATCCAGCCCGCCCATACCGGCGCTGAGCACCATACCGAACTCGCGCGTGTTGTTCAGGCTGATGCGCAGATCTACCGCGGCCGCTTCCGGTGTGGTGTCTTCCTGGAATGCCATCGAAAGCCCCGACAACAGGCTGGCCAACTCGGCACTGTCCAGTGCTTCGCGGCCGTCGGCCGAGGCCTGCCGGAACAGAGTCCCTGCCTCGGCGCTCATGGACGCAGCATCGGATTTGGATTTTGGCGATTTGCTCATACTGCTGACTCCCGTCGTTCCTGCCGAGTGACCCGAATGGTGTTACTGGGTTCCGCGCACCGGCAAATGCGGCAACGCGAAGCCTTGGTTGTAGGCAGCACGCGTAATCAAGACGAACTTGAATTGCCATCCTGTCGCCAGCGCGGCCAAGCCGGCGAGCAGCAAGGCGATGCGCGCAACATCGGGCGCGAGCAGGCCCAGCAGCAGCAACGCCAGGGGCGCGATGGTGCCGAACTGGATCAGGATCTTGCCCGAGCGCTCCAGCACCGCCAGCGCCGCGCGCACCGCGGTTTTCGAAACGCCGCTGCGGTATATGGACCAGGCCAGAGCGCGCGCGATCAGCGCCAGCGAGAAATACGCCAGCGCCCCCCTGGCCGGGGTGTCGAACAGCGCGGCCAGCGCGACGAACAAGCCCGCGCCTTCGGCGAGCGCAGTCGTGAACACCAGCCAGGTCAGCGCCGGGACACGCCAGGCCGGTATGCCTTTGGCCGCCTGCAGCAGGCGGCCCTGGCAGTAGGCGAACATCAGTACGGCCAGGGCAGCCGCCTGCGCCAGCGGCTGGCTGGCGAGCCACACCGCGGCCAGGCCCAGCGCGAAAACCAGGCCCGCGGCGTACGATTCGCGCGTCATCCACGAAGTATGCGGGTTGAAACCGACGTTCAGCGCACGCAGCGGCCGTCCGATTTCGAACCAGACCGAAATCAATCCGGCGCCGATCAGCGCCATACCCAGCAGCAGTTCTGCGCGCAGCGCGTTGCCGGCGATGCCGGAGAACGCCGCGATCAGCAACAGCCCGGAGCCGGCGCCGCCGAACATGAAATTGAAGGCCGCGCGAAAGTCCCAGTTGGTCTGGTGCCAGGGATTGACCCCGAAGTTATCCTTCATGATGGCGTCTCCTCCACTTTCTTGTCCCAGATGTAATAGAACCCGGGACCGGTGCCCAGCTCTTCGTGCATGCGGAAAGTCTGATTCTCGGCGAGCAGTTGCGACACGTTGCTTTGCGGATCCTCGACGTCGCCGAAGCTCAGCGTCTGGGTGATGCAGCTGTTGACGCAGGCAGGCGTGGCCTCGGGATCGATGCCCGGCTTCAATCCTTTTGCCAGGCCGGCGTCGATGCGGTCTGCGCAGAAGGTACACTTGGTCGCCACCGCCAGGCGCTTGGGGTCGAAGCCCTGCTCCTCGGACGCCGTCGCCTTGCCGTAGGCGAAGCTCGCGCGGTCGGTCTTGTAGCGCGCCTGATACGGGCAGGCGACCGCACAATAGCTGCAGCCTATGCACAGGTCGTAGTCGATGGTGACTATGCCGTCAGCGCGCTTCTTGGTGGCGGTGGACGGACACACGTGCATGCACGGCGGATCGTCGCAATGCATGCAGCCCACCGGCACGAATGCGCGCTTCACCGCCGGGTATTCGCCCACCTCCATGTCGAGCACGCGCCGCCACTGCACGCCGGGAGGCGTCGCGTTGGCCTGCCTGCACGAGGCGGTGCAGGTCTGGCAGCCGACGCAGCGGCGCAGATCGGCAACCATCGCCCAGCGGGTCATTTTTCACCTCCTGTGCGTTTCAGGCTGACACGCACGACGTCCGCCCCCGAACCGGTGGCATCGGTCAGCGCCATCGACATCGGTACCAGCGAATTCATGCTGGGCACGCCGAAATCCTTGGCGAAGGGCGTCACCCAGTGGCTGAACTGTCCGATCAGCAGCAGGGTGTCCGGCCGTATGCCCTGGCGCACCACCGCCCGGGCAGTCACGCTGTGCAGCGGCGTCGCGATCTCGACGGTGTCGCCATCTTCCACGCCCAGTTCGGCGGCGGTGCCGGCGTTGACGATCACGCCGCGATGGCCGGCAATATTGTCGGCGACTTCCTTGATCAGCTGGATGCCGACGTTGTTGCCCCAGGAATACTGCATGCTGCGCGAGGTAAGCAGCCAGAACGGAAAATCCGCGGTCTTGCCGCCCATCCTCAGCAGGGACTTTTCCCACAGGCCGGGGAAATCCTTCCACACCGGCAGCGTCTGATACTCGGCGAGTTGCTCGTCCCACCATTGCATGTCATTTTCGTGCAGCCGATTGCCCAGTTCCTTGCCGATGCGGTAAAGGCGCTCCTGATACGGCAGCTCGAATCGCAGGCCCTGCTCCACCAGGGTGGGGAATAGATACCAGTCCGTATGCGGAAACGGTTTGGTGGCCAGCCCGTTCTCCTTCCACCAGGCGAGGTCGTGCACTTCCTTGCCGCCGGTCAATTCGGCGCTAGCCGCCTTGCACACGGCGTTCCAGATCGCGTCGCGGCCGTGCACGCTCCCGGTTTCCAGAGAAAAGTCCCAGTTCTCGCCCTTCAGCGGCACACCGGCCGAACCGTGGTTGATCGAGGCGTTGTACTTCTCCAGCAGACCGGTGCGGCGCGCGAGTTCGGTGGCGATATCTGTGAAATCGCGCGCTTCGCCCTGGGCCTCCACCACCGGCTGGCGCAAGGCGTAGCCCTCGTGCTCCCAGAACTGCTCGATATACTTGGAGCCGCCGATGCGTATCAGCTGCAGGCTCTCCAGGTCGGTCGCGTCCGGCAGCAGGATGTCCGCCATGTGGTTGGTTTCGTCGCGGGTATAGGCCATCGCGACCACGAAAGGAAAGCGCGCCATGGTCGCCGACACGTCCTTGGTGTCCCAGAACGAGATCGCCGGATTGGTGCGGTACACGAACCATACCTCGGGCAGGGTCACCGTCGGCAGGCCCTTGGGGGTTTCCTTGAGGAACATCCAGGAAAAATGCGTGGGTCCCAGCGCCTGGCTCCACGGGCCGTTGGCAGCCAGCGGCACCATGCTGCGGTAAGCGTTGCGTATATTCGGGCGCGGACTCCAGTTCTCGCGGTCGGTGGGATTCATCGGATAGTGCATGAAGCCGTCCGGCCCCGGCGTCACGCTCTCCAGCCTTTCCGCCAGCGGGCGGTTGAGCCGGACCGTAGTGCCCAGGGTGCCCCCGGGGACTTCCAGGCCGCCCACCAGGACGGCGAGCAGGGTGCGCGCCCATACGCATTCGAAGCCGCCCCAGCCGTTGTTCACCGTCTTGCCCAGGGCGACGGACACCGGACGGTAAGGCATGGTCTTGCCCTCGATTTCGATGGTCGCACCGACCTGCGCGTGATCGAGAAATTCGTTGGCGATGCGGCGCATGGTCGCTGCCGGCACATCGCAGATGCCCGCCGCCCACTCGGGCGAGTACGGCTGCACGTGCGCCAGCAGTTTGGCGAAGGACGGACTGCCTTCGAGCCTGCCCTGCGCCAGAACTTCGGCGTCGGGGCCTATTTCCACCGCATCGCAGGAAAACGTACCTTCTAACGCCGGATCGCAGCCGGGCGTGTCGAAAGCCACTGCGGCCTTGCGCTTCAAATCCCAGAGCAAGGGCTTGCGCGTGGCCGCATCGCGCAGGAAAAATCCATTCGCGCCGACCAGATAGGGCGAATTCGTATGCGCCTTCAGGAACGGAAGGTCCAGCCTTTCGCGCGCGGCCTCGTGCAGCAGCACGTGCACCAGCGCGTAGAGAAAAGCGGGATCGGTCTTGGGCCGGATCGGCACCCATTCGGCCGAGCAGGCGCCGGTGACCGACAAATGCGGTTCGACCTGCACCCGTTTCATGCCGCGTTCGCGCGCGTTGGCATGGCGCCACACGCCGACCACGCCGCCCGAGGCTTCCACATTGGCGCCGCAGGAAATCACGTAATTGCACATCGGCGTATCGGGGCAGACCGTGAAAGCGCGGTGCCAGAATTCGCCGTACAAGTGCTCGGAGTGGGTGCATTTCACCCCCTGCCCCGAGCCGAAGCCCATGTCTACCGGACCCCAGGCGGCGAGAAATGCGGGGAAGGTGCCCATGTAGGACTGCGGGGTGCCGCCGCCGCCGAAATTCGCCGCGACCTTGGGATAGCCGGACTCGTCCAGCAAGCCGGCCTGCATGATCGAACGCAATTTGGCTGCAATGGTATCGAGCGCTTCGTCCCAGGAAATCGGGACAAAGCCGGGATCTTCGTTTCTCCCTTTCTTCGGGTTGGTACGGCGCATCGGCGAGAGCACGCGATTCGGGTTGTAGGTCTTCTGCACCAGGCCGTAGGCCTTTACGCACACCTTGCCGCCGCCCGGATGCACGCTGCATGCGGCGAAGTTGGGCTCCACCTCGGTGGCCACACCGTCGACGATTTTCACCGTCAGCAGGTCCGGGCCGGCCACGCACTGGTAGCAGTAGGTGGCGCGCTTGCCCGATTTCGCGAGCGCCGCGGTTTTCTCCGGCGCGTTCATCGCGGCACCGCCTTGCGCGCCGCGGCCCCGATCCCGCATAGTCCTATGGTCAGGCTTGAATGCATTGCGTCTTCTCCTGTAGATACCGGCTTGGGAACGCCCCGCCGCGACCGCGCGGGACCCCGCCTGAATTCTGGTTCAGTCCGGTCGAATCATAGACCGCGCCGCGCGCACAGTGCTTGCCAAATTCGTCCTATTATCGGGCATGATTAGCATATAATTTCGCAGAGCCAGACTATGTGAGGATTTTAATGCCAGATTTTCGGCTGGACCGGACGGACCGGAAAATCCTCGAGATCCTGCAAAAAGAAGGGCGGCTGAGCAATCTCGAACTCGCCGAACGCGTCGCACTTTCGCCTTCGCCCTGCCTGCGCCGCCTCAAGCGCCTGGAGGAAAGCGGCGTGATCCGCCAGTACGTCGCGCTGATCGATTCGCTCAAGGTCGGCCTCGGTCTGCTCGCCTATGTTTCGGTGAAGCTCGAAAAGCGCGGGGAAGGCGCGGTCAAGGCATTCGCGCGCGCGGTGCAGAACTGGCAGGAGGTGGTGGCCTGCTATTCCATGACCGGCGACCTCGACTATCTGCTGCGGGTGCATGTGGAGGACCTGGAGCATTACTCGCGCTTTGTCATGAATTCGCTGCTCAAGCATCCGGGCATCACCGAAGTGAAATCCAGCTTTGCGCTGGAGCGTGTGAAGGACACCACGGCGCTGCCCTTGAGCCACCTGGCCTGAGTAGCCCTTGCAAAGCGGATACTGCAGCGGCGCATGCAGGGGAGTGCGAAGTGAGACGGCCCCTCGCTTTGCATTGAACCCTAAAGCCCAAGGTAGGCCTCCTTCACCTGTTCGTCTTCGAGCAGTTCGGCACCGCTGCCGGAGAGCACCACCCGGCCGGTCTCGAGCACGTAGGCACGGTCGGCGACGGCCAGGGCCGCACGCGCATTCTGGTCGACCAGGAATATTGTGGTCGAGGCCGTCTTCAGCGCACGCACGCAGGCGAAGATCTCTTCCACCAGTTTGGGTGCGAGTCCCATGCTCGGCTCATCGAGCAGCAGCAGCTTGGGCAGGGCCATCAGGCCCCTGCCCATGGCGAGCATCTGCTGCTGGCCTCCCGATAGCGTCCCTGCAGGCTCCCTGCGCTTTTGCTTGAGCGCCGGGAACATCGCGTACACCCGCTCGATTCCCAGCGCGGCTTCCGCCCTGCTGCGCAGGTACGCGCCCAGGCGCAGGTTGTCCTCGACCGACAGCGGCCCGAACACCTGCCGCCCCTCCGGCACCTGCACGATGCCGAGCTGCACGCGCCTGTCGGCAGCGGCGGCGGTGATGTCGGCGCCCTCGAAGCGCACCCGCCCGGCGCTGACCGGCTGCACGCCCGAGAGCGCGCGCAGCAGCGTCGTCTTGCCCGCGCCGTTGGCTCCCACCAGCGCCACCAGTTCGCCCTCGCCCACGTGCAGGTCTATGCCCCGCAGCGCCGGTATGCGCCCGTAGTGGCTGTCCAGTCCCTCGACTTCGAGCATCATCGATGCATCTCCGCGGCCATCGTGACGGCACCGGCGATGGCCTCGCCGATGGACGCGTCCTGCGCCGCGCTGCTGCCCAGATACGCTTCGATTACCTTCGGATTGTTGCGCACGGCCAGCGCCGGGCCTTCGGCGAGCTTGCGCCCGTAGTCAAGCACGAGTATGTGGTCGGACACGCCCATCACCAGGCGCATATTGTGTTCCACCAGCACCACGGTGACGCCGCGCCCGGTAAGCCTGCCGATGAGGCCGTCCAGCTCCAGCGCCTCGGTCGGATTGAGCCCGGCTGCGGGCTCGTCGAGCAGCATCAGCCTGGGCTTGGTGGCAAGCGCGCGCGCGATCTCGAGGCGCTTCAGCGCGCCGTAAGGCATTGCGTCGGCCCCCGCGGACAGGTAATCCTGCAAGCCGACGTAGCACAGCAATTCGGCCGCCTCCTCGCGGCATGCGCGCTCGGCACGCGCAAGGCGCGGTGTGCGCAGCAGCGCCGACGCAAGTCCGCAGCGCTCCTGCATGTAGCGCCCCACCATTACGTTTTCGAGCGCGCTCATGTTGAAAAACACCTGCAGATTCTGGAAGGTGCGCGCGATGCCCTGGCGCGCGTACTCGTAGGGCGCGCGTCCGGTCAGGTCGTGATCGCCCAGGGCGATGCTCCCGGCCGAGGGCTGATAGACGCCGGTGAGCAGATTCAGCAGCGTGGTCTTGCCCGCGCCGTTGGGACCGATGATCGAGTACACCGACCCGGGCCGGATGTCGAAACTCAGGTCCTCGACGGCGTTCACGCCACCGAATTTCTTTGACAGGCCTTCGACGCGAAGCAGGTTCATCGTCTTGTCTCCGCGTGGTCAGCCGGTTCCCTGCGGCGTGCCCGGAACAGCCGCGCAACGCTGGGCACCACGCCGCGCGGCAGGAAGATCATGGTGCCCATCATCACCGCGCCGAACACCATCATTTCGTAGTCCTCGAACACCGTCAGCAACTGCGGCAGGGTGGTCAGCACTGCCGCCCCGACCACCGCGCCGAAAGTCGAGGCCATGCCGCCGAAAACCACCATGGTAACCAGTTCGATCGAATGCAGGAATGCAGCCTTGCCCGGCGTAACGAAACCGGAGTAGTGCGCGGCCAGGCTGCCGGCGATGGAAGCGAACACGGCCGAGATCACGAACACCATCAGCTTGTGCTCGGCGGCATTGATCCCGACCACCTCGGCGCCGACCTCGGAACTATGCAGCGCGCGCAGCGCCCGCCCCGCCGGGGACTCGATCAGGTTCAGCGCGAGCCACACCGCGAGGAGCAGCAGCGCGCCGACGACCCAGTACCAGAGGCGTTCGCCCTGCAGCACAAAGCCGCCGATGCTGAGCGGCACCACCGAGATCCCGTCCGGACCGCCGGTAAATCTGTCCTCGGTGGTGATGACCATGAAAATGATGATCCCCAGGCCCAGCGTGGCCATGGCGAGATAGTGGCCTTTCAGGCGCAGGATGGGCCGCCCGACGAGGAAGGCGAGCGCGGCGACTGCGAGCGTGGTTGCGAGCATCGCCGCAAGCGGCGGCCAGCCGTAGCGCGATGCGAGTATGGCCGATCCGTAGGCGCCCGCGCCAAAGAAGCCGGCATGGCCGAGGCTGATCTGTCCGGCGTAGCCGATGAGCAGGTTCAGGCCGACGCAGACGATGGCGTTCAGCCCTACAAGAACCGCAATATCGTAAAAATACTTGTTGCTCAAGACCAGCGGCAACAGCGCGATCACAACGGCAAGCGCGAGCATGCCTCCGGTGCGCGGCGCGGCGAGACGCGAGAGCATCGTGCTAGACGCGCTCGCTGCCGCGCTTGCCGAACAGTCCGCTCGGCATGAAAAACAGCACCGCAAGAATGATTACAAAGGCGATCGCATCCTTGTAGGCCGAGGAAATATAGCCGGCGCTCATGGTCTCGGCGATGCCGAGCACCAGTCCGCCGACCACCGCCCCGACACCGCTGCCCAGGCCGCCCAGGATCGCGGAGGCGAAGCCCTTCAGGCCCAGCATCACACCCACGTCGTAGGAGGTGGTCGTGATCGGCGCGATCAGGATGCCGGCAACCGCACCCAAGGCCGCCGAGAGGCCGAACGAAAGAAACAGCACCATGCGCACGTTGATGCCCACTAGCTGTGCGGCTAGGCGGTTGTGGGAAGTGGCGAGCATCGCCTTCCCCAGCAGGGTACGGCCGAAGAACCAGGACAGCGCCAGCACGATCGCGAGCGTGACCCCGATCACCCACAGGCTTTGCGGCAGGACGGTGGCGCCCCCGATCGCTATGGGCGTATCGCCCGTGAACGGCTTGAGCGCGTGAAACCGCTTGTCCCAGATCACCATCGCCAGACCGCGCAGGAATATCGACGCGCCTATGGTGATGATGATCAGCGTGATCACCGAAGCGCCGCGCGCCGGTTCGACCGCGAACTTTTCCAGCGCCAGTCCCACCAGCGCCGCCGCCGCGATCGCCAGAGGGATCGCCAGCAGATAGGGCAAGCCCGCCGCGGTGAGCGTTACGGTTGTCATGCCACCTATCATGACGAATTCGCCCTGGGCGAAGTTGATCACGTGGCTGGCATTGAAAATGATGGAGAAGCCGAGCGCGACCAGTGCGTAGATCGCGCCCACCGTAAGACCGGTGAGCAGATACTGCATGAACTGCGCGCTCATGCCGCGTCCGCCTCCCCCATCAGCACCGGGTAAGGCCTACTTGACTAGGGTCCAGTCGCCGCCCTTGACTTCGAGCATGCGGAAGGCGCTCAGGTCGAGGCCCATGTGGTCGCCGGCGGACATATTGAACACGCCCGCCGTGCCCATGAAACCGCGCACGCCTTCAAGCGCATCGCGCACCTTGGCCTTGTCGGTGCCGCCCGCCTTTTTCATCGCTTCGACCACCAGATACAGGCCATCGTAGGCGTGCCCGCCGAAGGTCGATACTTCCGATTTGAAGCGCGACTCGTACTCTTTCTTGTAGGCCACCACGACCGGGCGCTGCGGGTCGCTTGCAGGCAAGGATTCAGCGACCAGCAAGGCAGCGGCCGGCAGGCGCACGCCTTCGGCTGCCGCGCCTGCGAGCTTGATGAACTCCTTGGACGCGACGCCGTGCGACTGGTACAGCGGCACGCTGATGCCGATCTGGCGGTAGTTCTTGGTCACGATCGCCGGCCCCTCTCCGAAGCCCGCATTGAGCACGGCCTGCACCCCGGCCGTATTCTTGATCTTGGTGAGCTGGGCCGTCATGTCGGTATCGCCCTTGCCGTAAGTCTCGTCTGCGATCACGTCCACGCCGTATTTTTTCGCCACGCCCAGGCACTGGCCGCGCATCGACTTGTCGAAGCCGCCGGGACCGGAAATCAGCGCAATCTTGGAGAGCTTGCGCGACTGCATGTCGATGAAAATCTTCTCGCAGGCCATGCGGTCGGTATGCGGCGTCTTGAACACCCATTTCTTCACCGGCTCGACGATGACCACCGCGCCCGCAAGGGAGATGAACGGAACCTGCGCAGCTTCAACCAGGGGCACCACGGCCATGGTTTCGCCGGTGGTGGATCCGCCGACGATGACGTCGACCTTGTCCTGCTCGATCAGGCGCTTGACGAACGTGCGCGCCTTTTCCGCGTCGCCGGCCGAGTCGTAGGCGACCAGCTCCAGCTTTCTGCCGAGCACGCCGCCGCCCGCATTGATCTTCTCGACGTAGAGTTCCAGCGTTTTCTGCTCCGGATCGCCCAGGAACGCCGCGCCGCCCGTCACCGACAGGAAGGAACCGATCTTGATCGGCTCGGCCGCGATGGCCGTGCCGGCCATCAGGGTGAAGGCCGCGGCGACTGCAACCAGGCCGCGCTTGAAACTGTCTTTTGCCCGCGTGGATTTCATCATACCTCCTCAAGTTTGGTTGGAAGCGCCACCGCCTGCCTGCCCGGTTCTTCTTGGTTGCAACACCTTCGGCGCGGCCGCACTCAGTTCTATCGGCACAGGGTCAGCACCCTGGCATGCCTTGAAACCGAATTATATGGTATTCTCGTACTTAAATGCGTTTTTTGATTCAGATCAGCCTTTTCGCCGAAACCACGGGCTCCCCGAGGTCCGGGGAAACCATATGAACGAAGCTCGCAGCGAGGACACCCCGGAATGGCGCGTGCGCCCGGCAGAGGCGGCGGACCTCGGAGAGGTGATCGCCATCGACGCCGAGGTGACGGGGCTGGAGAAAACGGACTACTGGTATGAACTGTTCCACCGCTACGGCGGCGGGCGCACCCGCCAGCGCCTGTTTCTGGTCGCCGAGTCCGGCAAAGTAATTCAGGGTTTCATCATCGGCGAAATACGCGATTGGGAGTTCGGCTCCGCCCCCTGCGGCTGGGTATTCGGCCTGAGCGTGCGTACCGACGCCCGCCTGGCCGGGGTCGGGGCGCGCATGCTGGAGGCGATCTGCGAGGGCTTTCGCCACGCCGGCGTGCACAAGGTGCGCACCCTGCTCGCACGCGACAACAGCCTGGTGCTGTCGTTTTTCCGCAGCCAGGGCATGATGGCGGCGCCTTTCATTCCGCTGGAAAAGGATCTGGACTGATCGTGTTTGCTAGCCGCCTATGAAACTTCAAAAAAGCACCAGCCTGGCGCTCTACAGCGTGCTCGAATTCGCGGCCAATCCGGGGCGGCAGCTGTCGGCGGCCGAGATAGCCGAAAAATACGGCGCCTCCACCCACCACCTGGCCAAAGTCCTGCGCGAGCTGGGGCGCGCCGGCCTGGTCGAATCGGCGCGCGGCGTCGGCGGCGGCTACCGCTTCAGCGGCAACGCCAAGCGGCTCACGCTGATGGACGTAATCGAGTTGTTCGAGGACATCAGCACGCGTACCGGTGAGAGCGACGAGTTCGACGAATCGAGCGAGGTCGGCCGCGCCCTGGGGGCGGTAATGGCGGAGATCGATGAAATCGCCAAGGCCACCTTCCGTTCGATCACCGTCGACACCATGCTCAAGCTGATCGAGCGCCAGCGCCGCGCGCTTGCGCTCGCAAGCACCGTTGCCGCGGCCTAGGCGCGGACGGGTCCGGTCCGCTCCGGCCGGGTTTCCCCGTTTTGTCGGGCGCATTTAATCTAGATCAAGACATCCGCCGCAGGGTTTGAGGATGATCCGGGATCAACCAGAAGAAAACCATACTTTGCCGCGAGGGAGGATCAGCGCATGCACGCAGTGACCGAGACTGTGGAACAGTCGCAAAACCCGAAGCAGGAAGTCAAACCCCTCACCGGAAACGAGGCGATCGCGCGCGGCGCGTGGGAAGCCGGCGTGCGCGTCGCCGCCGCCTATCCGGGCACACCCAGCACCGAGATCATGGAATCCCTCGCCGAATTCCCGGCCGAGGACCTGCACGCGCAATGGTCGACCAACGAAAAGGTCGCACTCGATGTGGCCATGGGTGCGGCCTTTGCCGGCAGCCGGGCACTGGCCTCGATGAAGCACGTCGGGCTCAACGTTGCCGCCGACGCGTTCATGTCCCAGTCCTATATCGGGGTCAACGGCGGGCTGGTTCTCGCGATTTGCGACGATCCGGGCATCCACAGCTCGCAGAACGAGCAGGACACGCGCCTGTACGCCCAGCTGGCCACGGTACCGGTGCTCGAACCCAGCGACGCGCAGGAGGCGCTCGACTATACGCGGCTCGCGTTCGACATTTCGGAGCAGTTCGACACCATGGTCATCGTGCGCGGCACGACGCGGCTGTCGCACACGCGCAGCCCGGTTGCCATAGGCCCGCGCAAGGAAGTCCCGCAGCGAGCGTTCATCGAGAATCCGGCGAAGAACGTGATGATTCCGGCGCATGCGCGGCGGCGCCACGCGGTGGTGCTCGAGCGCGAGGCGAAATTGAAGGACTATCTGGAGACTGCGACGATCAACCGCTGGGAAACCGGCGACGCGAGTTTCGGCGTGATCACCGCCGGTACCTGCTATCCCTATGTGCGCGAGGTGCTGCCCAACGCGAGCGTGCTCAAGCTCGGCGCCTCCTGGCCCCTGCCCGAAGGCCTGCTGCGGCGCTATTGCGAGTCGGTCGGGCGCGTGTTCGTCGTCGAGGAACTGGAGCCGGTGATCGAAAAGGAACTGCGCGCCTTGGGCATCAAGGCCGAAGGCAAGCAGTTTTTCCCGCGCATGGGCGAATTCTCGCCCGAATTGGTGCGCGCCGGCTTCGAGCAGGCGGGCGTGCTGGAACCGCGCGCAAAGCCGGGCGGCTGGGCGCTCGAACCGCTGGTGCGCCCGCCGGTGCTGTGCGCGGGCTGCCCGCACACCTCGAGTTTCATGGCGGTCAGGGCATCGGGTGCGCGCGTGGCCGGTGACATCGGCTGCTACACCCTGGCCTGCCTGGATCCGCTGCGCGGGCTGGACACCACGGTATCGATGGGTTCGTCGATCGGCAACGCGATCGGCATGTCCAAGGCCGGCGATACCAAACCGGTGATGGCCACCATCGGCGATTCGACCTTCCTGCACGCCGGCATCCCCGGCTTGATCGACGCGGTCTACAACCAGGCGAACATCACCGTGCTGCTGCTCGACAACCACATCACGGCGATGACCGGCGGCCAGGAGCATCCGGGCACGGGCAAGACGCTGCGCGGCGAGGACGCGCCGAAGGTGGATTACGAAGCGCTGGTGCGCGCCATCGGCGTGAAATGGGTGCGCACCGTGGATTCCTACGACCTGGCGCAGATGTACCAGACGCTGCGCGAGGGGATCGCGCACCGCGGCGTATCGGTGATCATCTCCAACCGCCCCTGCGTGCTCGACCCGGTCAAGATCAAGGGGCCCGCGCTCGCCATCGTGAACGCGCAGTGCAACGCCTGCCAGTCGTGCATGAACCTCGGCTGCCCCGCCATGACCTGGGGCGAGGATACCTTCGAGGGCCGGCACAAGGTGAAAATCGATCAGTCGCTCTGTATCGGCTGCACCCTGTGCGCGCAGGTGTGCACGGTGGATTGCATAAGACCTGCGGCGGCGGTGACACAATGAGCCGCCCGAACGCATCGAACAGCAGCGCCGTAAGCGAGGAACTGCGGCCCACCGCGGCGGCGGCCAAGGCCCGCGAGCCGATGAATGTGCTCATCGTGGGCGTGGGCGGCCAGGGCGTGATCATGGTGTCCAAGGCCCTGGCGTCCCTGGCGCAGTCCAAGGGTTTCGAAGTCAAGCAAAGCGAAGTGCACGGCATGGCCAAGCGCGGCGGCACCGTGTTCAGCCACGTGCGCTTCGGCCCCCAGGTATGGTCTCCGACCATCCCCAAGGGCGAAGCCGACATCCTGGTCGCGCTCGAGTGGGCCGAGGGCCTGCGCTGGCTCGCCTACCTCAAACCGGACAGCGGCATCTTTATCTGCGACACCAAGCGCATCGTGCCGCCGTTTGCCTGTCTGAACCGGCGCCCGGGCGCGCCGCTGCGCTACTCGCGCGAAACCCCGGCCGAAGTCAGGGAGCATGTCGCGCAAGCCTATGCGATCGACGCCACGCGCATGGCCGAGGAACTGGGCAACGAGCGCGCCGCAAACGTGGTCCTGATCGGCGCCCTGTCCACGGCGCTCGATTTCCCCGCCGAAGACTGGGAAAAGTCGCTGGCGCAGTTCGTGCCGAAGAAAACCATCGCGGTCAACCTCGACGCTTTCCGCCTCGGGCGCAGCTGGATCGCGGAAGCGCGAACCAGGGTCATCGAAGCCGAGGCGCCGGCCACGCGTATTCCCGTGCCGGCAGAATCGCCCTACAGCGTGCGGCTGGAGATCACGCAGGAATGGTGCAAGAGCTGCGACATTTGCGTAAAGCTCTGCCCCGAGCGCTGCCTGCGGCTGAATGCGGAGCGCATCGTCGAACTGGCGCAGCCGGATAAATGCACCGGCTGCCGCCTGTGCGAACTCCTGTGTCCGGACTTTGCCATACGCGTGCACCTGGACCGCGTGGCCGCGCGGGGAGCACCGGCATGAACGCCGTCGACAAACTGCCTGCGCCGGGCGCCGCGCTGCGCCTGGTCTCGGGCAACCACGCCTGCGCGCTCGGCGCGGTCGCGGCCGGCTGCCGCTTCTTCGCCGGCTATCCGATTACGCCTTCATCGGAAATCGCGGAGCGCCTGTCGCGCCTCCTGCCCCAGGTGGGCGGGGTGTTCGTGCAGATGGAAGACGAAATCGCCTCGATCGCCGCGGTCATCGGCGCCTCGATGGGCGGGGTCAAGGCGCTGACCGCCACCAGCGGGCCGGGCTTCTCGCTGAAGCAGGAAAACATCGGCTACGCCGCCGGCGCCGAAGTCCCCTGCGTGATCGTCAACGTCATGCGCGGCGGCCCTTCCACCGGCATGCCGACGCGCCCGTCGCAGTCCGACATCATGCAGACGCGCTGGGGCAGCCACGGCGACTACCCCATGATTGTGCTCGCACCGGCTTCGGTGCGCGAAATCTATACCGAGACCGTACGCGCATTCGATCTTGCGGAGACCTTCCGCACGCCGGTAGTGCTGCTCTACGACCAGGTGATCGCGCAGCTGACCGAAACAGTCGAATTTCCCGACATCGGGGACGACGCGCGCGCCGAACGCAAATGGGCCAGCGGGCCGCGCGAGGCCTACCAGCCGTATGCGGCGAACGAAGACGGGATTCCGGCCATGTCGCGCCCCGGTGGCGGCTATCGCGTGCACACCACGGGGCTGACGCATTCCGAAAGCGGTTTCCCCACGCAGAACCCGGAGGCGGTCGCGCGCAACCTAGGCCGGCTGCTCACCAAGTTCGAGCGCCACCGCGATGTCATCGACTCGTGGCAGGCGCTGGACTGCGACGATGCCGACGTGCTGATCGTCGCCATCGGCATCAGCGCCCGCGCCGCGACACGCGCGCTCGCAACCGCCCGCGCAAAGGGCGTGCGCCTGGGCCTGTTCCGGCCGGTCACTCTGTGGCCGTTCCCTGAGACCGCCTTGCGCGCGGCGGCAAAGACAGCGCGCGCCGTGCTGGTGCCGGAAATGAATGCAGGCCAGCTCGAGCTGGAAGTGCAGCGCATACTCGGCGGCAAGCGCGTGTACGCCATGCATCGCTATGACGGCGAGCCCATCACGCCGGCGGACATCGCCGCGCGCGCCCAGGCGCTCGCCCAGGAGACGGCAATATGAGCAGCACCATCGTAGACTCGGCGGCCGAATTCGACGTGCGCGATTATCTGCGCAAGGAAATGATGCCGCATTTCCTCTGCCCCGGCTGCGGCCACGGCATCGCGCTGCGTGCGCTGCTCTGGGCCGTCCACGAACTGGGCATGGACAAGGACAAACTCGCGGTGGTCTCCGGCATCGGCTGCGCCGGGCGGCTGTCGGCCTACATCGATGCCAATACCTTTCATGTGACCCACGGCCGGCCGCTCGCCTACGCCACGGGACTCGCGCTCGCGCGGCCCGACCTGCACGTGGTAGTGATCACCGGCGATGGAGACTGTCTCGCGATCGGCGGCAACCATCTGATCCACGCCTGCCGGCGCAATCTGAAGCTCACCTGCCTCATGCTCAACAACGAGGTCTACGGCATGACCGGGGGTCAGGTGTCGCCGACGACCTCGGAGACACGGCTCACGACCACCACGCCGCTGGGAAATTCGGAGCCGAATTTCGACGCCTGCGCGCTGGCCGCAGCGGCGGGCGCGAGCTTTGTCGGCCGCGAAGTCACCCATCACGTGCCCAAACTGAAGGAACTCATACGCGCAGGGCTGGCGCATCCGGGCTTCGCCTTTGTCGAAGTGCTGTCGGACTGCACCGAAATCTTCGGACGCAAGAACGAGCTGGGCTCTTCGGCCGAGATGGTGCTGCGGCAGAAAAGCGAGCTGCGACCCAGCGCATATCGCGACACGGTGAACACGCCATTCCGCTCGAACGATCTCCCCACCGGCGTGCTCTCCAAGCGAGACCGGCCCGAGTACGGCGCTGCCTACCGCAAGGCCGCTGCCGCGCAGCGCGCCGACGCCGCGGCGAAAGACGGCGCACGAACTGGCAAGGGAGAGTTCTGATGCGAGATGCCAGAGTCGAGATTCGAATCGGCGGCACCGGCGGCCAGGGCTTGATCCTGTGCGCCAAAATGCTCGCCGATGCGCTTTGCGCAGCGGGCAGGCGCGTGGCGCAGTCGCAGACCTACGAACCGACCTCGCGCGGCGGCTACTGCAATTCCGACCTGGTGATCTGCGATCGCGAAGTCGATTACCCGCTCGCCACGGCGCTGGACTGCCTGGTGCTCCTGGACCGTATGGCGGTGAATCCGTCGTGGCCGCTGCTCAGGTGCGGCTCGCTGGTGATCGCAGACACGCGCATGTGTCCCGATCTGCCCGAGGGCGATTGCCGCGTCTACCGCCTGCCGCTCAGTCGTAGCGCGATCGAACTCGGCAGCGAACGCGTGACCAACATCGTGGCGCTGGGAGCACTCTGCGAAATGTCCGAAATCTGCGAGCGCAAGGCGCTCGAACAAGTCGTGCGCGCGGAGTCGCCGAAAAGCTTTCTTGATCTGAATATGGATGCCCTCGCCGAAGGCTATCGCCTCGGCATACAGGCGCGCGCTGCTGCCAAGCTGCCCGCATAAGGAAGCATCCCCCTGCCCCCGGGTTGATTCGGATGGGACTTCTGCTATGCCCCGGCGGCAAAAAACGCGCCGTTCCTGACGACTGGCAAGCGCGGTACACTAGCCGCGTCGACAACCACGAATGTAAGGAGCAATCACATGGGAAACCGCGACAAACAGCGTAGGGAACAGAAGAAACCCAAGCAACCCAAGAAACCGGCGCCGGCATCAGGCATCGTCCGCGCTTGAGGGCCATATCGCAGATGTCGGTGCGTACGCCATCCTGAGCACCAGATCGAGCGCAACCGCGACTCTTCACGTCGACAAGTACCTGCGGGCATTGGCGCAAGCGTTCATGCTCCGCAAGTCCACCGGACTCAGGCCAGACAGCGCAATCGGGCGTGTTCCAAGGCTCATTCGATGACGCCGAGCGTTCCGGCGTGGCTGCCCACGTACCAGTAGCGCCCTTCGGCGTCGATGGCAGCTTTGCGGATTCCGGTGTTTCTCGTGGGCAATTTGAATACCCGGAACGCTTCTTTGTGCGGATCAAGCATGATCACGTTGTCGGTCTGGATCTCGCTTACCCAGATCCGGCCCTTTGCATCCGCGTTCACGGCGTAGGGACCGGCATTCGGACCGCCGGGCAGGTCATATTCCTTCACTACCCAGATTGCCAGCGGGTCGATTTTCACAAGCTTGCCCGTACCGTAGAGCGAGACCCAGAGCATCCCGTCCGGCGCGATCGAGGTCCGTCGTGGCTGCGACCCCTTCGGCAACGACAGTTCGATTACCTTGCCGGTCCTGGGATCGAATTTGACGATGCGGTCGGCAGCCATGCGCGTAATCCATACGTTACCGCGCGTGTCCAGGGTAAGCGAATACGGGCTGTCGCCGATCGCGTACTCGACTATCCTGCCGCTGGCGCGTTCGAGCATCGCCACGCTGCCAATCTTGCGTTCGGTGAACCAGACGTTTCCCTTCGCGTCAGATACCATCGTGTACGGATCGCTGCCCTTGCTCGGTATCGCGAACAACGTGAGCCTTCCGCTGTACGGATCCAATTCGCCGACGGCGTTGTTGCCCGAGCCATTGAACAGCACTTTCCCGTCGCGTGCGACCAGCACGCCACGAGGCTGCATGTCCGCGGGAACATCCCACTCGTGAAAGCGCTTGGATTTCGGGTCGAAGCTGGCAATCTTGTCACCCGCCCACGCTGCAAAATACACCTTGCCATCGGGTCCTATGGCCGGATCACGCACATATTGGGGTGTTGGCACGCGCCATTCGGAGATCTTTCCCGCAATGTTCCTTGCCCCCGGCGTGACGCCGCCGTTGGAACCGCCTGCCGTGGACTGGCATGCGAAAAAAACAAGCAGGGCTGATATCCAGACTTTCAATTTTGCAGGCCGTGATGAATTGCACTTGGTATCGCGGGCGACCGAGTCGCGCGCAACACCTCCGCTCCCGATCCCTACCGAAATCAGATTGACACTTCGTCAGGCGGGGAGACTGTGCAATATTTCACAATCGGGGAAAAAAGTGGTTCATAGTACACGGTGGCGGCCGCTGCCGCTTTGACGAGTTGACGCAGTCGGAGAGCTCGGACCGCCGATCGTTTTCCGCAGTATGGAGCGGGTAGTCGGATTAGCCGGAATATGCCTACACAAAGCCGTAGAATCGGCACCCGCCACTGCGCCAATGTGCGTCAGGGTCGAACTCAAGGCTGCGAGCCGTCAGGTTTTTGACGCCGGCACCGGCGCCTGCACCGCCTTAGCCTCGGCCAGGGCATCGCCGCTCGTCAGGTTGCCAGGCTGCAATTCCTCCAGCTTCCGGTACAGGCTCGACAACCCGATCCCCAGCCTCTGTGCGGCCAACCTGCGATCTCCTCCGGCATCGTCGACCGCGCGCCGCAGG
>JACZJV010000059.1 GCA_014860355.1 Burkholderiales bacterium | reverse complement strand
GGTCCCACCCCTTCCCATCCCGAACAGGGCCGTGAAACGGCGCCGCGCCAATGATAGTATGGATTACCCATGCGAAAGTAGGTCATCGTCAGGTCCCAAATACAAAAAGCCCAACCACATATGGTTGGGCTTTTTGCTTTTTGCGCCTCGCTAACGATGGCCTGCTTTCGGGACGAACATGGCGCAGTTCGTGGCGACCACCTACAATCCAACCTGTATGACACTATCACGAAGCCAAGCCACCGCCGTCCAGTCTGACCTGGAGACCCTTGCGGAAACGTCAGGAGATACTGCGGGCACAACATGTTTCCATTGCGCGCTACCCGTGCTCGAACCCGGGCGCTACCGCGTCAAGGTCGATGGCATCTGGCGGCCGGTATGTTGCCCCGGTTGCGAGGCCGTGGCCGCGGCGATCCTCGGCTACGGACTGCATGGATACTACGAGCATCGCACCGGCCCGGCGCCTACGGCCGAGCTTGGCGTCGAAGACGAAGACTTCTTGATCTACGATGATCCAGAGGTGCAGCGCGGATTTGTCCACACTGACGCCACGGGCGCGTGCGATGCAGCGCTAATGCTCGAAGGGGTACGCTGCACCGCCTGCGTATGGCTCAACCAGAGCGTGCTCGGGCGCCTGCCTGGTGTGCTCGGGGTCGGCATCAACGCCACCACGCACCGCGCCCAGCTGCGTTGGGATCCGCACGAAATAAAGTTGAGCGAGATCCTAGCCGCGGTGCGGCGCATCGGATATCGTGCGCATCCCTACGACGCGCGTCAACAGGAGGCCGTGCGACGCGCGGAGCAGAAGCAGAGCTTGTGGCGACTGTTTGTCGCCGGCTTCGGCATGATGCAGGTGATGATGTATGCGTTGCCTGTTTATCTGGCTGAGCCGGGCAGCATGACGCCCGACATCGAGCAGTTGATGCGCTGGGCCGGCCTGATCCTCACTTTGCCGGTGGTGATTTATTCTGCAGGACCGTTCTTTCAGTCAGCCTGGCGTGATCTGCGCATCCGCCGTATGGGCATGGATTTGCCGGTGGCGTTGGGCATCGGCGTTGCGTTCACGGCGAGCGCATGGTCCACATTCAGCCGGCACGGGGAAGTCTATTTTGATTCCGTCGCCATGTTCGTATTTCTGCTGCTGTGCGGCAGATACCTCGAGACCAAGGCGCGCCATGCAGTGGCGCGCAGCCTGGATTTTTTGTCGCGCGCGATACCCGAAATCGCGCTGCGCGTGAATGCCGCCGGCGATTCGGAGCAAGTGCCGGTTTCCGCTCTGCGTCCTGGAGACCGAGTGCTGGTGCGCTCGGGGGAGCGCGTCCCGGTCGATGGTGTCGTCGAAGACGGCAAGAGCTTCGTCGACGAATCCTTGCTCACCGGCGAGAGTCGTCCGGTGGCAAGACAAACGGGTGATCGGCTTACCGGCGGGTCGACCAATGTCGCCGATCCGCTGCTGATGCGGGTAGAGCGCATCGGCGCGGATACGGTGCTGTCCTCCATCGTCCGCCTGATGCAGCAGGCGGCAGCGGAGCGCCCCAGGCTGGTTGCCAACGCCGAGCGGATCACTGGTTGGTTCGTCGCCACGACGCTGGTGCTCGCTGCCGGGGCGGCTGTCGTGTGGTGGACTATCGAGCCGGGGCGCGCGCTTTGGGTGGCCGTTTCCGTCCTGGTCGTAACCTGTCCTTGCGCGCTATCGTTAGCGACCCCGGTTGCGCTAACCGTGGCCACAGGCAGACTTGCACGCCAGGGCCTGATTGTCTGCCGTGCCCATGTGGTTGAGACACTGGCGCGTGCCACCGACGTCGTGCTGGACAAAACCGGCACACTTACCGTGGGCCAGTTGCGATTGACGCACACTCACGTGCTTGCAGACATGGACGAGGCGGCTTGTCTGCAAATCGCGGCGGCGCTGGAGCGAGGCTCGATGCATCCCATCGCGAAGGCGTTGACTGCAGCGGCACCGCAGGCGCCGGCGCTGCGCGATTCAACGCACCATGCGGGACTGGGCGTAGAAGCGGGATGGGATGGCCATGTCTATCGCCTGGGCCGGCCTGAATTCGTCATGGCGGCGCACAGGGCGCAGGGCACGCGGCAGTACCCGGCGCTCCCCGCGGGCAGTTCCATCGCGATGCTCGGCGACGAGTCGCGTTGCCTCGCGCTGTTCGTTTTTGGCGACGCGCTGCGACCGGATGCGAGGGCATTCATCGATGCGCTGCGTCGGGCCGGAAAACACGTGCATCTGCTCAGTGGCGACCGGAGGGAGACGGTCGACCGCCTGGCATCGGCGCTGGGGATAACGTCCGTTACCGCCAACGCATCGCCGCAGGAAAAACTGAGATACGTACAGGCACTGCAGCGCGAAAACCGGGTGGTGGCGATGATAGGCGACGGCATCAACGACGCCCCGGTGCTCGCCCAGGCAGGGGTTTCCGTCGCCATGGGGGACGGTGCTTGGATGTCACAGCGCCAGGCCGATGCGGTCTTGCTCTCGGGGCGCCTCGGCGACTTGCGCGCCGCTTTCGAGACTTCGACGCGCACGCTCGCCGTCATCCACGAAAACCTGTTTTGGGCGCTGGCTTACAACCTGACGGCGGTGCCGTTAGCAGCATTGGGTATGGTCACGCCGTGGATGGCGGGCATAGGCATGTCGGCCAGTTCGCTCCTTGTGATCCTCAATTCGCTGCGGCTGTTGCGACGGCCGGGTATGCCAGCGGCAGCGGCCATGCCGCGCAGTGCGGCATCGTCGGCCTGAGCGCATGCATGGACATACTGTTTCTGCTGATTCCGCTGAGTGTAGTGCTGGTGTTGTTGATCGGTGCGGTGTTCTGGCTCGCGCTGAAGGGAGGTCAGTTCGACGA
>JACZJV010000058.1 GCA_014860355.1 Burkholderiales bacterium | reverse complement strand
CCCGCGGCATGGTCGCGATCAAGGACAAGGAAGTCTCGGCGCTGGACGTCCAGCGCGTAATCGAGACCGCGCGCGCCCTGCCCATCCCTACCGACCAGCAGATCCTGCATATCCTCACCCAGCAGTTTATCGTCGACGGCCAGGACGGCGTGCGCGAGCCCCTGGGCATGAGCGGCGTGCGCCTGGAAGTGGAGGTGCACATCGTCACCGGTGCGGTGTCGGCGGCGCAGAACATCGTCAAATGCGTGCGCCGCTGCGGGTTGGAGGTAAACGATCTGATCCTGCAGCCGCTGGCGTCTTCGATCGCCGTGCTGACCGAGGACGAAATGGAGCTGGGCGTGTGCCTGGTGGACATAGGCGGCGGCACCACCGACATCGCGATCTTCCGCGAGGGCGCGATCCGGCACACCGCGGTGATCCCGATCGCCGGCGACCAGATTACCAACGACATCGCCATGGCGCTCCGGACGCCCACCGCCGAGGCCGAGGAAATCAAGATCAGAAGCGGCTGCGCGCTGCGCCAGCTCGCCGATCCGGACCAGCTGGTGGAGGTGCCAGGCATCGGCGATCGCGGGTCGCGGCAGCTTTCACGCCAGACTCTGGCCGAGGTGATCGAGCCGCGCGTGGAAGAGCTGTATTCGCTGATCCAGAAAGTGCTGCGCGAGTCCGGCTACGAGGAGCTGTTGTCGTCCGGACTGGTGCTCACCGGCGGTTCGAGCGTGATGCGGGGCATGGTCGAGCTCGGCGAGGAGATTTTCCATATGCCGGTGCGCCTGGGCACGCCGCGCTATACCGGGGGCCTCGCGGACGTGGTCAGACACCCGCGTTATGCCACGGCCATCGGCCTGCTAATCGAGGGACAGTCGCAGACCCAACGCGGAATCCAGGCACTGCAGGGCGCCTCGCTGAGGCAGGTCTTGTCGCGGATGAAAGAATGGTTTCAGAGGAATTTCTAGAGCTTGGAGATTTGAGCATCGCGGGACCGGCGATTTATTCCGGCCCCCGGGGCTCCCGTCCTTCGCTGGAGATGGCAGTGAGCACGCAGTTTGTTTCTTAACTAAGACCCGGAAGGAGGCACTATGTTTGAAATCGTGGATGTACAGAACAACGGTACCGTGATCAAGGTGATAGGCGTGGGCGGGGCTGGTGGCAACGCCGTCGATCACATGATCCGCAACACCGTGCAAGGCGTGGAGTTCATCGCCATGAACACCGATGCCCAGGCGCTCGCGCACGGCCAGGCGAAGAACCAGATTCAGCTCGGCGCAACCGGCTTGGGCGCGGGGGCCAAGCCCGAGGCCGGCCTCGCGGCTGCGATGGAGGCGCGCGAGCAGATCGAGGAGTCGCTCGCCGGGGCTCACATGGTGTTCATCACCGCAGGCATGGGCGGCGGCACCGGCACCGGCGCCGCGCCGCTGGTGGCGGAAGTGGCGAAACAGATGGGCATACTGACCGTGGCGGTGGTCACCAAACCTTTCACGTTCGAGGGCGTAAAGCGCATGCAGGCGGCCGAGGGCGGGATCGACGAGCTGGCGCAGAACGTCGACTCGGTGATCGTGATCCTCAATGAGAAGCTGGAAGAGGTGCTGGGGGAAGATGTGTCGATGGAAGACGCGTTCAGCGCAGCCGACGACGTGCTGAAGAACGCGGTCGCGGGTATCTCCGAGATCATCAACATCCGCGGCCTGATCAACGTCGACTTCCAGGACGTGAAGACGGTGATGCACGAGCAGGGCATGGCCATGATGGGATCGGCCTCGGCTTCGGGCATGGACCGGGCGCACATCGCCGCCGAGCAGGCCGTGGCTTGTCCGCTTCTGGAGGGCGTAAATCTGTCTGGGGCGCGCGGCGTGCTGGTGAACATCACCGCTGCGAGGTCGGGGCTGAAACTGCGCGAAACCAAGGAAGTAATGGAGACGATACGCAGCTTCGCCGCCGACGACGCCACGGTGATTCTGGGCGCCGTCTACGACGAGGCTATGGGCGACGAACTGCGGGTCACGGTGGTTGCGACCGGGCTGGGCGCGCCCGCGGCCATACGCCAGACCAAGCCGCAGCTGGTGGTGAAGAACGGCACCGACAACATGGCGGTGTCCGGGGTCGACTATGCGACATTGGACGCCATGCCGGCGGTAATTCGCAAAAACCGCAACTCCACCATAGAGGCTTTGCAGCAGAACGGGATGGACAAGTACGACATCCCGGCGTTCCTGCGCAGGCAGGCCGACTAGCCGAGCCGCCGGCGGGCCGGCCGCGCTCCGGGTCGCGCGGCCGGCCCTGAATTCCTGGCGGCCGTTTCGGAAATGCCGAAACGGCCGCTGTTTCAGGTACGAATGCGGGGCCAGGGAAAGACAAGGAGTCTTCCGTTTCCATCGGGATCCCCTCATTGTGGAAGAGCCCTTATGCTAAAATTTCAATGTTGCAACCGCACAAGAACGCATTCATGTTGAAGCAGCGCACGCTCAAAACCGTCGTCCGCGCTACCGGCGTGGGATTGCATTCGGGCGAGAAGGTGGAACTGACGCTGCGTCCGGCGCAGCCCAACACGGGTATCGTGTTCCGGCGCCTGGATTTGCCCCAGCCCGCGGATGTTCGAGCCGGCGCCTACAAGGTCGGTGACACGCGCTTGTGCAGCACGCTGGAAGAGGGCAGCACCAAAATCGCCACGGTGGAGCACCTGATGTCGGCCTTGGCCGGGCTGGGCGTGGACAATGCCTATATCGATCTCACCGGATCGGAAGTGCCCATTATGGACGGCAGCGCCTCGCCATTCGTGTTCCTGCTGCAGTCGGCGGGCATCGTCGACCAGTCCGTGGCCAAGCGCTTTATTCGCATCAAGAAACCGGTCGAAGTAAGGGACGGCGACAAATGGGCGCGCTTCGAGCCGTATGCCGGATTCAAGCTGACTTTTTCCATAGTCTTCAACCACCCGGTGTTCGACAAGTCCAGCCAGAAAGTGACGGTCGACTTTGCCGAAACCTCTTATGTGAAGGAGGTAGCGCGGGCGCGCACCTTCGGTTTCATGCAGGATGTGGAAAGCCTGCGCGCCAGTGGCCTCGCCATGGGAGGCAGCCTGGACAACGCGGTCGTGATGGATGAATACCGGGTGCTGAACTCGGACGGCTTGCGCTACGCGGATGAGTTCGTGAAGCACAAGATTCTGGACGCCATCGGCGATCTGTACTTGCTCGGGAACCCGCTGATCGGGGCGTTTTCGGCGCACAAATCCGGCCACGGCCTGAACAATGCCCTGTTGCGCGCGACGCTGGCAGAGAAGGACGCATGGGAATATGTCAGTTTCGATCGTGCAGAGGACGCGCCGGCGGGGCTCACGCGCTTTCTCGCACAAGCGGCCTGAACCGGCCCGCATAGAGGCGCGGTTCGGACGGCTAAGCGCGTCTATGCGCGCACGGCAGCAATAGCCGACGGTAACCTGGCACTCAATACGGTTTGCGCACGCGTTCCCGGTCCTGCTCGCCGGTTTCGTCCTGGGGTTGCTCCGACGAAGTACTGACTCGCGTCGCCATGCCGCTAAGTGCCCGCTTAAGCTTTGAATCCGGCAGTTGCTTGGCCAGCTTGTCCAGGCTCTCAGCCCCCGCGCGGCTGAGTTTCGCGCGTTTGTGTACTTGTTCGTCAGGGTGGGACAAGCGGGGTTGCACTTCAATGCGGATTCCGGTAACCTCCATTCCGCATTTCGAAAAATCGTTGACTAATCGTGGGGTTAGCAGTCTAAGCTTCGCCGCAATAGCATTGTTTTCAGCAAAAATAACGACATTTTGTTGCCGGAAATTGACGATCGACGACGATCGTAACAACTGCTGCGGTACCAGTTTGCTGTAAATGCGCCGCAGTTCGATGAGTCGCTCCGCCTGGGGTAACAATCCCGCTATACCGCTGGCCGAGTCCAGGTAGGCGCGAATATTCTTGGAATGCATGGAGCAGTCTCTCGGAGGGGAACATGCATATTATTCTCGTATCGGATCGGCTGGCAACGGCTAAGTCGATTACGCTGGGCACTCGCCACCTGCTCTTGGGAATGGCGCTGCTGACGGCCGCGGTTGTGGCCTTGTCCAGTTCCATGTTCTATCTCGTATTCCGCCACGCGATCGAGATCAAGCTGCCGATGGTCCAAACGCTGTTGCTCTCGGCGCAGGAACAGCAGTCCCGCAGTGCCAAGGAATTCATGCGCGAGAACCTGAACGCGATGGCGGTGCGGGTAGGGCAGATGCAGGCGCAGCTCGTGCGCCTGGATGCGCTGGGCGAGCGTCTGTCGGCGCTCGCGGGCGTAAAGCCGCAGGAATTCCGCATGAGCGAACTGCCGGGCCGCGGCGGTGCGTTGCCTGAAAGCATACCGGTGCAAAATCTGTCGATGAACGATCTCACCGGGCAGCTGGATGCGCTTTCCAAGCATGTCGAGAACCGCTACGACTACATGGGCATCCTCGAGAACCAGCTGTTCGACGCCCGGGTGAAGAAAAAACTCATGCCGACCGTGAAACCCGTGGACGTCAGCTGGAATGCATCCAGTTTCGGCTGGCGCATCGACCCCATAACGGGACAGAACGCCATGCATGAGGGCATCGATTTCCTGGTGGACACCGGCACGCCCGTCCATGCCGCGGCCGGCGGCCTGGTAGTCGTGGCCCGTTTCCATCCCCAGTACGGCAAAGTGATCGATATCGACCACGGCAACGGCTTCACCACGCGCTATGCGCATAACTCCAAATTGCTGGTTAAGGTCGGCGATCTGGTGCAGCGCGGCGCAGTGATCGCCGAGTCCGGATCCACCGGGCGCTCCACCGGGCCGCACATGCACTTCGAGGTGCGCTATAAGGGCGTCGCGCAGAACCCCAATCGTTTCCTCAAGGTCTCGGCCGCCTCAGTCAAAACAAGATAGACGTTCGCCACGGAATTCCGGGTAGGGAGGCTGACGCGGAGTAAGCGAGGGTCGCGCAAACCTTGCGGCCCTTGCCCCCGGGAATCGGGCGTACGCGCCGTTTCAGGCCGGGCAGGCGTGGTAAAATTCGCTTCCCCTTCTGATCTTTCCCCCATATCCGTTAATGTTCAACCGCATTCTGACCCGTGTATTCGGCAGCCGCAACGACCGGTTGATCAAGCGTTACAACAAATCGGTGCAGCGAATCAACGCGCTGGAGCCCGCGATATCCGCGCTTTCGGACGAGGCTTTGCGCGCCAGGACTTTGGAGTTCAAGGAACGGCTGTCCAAGGGGGAGACGCTGGACGATCTGCTCCCAGAAGCTTTTGCGGTGGTGCGCGAGGCAGGCAAGCGTGTGCTGAACATGCGCCATTTCGACGTGCAGTTGATCGGCGGCATGATCCTGCATGCCGGGAAGATCGCGGAGATGCGCACCGGCGAGGGCAAGACGCTGGTCGCCACGCTGCCCGCCTACCTGAATGCGCTGAGCGGCAAGGGCGTGCACATTGTCACAGTAAACGACTACCTCGCCAGCCGCGATGCCGAATGGATGGGACGCGTCTACCGTTTTCTCGGCCTTTCGGTGGGCGTGAACCTGTCGCAGAGTGGGGCAGACGTGAAGCAACAGGCTTATGGTTCCGACATTACCTATGGCACCAACAACGAGTTCGGGTTCGATTACCTGCGTGACAATATGGCGATGCAGGCGGCGGACCGTCACCAGCGCGGCCTCAATTTCGCCATCGTGGACGAGGTCGACTCGATCCTGATCGACGAGGCCCGGACCCCGCTCATCATCTCCGGCCAGGCCGAAGATCACACCGACATGTATTACCGCATGAACGAGGTCGCGCCGCTGATGGTCCGCCAGGCCGAAGAGGACGGTCCGGGCGACTTCTCCGTCGACGAAAAGTCGCGCCAGGTGCTGCTGACCGAAGCGGGCCACGAGCACGCCGAAAAGTTGCTTGCGCGCGTCGGGCTGCTGCCGCAGGGGCGCAGCCTGTACGAGCCTTCCTTCATAAACCTGATGCACCACATGTACGCGGCATTGCGCGCGCACCATCTGTTCCTGCGCGACACGCATTACGTGGTGCAGGATGGCGAGGTGATCATCGTCGACGAATTTACCGGGCGTCTGATGTCGGGGCGGCGCTGGTCCGATGGCCTGCACCAGGCGGTCGAGGCGAAAGAGAGCGTGTCGATTCAGAACGAGAACCAGACGCTCGCCACCATCACCTTCCAGAATTATTTCCGCATGTACGCCAAGCTTGCGGGCATGACAGGTACGGCGGACACCGAGGCCTACGAGTTTCAGGAAATCTACGGGCTGGAAACGCTGGTGGTGCCGACGCACCAGCCGATGGTCCGCGACGACCGCGAGGACCTCGTCTACCAGACCATAAACGAAAAGAACGACGCCATCATAGCAGCGATCAAGCATTGCTACGATCATGATCAACCGGTGCTGGTGGGCACCACTTCGATCGAGAATTCCGAGTTGCTCGCGGGCATGCTGGAGAAGGAGAAGCTGCCGCACCAGGTGCTCAACGCCAAGCAGCACGCGCGCGAGGCCGAAATCGTGGTGCAGGCGGGTCAGCCGAAGATGGTCACCATCGCCACCAACATGGCCGGCCGCGGTACCGACATCGTGCTCGGCGGCAACGTCGAGAAAACGATCGACCTGCTGCGCGCAACCGAGGGCGTGGACGAGGAGGAGAAAGAACGCCGCATCCACACCCTGAGGGAGGAATGGCAGCAGCTGCACGCCAAGGTCATCGCCTCGGGCGGGCTGCACATCATCGGCACCGAGCGCCATGAGTCGCGCCGCATCGACAACCAGCTGCGCGGCCGCGCCGGGCGCCAGGGCGATCCCGGGTCCTCGCGCTTCTACCTGTCGCTGGAGGATCCGCTGCTGCGCATTTTCGCCGGCGATCGCGTGAAAGCCATCATGCAGCGGCTGAAGATGCCGGAGGGCGAAGCGATCGAGAGTTCATGGGTGTCGCGCTCGATCGAGTCGGCACAGCGCAAGGTCGAGGCGCACAACTTCGACATCAGGAAGCAGTTGCTCGAATACGATGACGTCGCCAACGACCAGCGCAAGGTCATCTACGAGCAGAGAAACGAGCTGATGGACAGCGCCGATGTCAGCGAAACCATCACTTCGCTGCGCCAGGGTGTGGTGAGCGATATTTTCCGCGCCCACATTCCGCCGGAAAGCGTGGAGGAGCAGTGGGATGTGCCCGGACTGGAGAAGGCTTTCGCGGCAGAATTGCAGTTTGCGATTCCGGTCAAGTCCTGGCTGGACGAGGAAGCCAATCTCGATGATCAGGCGCTGCTCGAAAAAGCGGTGGCTGCAGCGGACCGCTTGTACCAGGAAAAATTCTCCCTTGCGCCGCCCGAAGCGCTGCATCAATATGAACGCTGGGTGATGCTCAACAGCCTGGACCAGCATTGGCGCGAGCATCTGGCCGCGCTCGATCACCTGCGCCAGGGCATACACCTTCGCGGCTACGCGCAGAAGAACCCGAAGCAGGAGTACAAGCGCGAGGCGTTCGAGCTTTTTTCGAGCATGCTCGAAAGCGTCAAACTGGAGGTGACCAAGACCCTGACTTCGGTGCAGGTGAATTCGGAAACCGAACTGGCCGAAGTGTCCGCCGAAACGGCACCGGCGGTCGAAAACGTCCAATACCGGCATGCCGGTTATGACGAGCCGGTGGCGGCGGATACGGCGGAGGAGAAGGCCAAGGAGCGACCGTTCGTACGCGAGATGGGCAAGATAGGCCGCAACGAACCCTGCCCCTGCGGCTCAGGCAAGAAATACAAGCAATGCCACGGAAAATTGACCTAGAGCCTGTTCTAAGATGAGAAAGGCAAGTTTGTCGTTTGCGCAGCGTTTGGCGAAACCTTGCGCGCTACGCGCGCCAACCGTGAGTTCTGTACGGATAGAAAACATCCGTACAGAACTCACGGTTATGGACAAAAGCAGGGAAGGCGTTGGGTTTCAAACAAGATTGTCGATCACATGCGGATAGTTTCATCGTCTGCATGTGATCGACAATCCGCGCGGACGGATTTATCGTCCGCGCAAGGTCTTTTTAACTCGTTTTGCATCCGTTTTTCATGCCAGAGGCAGCCATGCCCGTGAATTTGGCTCCGCCGAAACCCGAAGACCTGCTGCCGGTACGCGGCGTCGCCCTGGGCGTCGCCGAGGCGGGCGTACGCAAGGCCGAACGCAAGGACCTGCTGGTCGTGCGGCTGGCCGAAGGCACGAGCGTCGCCGGCGTATTCACGCAGAACCGATTTTGCGCGGCGCCCGTGATCCTGTGCAAGGAAAACCTGGCGCTCGCGAAACCGGTGCGGGCGCTGCTGGTGAATACCGGCAACGCCAATGCCGGCACCGGCGGTGACGGTCTGGCGCGCGCGCGCCGCAGCTGCGTCGAACTCGCGGCCGCGCTGGGCTGCGACAGTTCGCAGATCCTGCCTTTTTCCACCGGCGTGATCATGGAGCCCTTGCCGGTGGAGCGCATCGTCGCCGCGCTGCCGCGCGCCATCGCCGATTGTCGCGAGGACAACTGGGTGCGCGCGGCCGAAGCGATAATGACCACCGACACCGTGCCCAAGGCCTGCTCGCGCCGGCTGAGTCTGGGCGGCAAACCCGTGACCGTGACGGGGATGGCGAAGGGCGCGGGAATGATGCACCCGGATATGGCGACCATGCTGAGTTTCGTGGCAACCGATGCGGCGGTGAGCCAGGCGGCACTGCGGAACATGCTTGCGCTGGCTACGGCGCGTTCGTTCAACCGCATAACGGTGGACGGCGACACCTCGACCAACGATTCCTTCGTGCTCATCGCGAGCGGCACTGCGGGCACGCCGGCGATTACCGACGAGCATCACCCGGACTTTGCGGCGCTCGCCGAAGTTGTCGCCGAAGTCGCAATCTGGCTCGCCCAGGCGATCATCCGCGATGGTGAAGGCGCGACCAAATTCATTACCGTGCAGGTGGAAGGCGGCAAGAGCGCGCAGGAATGCAGCAAGGTCGCGTTCGCCATTGCGCACTCACCACTGGTCAAGACGGCGTTCTTCGCCTCCGATCCCAATCTGGGTCGACTGCTGTGCGCGATAGGCTATGCCGGCATTCCCGACCTCGACGTCAGCCGGGTGAGCCTGCATCTGGGGGACGTGCAGGTGGCCAGGGACGGGGGCCTGGATCCGGCCTACCGCGAAGAGCAGGGCCAGCGCGTCATGCAGCAAAGTGAAATTACGGTGCGCGTCGGACTTGGCCGCGGATCGGCACAAACCACGGTATGGACCTGCGATTTGTCGCATGACTACGTTTCCATCAACGCGGATTACCGCAGCTGATCCGTATTCGACGCAAATGAGTGAATTGTCCAAATTTCTGGAACGCGCGGAAGCGCTGGTTGAACGCCTAGAGGTGTTGCTGCCCGCGGTGCAGCCGCCGGTGGACTGGAACGCGAGCATCGCCTACCGCTGGCGCAAGGCGGGAGGACGAGGTCATCTGCAGCCCGTTTCGCATCCGCACAGGATCCGGCTGTCCGACTTGCGCGGCGTCGACAGGCAAAAGCAGCTGATCGAACTCAATACGCGCCAGTTCGTAGCCGGACTTCCGGCCAACAACGTGCTGCTGACCGGCGCGCGCGGCACCGGCAAGTCATCGCTGATCAAAGCGGTGCTGAACAAGTTTCACCGCCAGGGGCTGCGCCTGATCGAAGTGGACAAGCAGGACCTGATCGACCTGCCGGACATCGTCGACCAGATCTCCGTGCGCCCAGAGCGCTACATCATATTCTGCGACGACCTGTCGTTCGAGGCGGCCGAGGCAGGCTACAAGGCGCTCAAGGTGGTGCTGGACGGCTCCATCGCGGCGACCTCGGAAAACGTGCTTGTCTATGCAACCTCCAACCGCCGACACCTGATGCCCGAGTACATGCAGGAAAATCTCGAGTACAAGCACGTCGGCGAGGAGATCCATCCAGGAGAGACCTCGGAAGAGAAGATTTCGCTCTCGGAGCGCTTCGGGCTGTGGGTGTCGTTCTATCCGTTCGACCAGGATGACTACCTCGGCATAGTCGAACACTGGCTTGCCGAACTTGGCTGCTCGCCGCGGGAGATTGCGGCCACGCATGAAGAGGCGCTGCAGTGGGCGCTCTCGCGCGGTTCGCGTTCGGGTCGCGTCGCCTGGCAGTTTGCGCGCGACGCATCCGGAAGGCTGCGCGCCGCGGCTGCATCGCGTACCAAGCGCGGTTGAATACCGCTGTGGTTGAAGTGGTCGCGGCGGTGATCGAGCGGCCGGACGGCAGTTTTCTTCTGGCGCAGCGCCCTGCAGGAAAGGTATACGCCGGCTACTGGGAGTTTCCCGGAGGCAAGGTCGAGCTTGGGGAGCCGCTGGCCAAGGCCTTGGCGCGCGAACTGCACGAGGAGCTCGGCATTGACGTCGACCGCGCTTATCCCTGGATCGTACGGACCTACGCCTATCCACACGCCACCGTACGGCTGAATTTTTTCCGCGTGCGCGCCTGGCGCGGTGAAGCTCACGGCAAGGAGGCGCAGCGGCTCGCGTGGCAGCACGTATCATCGCTCGCCGTGTCGCCCTTGCTGCCGGCCAATGCACCGGTACTGCGCGCGTTGCAGCTACCGTTCGAGTACGCTATCACGCACGCTGGCGAAATTGGAACACAGACGCAGTTGAGCTTGCTCGACCGGGCGCTGGCGCGGGGTCTGAGGCTGATCCAGGTGCGCGAAAAAGGCATGCCGGAAACCGAACTGGAGCGCTTCGCCGGTACGGTAATCGCCAAAGCGCGCGACTGCGGCGCGCAGGTGCTGATTAACTCCGACATCGAGCTGGCGCAGCGCTTGGGAGCGGACGGCGTGCACCTCGCGGCGGCGCAACTCGCGCATCTGCAGAGTAGGCCGGCGCTGGGTTGGTGCGCAGCATCCTGCCACAGCGCCGCGGAGCTCGCGCGCGCGGCGCAGCTCGGCGTCGATTTCGCAGTTCTCGGTCCGGTGCAGCCGACTCCGACGCATCCGGGGGCGCAAGCGCTCGGCTGGGAAGGCTTCGGTGCGCTGGCTCCGGGGTCGACCATGCCCGTATTCGCGCTGGGCGGGATGCAGCCGCGCGACCTGGAAACCGCCTGGCGCCGAGGCGCGCACGGCATAGCGATGATGCGTGGAAGCTGGCAGCCGCATGCTTGAGTACGCACTGGCCGGGAAAACCGGCGCTTCGCAGCCTAGGGCGCGTCGCGCTCCGGTTCTGCCGGCCCGTCGTCCGCGTCGTCCTCCCCGCCCTTGACGGCCACCCGATACTGTTCGCTTGCCCATGCGCCCAGATCGATCATCTTGCAGCGTTCAGAGCAGAACGGGCGGAACGCCGATTCCGGTCCCCAGAGTACCGGCATAGCGCAACGCGGGCAGTTGACCGTACGCCTATTGCGGGTCACAGGTTGCACAGTGCGAGTTCGAATTCCACATTCGAATTGCTGGTGTGCGGACGCACGTCGTCGCCGAATATCGCAAAGCGGATGTTGAGCGCGTATTTGTTGGCGCTGATTTCCGGAATGAATTCCGAATGCTGCGGCAGACGGATGCCCACCATCTGTACCACCCTGCCGCCGAGCATCTGCTGAAAGATGCCCTGCTGGGCGACGATCTTGGTCGGCTTGCCGCTCTCGCGCAGCAGCCGCAGCACGATGGTGCTGGCGTCGCGTAGCGGATAGAGCGGGTTGATCCAGCCGTGCAGGTCGAAAGCGCGCGAGCTGGAATCCCGATGCAGCCAGTAGTGGTACGAGGGCAGGTCGAATTCGCACACGCCGCCGGGAATGCCGGTGCGCTGCTTGATCGACATCAGCCACTCGTTCTCGCGCAGATGCTGGCCGATCTTGCCGGTCATGTTGAACAGCGCGGAACTCGCCTGCTCGATATCCGAGATTACGCCGTTCAGCACGTCCTCCAGAATTTCCGGGTTGTTGCGGAATGAAAGCAGTACCTGCTTCTGCCTCTCCAGTTCCTGCAGCAGGTCCGATTTCAGGTCGGCGCGGCCTGCGACCTCGAGAATCTCGAACAAAGTGAGCAAAGCAGCGTGGTGATCGAGCGCATCCTGGCGGGCGAGAAAAAAACGCGCGCGGTCGAACAGATCCTCCAGGCGCAACAGCGTGCGGATGCGCTCGTTGAAGGGATATTCGTAAGTGATCACTATCGCGTCAGTTGCCCGGGGTGAGCGTCGGTTTGGGGGATTTTGACCGATTCACTGGCAATTTACAACTTCACTCGCCGGTTGCGGCGAACTGCAGATAGCGCAGATGCAGCGCCTCGACTTCGTGGCGCAGGTGCTCCAGGTCGCGGCTGTTGTCGATCACGTCGTCGGCGGCGGCGAGGCGTGTCTCGCGCGAGACCTGGGTCGCCATGATGGCGCGTACCTGCGCTGCAGCAATGCCGTTGCGCGCTACTACGCGCTCGAGCTGCAGTTCCTCCGGGCAGTCCACTACCAGGATGCGCTGGCAGCGATTGGCGTAATTCCCGGACTCGATCAGCAGTGGCACCGCGAGAATCACATAAGGGCTGCGTGCGGCCCGCACCATCTCGGTCGAGCGCTCGCGAATCAGCGGGTGCAAGATGGCCTCGAGCTGGCGTTTCTTTTCGGCATCGGCGAATACCAGGTCGCGCATACGGGGGCGCGCGAGCGCACCCGCTTCGGTGACGAAGTCCACACCGAAGGCAGCGCGTATCGGCTTGATCGCCGCCCCGCCCGGGGCTGTCAGCGAATGCGCAATGGCGTCGGTGTCCACTACGGTAATGCCGAGCCCTTCGAATAGCTGCGCCGCGCTGCTCTTGCCGCTGCCTATTCCGCCGGTCAAACCTACGATGTAGGGCATCGCGCTATCCCCGCCGCGCTCGAGAGCTTTGGCGCATGCGCTAAAGCAATTTCAGATAGGCGTGCGTCAGCGGCCCGCCCCAGAACAGCGCGACCGCGCCCGCCACGGCAAGATAGGGGCCAAACGGAATCGGGACGCCGCGACCGTGCTTCGCGAACAGTATGAGCGAGATTCCGGCAATGGCGCCTACAAGCGAGGAGGTGAGCACCACCAGCGGCAACATCTGCCAGCCTAGCCAGGCGCCTATCGCGGCAAGCAGCTTGAAGTCGCCGAACCCCATGCCTTCCTTGCCGGTGAGAATGCGAAACCCCCAGTACACGCTCCACAGCGAGAGGTATCCGACTGCGGCGCCGATCACCGCCGAGCCGAGGTCTACGAATGTGCTGGAGATGTTGAGCAACAGCCCGGCCCACACCAGGGGCAGAGTGATCGAGTCGGGCAGCAACTGGGTGTCGAAATCGATGAATGTGAGCGCGATCATGCACCACAGGAACGCCATCGCCGCGAATGCGGCGGGGCCGAAGCCGAAATGCCACGCCGCATAGGCGCTCGCGAGCCCGGTAAAGGCCTCGATCAGCGGATAGCGGGGGCTGATGCGCACGCCGCAGGCCGCGCATTTGCCGCCGAGCACGAGATAGCTCGCCAGAGGTATGTTCTGCAGCGCGGTGATCGGGTGAGAGCATGCGGGGCAACGCGATCGCGGCCGCGCCAGACTGAATGGTTCCTGTTCGGGCGGCTTCTCGCCGCGAAGTTCCGCACACTGGACTTCCCAGTCGCGCTGCATGATCCTGGGCAGGCGATAGATCACCACGTTCAGGAACGATCCGATGCACAATCCCATGACGAGGCAGAGCCACGGAAAAACTGCGGGATCGGTCATGGATTCCAGGGACGCCATATGCCGGGCGCCGGAGGGCGCAAGGAAAACTGCGACGCGCCGACCGCACGCACTTCGGCCGCTCGCACCACCCCAACGCCTTGCGCGCTAGACCGCAGCACCGAGCTTGAAGATCGGCAGGTACATCGCGATAACCATGCCGCCGATCAGCGTGCCCAGCACGACCATGATGATGGGTTCCATCAGGCTGGAGAGCGCCTCCACCGCATCGTCGACTTCCTGCTCGAAAAAATCGGCAACCTTGGACAACATGCCGTCGAGCGCGCCCGATTCCTCTCCGATCTGCACCATCTGGATCACCATGCTCGGGAACACGGCCGTGTCCGTCATCGCCACCGTGAGGCTGGAGCCGGTGCTGACAGCCTGCTGAATCTTCTTGGTCGCCACCAGATAGACGTAATTGCCCGCGGCGCCGCCTACCGAGTCCAGTGCCTCCACCAAGGGTACGCCGGCGGCAAACATGGTCGAAAGCGTGCGCGTCCAGCGCGCAATGGTCGAAATGCGTATGAGGTGTCCGAATACCGGCGCCTTGAGCAGGAGCTTGTCCATGAATATCTGCACCGCGAGCGAACGCTTCCACGCGTACATGAAACCGTATACGCCGCCGAAGATCAGCGGGAAGATGATGTACCAGTATTCGACGAACTTGTCCGATATTCCCATTACGATCAGCGTGGGCGTGGGCAGGTCGGCGCCGAAACTGGTGAACACCTGCTTGAACGCGGGGATCACGAAAATCATGATTACCGCGGTAATGATGAATGCAACCGCGATGATCGCTACGGGGTAGAACAAGGCGGACTTGATCTTCGACTTGATCGCCTGCGTCTTCTCCTTGTACGTCGCAAGGCGGTCGAGCAGCGATTCCAGAATACCGGCCTGCTCGCCGGCGCCGACCAGATTGCAGAACAATGGGTCGAAATGCAGCGGAAACTTGCGGAACGCCTGGGTCAGGCTGGAGCCGGTTTCGACGTCGGTCTTGATGGCCATGAGCAGCCTCGCAACCGCCGGATTGTTATGCCCTTTGCCCACGATGTCGAAGGACTGCAGCAAGGGCACGCCGGCCTTCATCATGGTGGCCAGCTGGCGCGTAAACAGCGTGACGTCTTTCTCGCTGACGCTGCCGCCCCCGCCGACGCTCTGCTTCTTGACCTTGGTGACTAGGATGCCCTGGCGTCGCAGCGTCGCATTGACCACGGCCTCGCCCTGCGCGCGCAATTCGCCCTTCACGACCTTGCCCTGCTTGTCCTTCCCCTCCCAATTGAAGGTGAACTCTTTGATTCTGTCTTTTGCGGCTGTGGCCATTATTTCCTCCGGCGATTCCCTACGGCGCCTATTGTATTACCCTATCATCAGCAACTTCATGATGTATTACCGTTTTATCCATACATTCATGATGCACTGCTCACGGATTTTTGTAAAGCCTGAGGTTGTTCGCCTAATCTATTGAAGATAAAATGTTTTGGCCTGGCGCCGACAGTGCTGAACGCGACCCCGGGGTTCAGGACATTTCCTCGACGGGAAACGCGTCGGCCTTGGGTCTGAACAGGCGCACGGTCCTTACCACCCGGCCCTGGGTCTGCACGATTTCCATGGGGACGCCGGCGATCTTCAGGCTGATGCCGGCTTCGGGAATGTCCTGGAAGTGTTCCAGGATCAGGCCGTTCAGGGTCTTGGGGCCGCCCAGCGGCAGTGCCACGCCCAGCTTGCGATTGAGTTCGCGCAAGGGGCTCGTCCCTTCCACCAGCGCGCTGTCGTTCTTGTCCCAGGCGCGGATCGTGGCGACCGATGGGGCGCTGGTGGTGAACTCGCCGATGATCTCCTCGATGATGTCCTCCAGCGTCATCAGCCCTTGCAGCTCTCCGTATTCGTCGACCACCAGCGCGAAGCGCTGGCGGTTTTCCTGAAAATACTGCAGCTGCGCGAACAGCGGCGTGCTGGCCGGGATGAAATAGGGCTCGGTCAGCAGCTCGGCGAGCTTGTCGCGCTCGAAATCGCCGTCGCGCATCAGCGCCAGCACTTTGCGCAGGTGCAGAATGCCTGCGATGCTGCCCAGTTCGTTGCGGTACACCAACAGCCGTGTGTGGTAGCTGGTGGCGAGTTGTTCGGTAATGCGCTCGAGCGGCGCTTCCAGATCGACTGCTTCGATCTGGGCGCGCGGCGTCATCACGTCCTCAACCGTGATGCGCTCGAGATCGAACAGGTTGACTAGGATGCTGCGGTGGTTCTTGGGAATGTAGTGGCCGGCCTCGAGCACCAGCGAGCGCAGTTCCTCGGCGGTGAGGCGCTGCGGTTCGCCGCCTGCGGGCGGCTTGAAGCGCAGCAGCTTGAGCAGCGCGGAAACGAAAAGATTGACGAACCATACTACCGGGTACAGCACCCTCAGCATCGGCGTCAGCACGTAGCTCACCGCAAACGCAATGCGCTCGGCGTGCGCGGCGCCGACCACCTTGGGTGTAATTTCCGAAAAGATCAGCAGCGCCAGGGTGATCGCAATCGCGCTCACCCCGGGGACCCATTTGTGAACGCCCAGGAGCTGGTGGGCGATCATTGCGGCCAGGGTCGCCGCGCCGGCCGCCACCAGAGTATTGCCGAGGAGAATCACCCCGAGCAGCTGGTCGGTGCGCGCGAGCAGTGCATGCGCCAGTCTCGCGCCGCGGTGTCCCTGTTTGACCAGGTGCTTCAGCCGATAGCGGTTGAGCGCCATCATGCTGGTCTCGGCAAGCGAGAAAAAAGCGGAAAGCAGGAGCAGGACCACCAGCGCGCCGAACTGCAACGCTAAGGGAATGTCGTCCATGTGCGGCGACGCCGGGCGCTAAATGCCGGACGCCGGGCTCAAGGCGCTCGGCCCGGGGCGGGGTGTCGGCCGGCGCGTCGTGCGCGGCGCTCCTGGCGCTCTGAATCCTGCGCTCGGGGTTTCGCGCCTGGACATCTATACCCTTCCGAGTATGACTTCGAGCACGAACATGCTGCCGACGTAGGCGAGCAGCAATGCGGCGAATCCGGCGAGCGTCCAGCGCAACGCGATGCGTCCGCGCCAGCCCCGGCGATAGCGGCCGACCAGAAGCGCGGCGAAGATTATCCAGGAAATGATACCGAAGACGGTCTTATGATTGACGCGCGCGGGCTGGCCGAACAACTCCTCGGAAAACACGAAGCCGGAAATCAGCGTCAAGCTCAGCAGCACGAAGCCGAGCGTAATGATGCGAAACAGCAGCGCTTCCAGCGTCATCAGCGGGGGCAGCGAGGCCCAGGGACCGGCGAGCGACTCGCCGGAGGGCAAGGAATTCTTGCCCCCGTGCAGGCGCCGCTCCAGCACGGTCATGAGGGTGGCGTGCAGCGCGGCGATGGTGAACAGGCTGTATGCGAGCATGGCGACCAGCAGATGAACCCTGAACGCGAAAGCCTGCGTGTAGGCCGGAGTCTCCGGGCCGGGAAAGAATGCCGGCAGCAGTGCGCACACTGCGGCAAGCGGAAGCACCAGCGCCTGCATGCCCTTGACGTCGTAGATCAGGCTCTCTATCCAGTAGATCAGCGCCGTCAGCCACAGTGTCACCGACATGGCCTGGGAAAAACCGAAGTGCAGCTCGGCCGCGGCGAACAGGCTCGTGTAGAGCAGGTAGGAATGCAGCACGAGCGGCGCGAGTATCGCCGCCCTCTCCCAGGAGACGATGCCCGCGCGCGCCGAGCCGCCCGAAGTGCCACCTCCGCCGGTCCAGCGCGTGCGCCAGAAATACAGCCCCAGCGCCGCGTAGAGGAGCGAGGTCACGGCATAGAGTAAAATGGCGGGCATGAGCAAATTTTACACCACAGAATGCTAGATAACCTGACCAACCGCCTGTCCAGGGTCATCAAGACCCTGCGCGGCGAGGCACGTCTGACCGAATCCAACGTCGCCGAAGCGCTGCGCGAGGTGCGCATGGCGCTGCTTGAGGCCGACGTCGCCGTGCCGGTGGTGCGGGATTTCATCGCCGCGGTGAAGCAAAAGGCCGTGGGCGAGGAAGTGATAGGCAGCCTTACGCCCGGGCAGGCCCTGGTGGGCGTGGTGCAACGCGAACTCGCGCAGCTGATGGGCGGGGAAAACGCCGCGCTCGATCTGGCGGTCAGCCCGCCCGCAGTGATCCTCATGGCCGGCTTGCAGGGTTCGGGCAAGACTACTACGAGCGGCAAGCTGGCGAAGTTCCTCGCCGAGCAGAAGAAAAAGCCGCTGCTCGCGAGCTGCGACATCTACCGTCCGGCCGCGATCGAGCAGTTGCGCACCATAGCCGCCCAGTTGCAGGTTGATTTCTTCGAATCGGTTCCGGGACAAAAACCGCTGGATATCGCACTGGCGGCGCTCGATTACGCGAAGAAGCACTACAACGACGTGCTCATCGTCGACACCGCCGGCCGCCTGGCGATCGACGCCGCAATGATGCAGGAGATCACGCAGCTGCACACCGCGCTCGGCCCGGCCGAGACGCTGTTCGTGGTCGATGCGATGCAGGGCCAGGACGCGGTCAACGTGGCCAGGGCCTTCAGCGAAGCGCTGCCGCTCACCGGCGTGGTGCTGACCAAGCTGGACGGCGATGCGCGCGGCGGTGCGGCGCTGTCGGTTCGGCAGGTTACCGGCAAGCCGGTCAAGTTCGTGGGCGTGGGCGAAAAACTCGCCGCGCTCGAGGCCTTCCATCCGGAGCGCATGGCTGCACGCATCCTCGGTATGGGAGACGTGCTGTCGCTGGTGGAGGAGGCGAGAAAAAGCGTCGACGTCGACGAGGCGAAGAAGCTCGCCGAAAAGATCAAGCGCGGCAAGGGTTTCGATCTGGAAGACTTCAAGCAGCAGATAGGACAGATGCGCAAGATGGGCGGGCTCTCCTCCATGATCGACAAGCTGCCGGCGCAGTTCGCGCAGGCGGCGCAGGCGCAGTCGGCCGACATGGGCGAAAAGCAGATGCGCCGCACCGAGGGCATCATCAATTCCATGACGCGGCAGGAGCGCGCACATCCGGAGCTGATGAAGGCAACGCGCAAGCGCCGCGTCGCCATGGGCGCGGGCGTGCAGGTGCAGGAGGTCAACCGCCTGTTGAAGCAGTTCGAGCAGATGCAGAAGATGATGAAACAGATGCAGAAGGGCGGGATGGCGAAGATGATGCGCAGCATGAAGGGGATGATCCCCGGCATGCGCTAGGCATCGCCTGCGGGCGTCCCTGCTTCGGACGCGAGCGCAGTGCCGGGTGCGGGATCCTGGAGCCATCCGGGCGCCTCGAAAACCGGCCTTGTCGCCCCCGGTATTTCATTGAAAAATGGACAGAAATCGGCGTTCGCCCGCGTCTGTCCTTTCCCACAAAACCCTTGCCAATGGGTACCAAATCATCGTAGAATCTCGCTCTTTTTTGAGTTTCAGGACAAGAACATGGTTGTAATTCGCCTCGCCCGCGGTGGCGCGCATAAACGCCCTTTCTACAACATGGTGGTGGCAGACTCGCGCCGGGCAGCCGGCGGCAAGTTCATTGAGCGGGTCGGTTTCTATGATCCGAAGGCGCCGGCAGGCCGCGAGAATCTGCGGGTCGCCATGGACCGGCTGACCTTCTGGCAGGGCAAGGGCGCACAGCTCTCCCCCACGGTTGCAAGGCTGGTCAAGCAGTTTGGCAAGAAGGTCGCAGGAACTGTCGCTCCCGCCGCAGGGTAAGCAAGCCGCGCGGCTGGTCGTGATGGGGCGGATCGTGGCCCCGTACGGTCTCAAGGGCTGGGTCAGGATCGAACCCTATAGCGCAGTTCCCGGCAGTTTGAGCGCCTACCCTTCGTGGTGGGTGGGCAGCAACGGCAATTGGCGCGAAATGAAGATTGCCCAGAGCGTATTGCAGCACGGAGCCAGCCTGGTGGCGCGCTTCGAGGGCGTTGTGGAACGCGATGCGGCACTGGCCCTGAAGGGCAGCGATGTTGCGCTCGAGCGCGATGCGTTGCCGCCGAACGAGGGCAATGAGTTTTACTGGGCCGACCTGGTCGGCCTCAAAGTGATGAACTTGAAGGACGAGGAGCTCGGCGCCGTCGCCGGACTTTTCGACAACGGTGCGCATCCGGTGATGCGTGTCGTCGAAGGCGGGAATGAGCGACTGCTGCCTTTCGTCGAGCAGGTGGTGCGGCAGGTGGATATGGCCCAAGGCCGGATACGGGTGGAGTGGGAGCTGGACTGGTGATCCACTTCGATTGCGTGACGCTGTTTCCGCAGATGTTCGCGGCGCTCACGGAATCGGGTATCACCGGCCGCGCGCTGAAGGCGGCGCGCTACAGTCTGGAGTTGTGGAATCCGCGCGACTTCACCAGCGACAACTACCGCACGGTGGACGACCGGCCCTATGGAGGCGGACCCGGCATGGTGATGCTGGCCGAGCCGCTGGAACAGGCGATATGTGCGGCCAAAAGCCGCGTCGCCGGCGGTGAGCGCAAGGTCGTATACCTTTCGCCGCAGGGCAGGGCGCTTGATCACGGCAAAGTGATGGAGCTCGCAGCCGGCGCCGGCGCGGTGCTGTTGTGCGGGCGCTACGAGAGCGTGGACGAGAGGTTGATACGCCGCGCGGTCGACGAGGAGATTTCGATCGGCGACTATGTGCTCTCCGGCGGGGAGCTGGCGGCGATGGTGCTGATCGACGCGGTGGTGCGGCAGTTGCCCGGCGTGCTGGGCGATGAGGATTCGGCGGCGCAGGATTCGTTTGTGAGCGGATTGCTGGATTGTCCGCATTACACCCGGCCCGAGGAGTATGCGGGCGAGCGCGTGCCGGCAGTGCTGCTGTCGGGGAACCACGCCGAGATCGGGCGCTGGCGCCTGAAGCAGGCGCTGGGCAGGACCTGGCTGAGACGGCCGGATTTGCTGGACAAGCGCGCTTTGAGCGCGGACGATAGAAAGCTGCTTGAGGAATTCAAGCGGGAAGTAGGTAAGTAGTCATTGCAGACTCCAAGGAGCAGTGTCATGAATCTGATAGACAAGCTGGAACACGAAGAAATCAAGCGCCTGGGCAAAACGGTTCCGGTGTTCTCGCCCGGAGATACGGTGATCGTAAGCGTCAACGTGGTCGAGGGTGAGCGCAAGCGCCTGCAGGCGTACGAAGGCGTGGTCATCGCCAAGCGCAACCGCGGCCTCAATTCCTCGTTCATCGTGCGCAAGATTTCCGCGGGTGAAGGCGTGGAGCGGACGTTCCAGACCTATTCGCCGCTGATCGCGTCGGTCGAAGTCAAGCGCAAGGGCGACGTTCGCCGCGCCAAGCTCTATTATCTGCGCGACCGTTCGGGCAAGTCGGCGCGGATCCGCGAAAAGCTGGTCAAGCGGCACGTGCCGGAGACGGCCGCGCCGGAAATTGCTGCCGAGGCCGCTGCCGAATAGGCTTTCGCCGCCGCATCGGATCAAAACGGGACGCTGCGGCGTCCCGTTCCTGTTTGGGGCCGGCCGCGCCCCGCACTACCCGGCGCACATCTGCTCGAGCAGCCGCTCCATGAACGATTCGCACAGCGCCACCTGCTCCAGCGTGACGTATTCGTCGGGCTTGTGTGCCTGCTCGATCGAGCCCGGACCGCAGATGATCGCCGGGATCCCCGCCTGCTGGAACAATCCGCCCTCCGTTGCATAGGCCACCTTCGACGCGGACTTGTTGCGCGACAGCGCTTGCGCGAGGCGGGTGAGTTCTTCCTCCTCGGTAGTATTGAGTCCGGGGATCTCCGCCCTGGTCTCGAAGCTGATGCCGGTGCCGGGATCGGTCCTGTGCATCTCCGGCAGGATCACGCGTTCGGCATAGTCCTTGATTTCGCGCTCGAGTGCGTCCGGGTCGGCGCCGGGCAGGTAGCGGAACTCGAATTGAAAGACACACTCGCGCGGCACGATGTTGCCGGCGGTGCCGCCGGAGATCACGCCGGTCTGCAAGGTGGTGAAAGGCACATCGAAACCGTAGTCGCGCGGCTCGCACGCCTGCATGCGCTCGGCCATGTGGCGGATGTAGCTGATGATCCTGGCGGCGAATTCGATGGCATTGACCCCCTGCGGGGTGAGCGCCGAATGCGCTTCCTTCCCGCTCACGCAGCACTGATAGGAGCGCTTGCCCTTGTGCGCAATCACCGGCTGCATGCTGGTGGGTTCGCCGATGACGGCGCCCGCAGGGCGGATGTTGTTGCGCGCGAGATCCGCGAGCAGGCCGCGCGCGCCGACGCAGCCGACCTCCTCGTCGTAGGACAGGGCGAAATGCACAGGCGACTTGAGATTCGCCGCGGCGAAGCGCGGCGCCATAGCCAATATCACCGCAAGATAGCTTTTCATGTCGCAGGCGCCGCGGCCGTAGATCCTGTCGCCGCGCAAGCTCGCCTTGAACGGATCGCTGGACCATTTCTGGCCGTCCACCGGCACCACGTCGGTGTGGCCCGAGAGCACGATGCCGGGCTTGTTTCCCTTTTCCACGGTGGCGAACAGGTTCGCCTTGTTGCCCGCCGCGTCGTAGGTGAGGCGGGACTCCAGGCCGATATCCTTCAGATAATCCCGAGCCCACTCGATCAGACCTAGATTGGAGCCGCGGCTGGTCGTATCGAAGCCGATCAGGCGCTCGATCAGGGCGTAGGTTTCGGGCTTGATGGCGGGCGGCATTGCGGTCTGATTCATATCGCTTCCTGGTTGATCACGAAACACTGTCGTTCAGATGACAGGCCGAGAAATGCATCGGCGCGATCTCGCGCAAACGGGGTTGTTCGATTCTACAGCGGGCCATGACCTCGGGGCAGCGCGGGTGGAAATGGCAGCCCGGCGGCGGGTCCAGCGGCGAGGGAATCTCGCCCTTGATCGAAACGAATTTCTTCCTGCGCGATTGCAGACGCGGAACTTCCGCGAGCAGCGCCTGCGTATACGGGTGATTGCCCCTGGCGTAGATCTCTTCCGTGGGCGCGTTTTCGATCACCCGGCCGAGGTACATGATCAGCACGTGGTCCGCGAGGTGCTGCACCACGGCCATGTCGTGACTGATGAAAAGATAGGTGAGCCCGAACTCCTCGCGCAGTTTGATGAACAGGTTCAACACCTGCGCCTGGATCGAAACGTCCAGCGCCGCGAGGGCCTCGTCGCACACCAGGAATTCCGGCTTGACCGCCAGCGCCCGCGCAATGCCGATGCGCGCGCGCTGGCCGCCGGAGAACTGGTGCGGGAAGCGCTGCAGCAGCGAGGCATCGAGGCCGACGCGCAACAGCATCTGTGCCACGTAGTCCTGCTGCTCGCGCCGCCCGATCAGCCCGTGCACCAGCGGCGCCTCGCCGACGATATCGGCCACGCGCATGCGCGGATTGAGCGAGGCATAGGGATCCTGGAAGATCATCTGGATCTTCAGCTGGATGTCGCGCTGCGTCGCAGCGCTCAGTTGCGCGATCTGGGCACCACGCCACAGGCGCTCACCTGCGGAGGGCTCGAGCAACCCGGCGGCGAGACGCCCGAGCGTGGATTTGCCGCAGCCGGATTCGCCCACCAGGCCCACCACCTCGCCCGAACGCACGGCCAGATCGACCGCATCCACCGCTTGCACGATTTCCTCCCGCGCGTCGGCCCCTAGCAGTTTGGCGAGCCTTGCGGCGGTGTCCAGAGTCTTGACGAAGCGCTTGGACACGCCGCGCAAGTCCAGCAGCGCGTTCACCTGGCTACCTGGCAGCTATGCGCAAGGGATCCCTGCCCGGAACGGCCTGTCGGGCTCATGCGATCGCGCTTCGTGTCAACGGATGGAAGCAGCGCACCTGCCTGCCGGCCGCCGTGGCGGACAATGCAGGCGTTCGCGCACAGGCGCCGTCCGCGCGCGTGCAGCGTTCGCGGAAGGCGCAGCCGGGGGGGAGATCGAGCAGCGTAGGGGTCATGCCCGGGATCTGCCGCAGCGGTTCGCCCCGGCGGCTGGCGCTGGGCACCGAAGCGATCAGGCCGTGGGTGTAGGGGTGCAGCGGCGCATCGAGCACCTGGTCGACGCTGCCCTGTTCGACAATGCGCCCGGCATACATGACACAGATCTCGTCGGCCAGTCCTGCGATCACCGACAG
>JACZJV010000057.1 GCA_014860355.1 Burkholderiales bacterium | reverse complement strand
CCACCACCTGAAGCCGGCGCGGTCGCGCAGGGCCTCGGGGGCGCCCTGCGTCCCGCTATGCGCGCTGTGGCACAGGCCCGATTTGTTGAAGCTGTATTCCTCTACTCCGCCTATCGAGCTCGTGGCGAGGTGAAAATTGCCCAGGCGGGTGGTCGACGCATGCCAGATATCGGACACGTAGCCATCGGGCCGTTTGACGCCAAAACTCAGATCGAGCAGCAAGTTGGACATGAGCGATGCCAAATTATCGGCCTATTCGCGGTGAAAGCAAAACAGGGTAGCGCGCTTGCGCCGGAGGACTAGTCTTCGAATTTCAGCACGCCCGGACAGCCGCTTGCCGCGTCATCTGCGGCGAGGCCATGCACGCCCGCACCCAGCAGGCGTATCGGCCGGCGCCCGGCTTCGGTGCGCAGCAGCAGCGCCAGCGCGCGCGCGACGATCTCTTCGGGATCGCGCGTGGGCGTTGCGGTGTGGCTGCGCGTGACCGTGCTGAAATCGGCGTAGCGCACCTTGATGGTCACGGTGCGCGCGAGCAGGCGCTTGCGCGTCAGCCATTGTGCCGTCTGGCGCGCCATGCGCTCGATCTCCGCGCGTATCGTGTCCAGCGCGAGCAGGTCCTGATCGTAGGTATTTTCACTGCTCGAGGATTTGTGCGGCCGGTCCGGCACCACCGGCCGCGTATCCTCGCCCAGTGCCAGCCGGCGCAAGGCGTCCGCGAGGCCGCCGACCGTGCGCTGCAGCAGTTCCGGGTCTGCACTGCGCACCTCGACCAGGCGTTGGATACCGATCTTGCGCAGTTTCCCCGCGGTCACCGGTCCCACGCCCCACAAGGCGTCCACCGGAAGTTGCTGCAGAAAGGCCTCGACCCGGTCCGGCGAAATCACCGTCAGCCCGTCGGGTTTGTGCCATCCGGAGGCGATTTTGGCGAGGAATTTATTGGGTGCCACGCCGGCGGAGGCCGTCAGCCGAATTTCCTCGCGAATGCGCTGCTTCAGCCGCTTCGCCACCTGCGTCGCCAAGGGCTCGCCCCAATGATTAACGCTGACGTCGAGGTAGGCCTCATCCAGCGACAGCGGCTCCACCAGGGGCGTGCAAGAGCGGAAGATTTCGAGTATCTGCTGCGAGGCGGCGCGGTAACGCGGAAAATCGGGCCGGACGATGAGCAGTTGCGGACACAGGCGCACCGCCCGCGCCATGGGCATGGCCGAGCGCACGCCGTACGCGCGCGCCTCGTAACTCGATGCCGCCACTACGCCGCGCGATCCGGGCTGGCCGCCCACGGCCACCGGCTTGCCGCGCAGCTTCGGGTCGTCGCGTTGTTCCACCGACGCGTAGAACGCGTCCATGTCGACGTGGATGATGCGGCGCACATCTGCAATCACCTGGTGGGCCCGCGCGCCAAACTAGATTTCGATGGCGCGTTTGTCGACGAAGCGCGTGGCGAATTGCAGAAAATGGTAGGCGTCTTCGAAATTGCTCACCAGCCCGAAGGAGATCCGCACCGCCCCGCTGCTCTTGTCGTCGATGCACTCGCGAAAATCGTCCAGCGTCATGCCGCTCGGGGTCCGGGAGAAGCATGCGTCGAGTTCCTCCTCGGATATTCCCAGCGCCACTTCGCCGCCGCCCGGGTTGCAGAAACAGCCGGTGCGCAGGGAGATCTTCATGGTGTTTGCCCTGTCCTCCACGATTCGATGGTCGATGAACCGGCCGTCCTTGTCGAAAATATTGAATGCGATCGTGCCACCGCGCGCGTCCAGCGCAAGCGGTCCGTAGATTCGCACCAGCCCGAGCCCGTTGCCGTGGCGCAAGGCCCCCAGCTGCCCGAGCATCCAGCCGGTCAGGGCTGCAACGCGGGCGTGGATCATTTCGTAGCCGATGCCGGCCAGGTGATTCAATCCGATCTCGATCGCGGGCGCGCACAGATAGTCCGGCGTCCCGTCTTCGAAGGCTTCGGGCCCGCTGTGCAGGTAGTGTCGGTCGCCCTTGACCGACGCCACCGTGATCGTCCCTCCGGAAAACCAGGGTCGGTGCAGCTTCGACACCACGGCTTTGCGTGCAATCAGACAGCCCGCCCCCGTCGGGTAGCCGAACATCTTGTAGAACGAAACGCAAACGAAGTCCGGTTTTACCCGTCCCAGGTCCAGCGCATTGGCGGGCACATAGGCCGCCGCGTCCAGCAGCACGTCCCATCCGCGCGCATGCGCGAACTCGATCCAATCGAGGGAGTGCTGCACACCGGAAAAATTGGATTGCGCGGGGTAGGCGAACAACTTGTGCGTCGTTTCGCCGGATGCGCTCAGATGCGCCGCGAGACGCTCCGGGTCTATGCGCATCTCGGGCAGGAGCAGCGGGCAATAGCTGAGCGCAGACCCGGAGGCACGCGCGAACTCGCGAATTCCGTTGACAGAATTGTGATTGTCCAGGGTCAGCAGGAATCGGCTGGCAGGGTCGAATGGATACGATTCGCCCACCAGTTTGAGCGCCCCGGTCGCGTTGCGCGTGAAAACGACGATGTATTCGTCCGCCGACGCCTTGAAAAATTCATGCACTGCGCCGCGCGCGCGCTCTATCAGCCGCGTGGCCAGTGCGGACGCAGGACTGGAGGAGTGCGGGTTCCCGAATACATCCGCAAGCAGCAAACGCGTGTGCGCTTCAATCTGCGTGCTGGCGTACAGGCCGGCCCCGGTGTAATCCAGGTAACGATGCTCCAACCGGTCCAGTCGCTCGTACTGCGCATGCCGCAACTCGTCCAGAGATGTCGTGTTCCGGTAGCCCGGGTACTCGTCGTTGAACGAACGTTCGGCTTCGCGAAATGAGTCCATGCAGGTATACGCCTTAGCGTCTGTCACAACATGAGCGGATGATTTCCCGCGCGCACGCCTAGACCGGTCCGCGGCGCAAGGAAGTTTGCTTCGAAAGCCTAGCCGACCTCGCGCCGGTCGCGGTAGCGATAGAGCAGCATCATCAAGGGCGAGAATACGCGCAAAATGCCGTGCAAGGGAATCGGCGTAGGTTGCGTGAACGGCAACAAGGCTAGCTCGCCGTCCGCCACGCCGCGTACGGCTTTGGCTAGCTCGCGCCCTGCCGAGAGCGCCAGCGCAACCCCGCGGCCGTTGCACCCCGCCCACGCATAGGCGTCGGCCCCGAGCCGATGGAAGCGAGGCGTATAGTCCGGCGTCATGCCGATGTAGCCGTTCCAGATGTAATCAAAGCTTACGCTGCCGATTTGCGGAAAAAGCCTTTCGATACGCTTCGCGACCATCGCCTTGGTGCGCCGCGCCTTGTCGAACGGGGCAATCAGGGCACCGCCGGTCACCAGGCGGTGGCGCGCATCGTAGCGGCAAAAATGCAATTCACCGTGCGTGTCGGACATCGCCTGCCGGCCGGGCAGGACGCTGCGGCGCACCTCTTGCGGGAGGGGCTGCGTCGCCATCTGCCAGGAGAACACCGGCATGAACTCGTGCGCAACCGCCGGAGCAAGCGTCCTCGAGAACTCTCCCGTATAGGCGCCGGTCGCGAGCACCAGCGAGCTCGCAGATACCACACCCGTAGGCGTATACACCACCCAGCGCCCGCCTTCGCGCGCGTAGCGCAAGGCGGGCGAGCGCGCATAAATGCGCCCGCCATTCGTGATCACCACCTGCGCCAGGCCGCGTGCCAGCGCCAAGGGGTTAATGTGCCCGCCCGTGGGATTCCACCAGCCGCCGTGCCAGGCATCCGAGCCGAGCAGCTGGCGCATCCTTTGCGCGGAAAGCAGCTCCGCCGGCGCACCCAGTCGCGACCACTGCGCCACGCGGCGCTCGGCGATCTTCATGCGTCCGGGCGTGTGCACGGGTTGGATCCAGCCGGTCTGTTCGGCTTCGGCCGCGATGGCGTGCTCGCGCACCGTGTCGAACAACAGCCCCGCGCTGTCGCGGATCAGCCCGGCGAAGCGCTCACCGGCCGCCCCGTAACGCCTGATCAATTCATCCGGATCGACGCGCGACAGGGTCGGTATCACCTGGCCATTGTTGCTGCCCGACGCCCCCCATCCAGGCTCCATTGCCTCGACCACGGCGACGTCTACTCCAGCCTTGCGCAAATGCAAGGCCGTTGACAGACCGGTAAATCCGGCGCCGATCACAACCACATCCGCCGTCAGCGTCCCCTGCACGCTGGTCAGCGCCGGGCCCGAGGGCGTGACGGCGGCCCAAAGCGAGCGCGGCCACGCAATCTTCTCGGTGTTCATAAGTACGCTCCTGCCTTGAGTTTCATGTCGTCACGACTGCGTTTGAGCGGAACGGCACGCCATGTTAGCCAGACCCAGGTTCAAGGGCAATCCTTTCCGCCGGCCAGCGCATTGCGCTCGGACCTGCGGCCTTTTTTCTTGTCAGGGCAAATGCTATCGGCCATACTAGCGTCGCTGCCTGTCTATCGCGCGTTTTGTCAAACGATCATCTGGGAGGAATCCGTTTGTCACTGAACCAGGTAATTGGTGCCGATCACGCCGTTGTCGCCGTGCGCGATCTCGATGCCGCCGCCGGGCGCTGGCGTGCGCTCGGCTTTACCATCTCGCCGCGCGGCACCCATAGCCCGCACCTCGGCTCCGGCAACTATACGATCGTGTTCGACGTCGATTACATCGAGCTACTTGGCGTTCTGGCCGAGACGCCGCACAACGCCCCTACGCGTGCTTTTCTCGCCCAGCGCGAGGGCGTCGAGCGCGTCGCATTTACGGCGCTGGACTCGGCGGCCGGCGTAGCCGAGCTCAAGGCCCGCGGCATAGACGCAGTGGGCCCGGTCGACTTCGGCCGGCCGGTCGATCTGCCCGATGGCGGCAAGTCGGAAGCCCGGTTTCGCGTCATGCACTGGCCGGTCGACGAAAGACCGGGTGGGCTGCGCATATTCGCCTGCCAGCACCTGACGCGCGAAGCCGTCTGGATCAAGTCGCTGCAGAACCACGCAAACACCGCGCACCGGCTGATGCAGATTGAAATGCTGACTACGGATCCGAAAGCAGCGGGGGCGCAGATGACGCGCCTGATCGATCAGCCGGCTGAGGTGCTGGCCGACGGTGCGGTGCGCGTCCGCTCGGGCGGAAACCGCGCGGACTTCATTTTTCTCGATCTGGCCACGCTGGCAAAACGACATCCCGGCGTCTCTCTCGCCGGCCTGCCCGCAGAGGGCGCCGTCGGCCTGCGCATCGGCGTTGCCGATGCGGCCGCCGCAGCAAAGGCCGTCGGTTCCGCGGCCGTCGTCGGCGAGCGCAGCGTGACCGTTCCGGCGTCGGCTGCGACCGGCGTTATGATTAGCTTCGACGCAACATGATGTACCGCCGTCGGCCTTATCGCCTAGCCGCCTGAGTTCGACTTTCCCCACAATTCGTGAGGTGTTCCCATGAATTCCATTGCCCGCCCTAACATCACCCGCCGCCTGATCCGCCGAAGCTTCAGCGCACTCGCGCTCTTTGCCAGCCTGTCGGGCGCACTAGTCGCTGCCGAGCCGCAGCGCGGCGGCGTGGTCAACGTGCTGATGAGTTCGGAACAGCGCATCCTCAATCCCGCGCTGCGCGCCTCGACCGGCGTCTATCTCATCACCTCCAAGATCATGGAGCCGCTGGTCGACCTGGATGCAAACGGCACGCCCCAGCCGATGCTCGCAACCAGCTGGTCGACGACCCCCGACGGCAAGACAATCACATTCAAGCTGAGACAGGGCGTGACCTGGCACGACGGCAAGCCATTTACCTCTGCCGATGTGCAGTTCACGGCGATGGAAATGTGGAAGAAATATCTCAACTACGGTTCGACCCTGCAACGCCATCTCGAGGCGGTAGATACGCCCGATGCGCATACGGCGGTGTTCCGCTACTCCCGCCCGATGCCGCTCGACCTGCTGCTGCGCGCACTGCCGGACCTGGGATATATCGCGCCGCGCCATGTGTTCGAGGGCACAGACATCCAGAAGAATCCGGCGAATACGGCGCCTATCGGCACGGGTCCGTTCAAATTCGTTCAGTACGAGCGCGGACAATTTATCATCGCCGAACGCAACCCCAACTACTGGAGAAAGGGCTTCCCCTATCTCGACCGCATCGTCTGGCGCATCATCACCGACAAGTCGGCTGCGAGCGCGGGTATCGAATCCGGACAGCTGCACATCGCCCCCTACTCCTCGCTGCCGCTCGCCGATCTCGACCGCCTGAAGAAGGACGCGCGCTTCGAGGTGACCACGCGCGGTAACGAGGGCAACGGCGTCACCAACACGCTCGAATTCAATCACCGCCGCAAGGAACTGGCGGACATCCGCGTGCGCCGCGCGATCGTGCACGCGCTCGATATCGATTTCTTCTGCAAGAACTTCCTCTACGGCTTCGGCAAACGCGGTACCGGACCGATCCCGACTTCGTCGCCGGAGTTTTATCCGCAGGGCATGCCGCAATATCCGTTTGACAAGGCCAAAGCCGAAGCCCTCCTCGATGCCGCCGGCTACAAGCGCGGCGCCGACGGCAAGCGCTTCTCGGTGCGACTGCTGCCTGCGCCCTGGGGCGAAGACATCAGCCTCTGGGCCACGTTCGTGCAGCAATCGCTGGGCGGAGTCGGCATCGACGTGGAGATCGTGCGCTACGACGCCGCCGGATATCTCACCAACACCTACAAGGACTGGAATTTCGACATCGCGACCGGCTGGCATCAGTACCGCAACGATCCGGCGGTGTCCACCACGGTCTGGTACCGCTCGGGCAGCGCCAAGGGCTCGCCCTGGACCAACCAGTGGGGCTGGGAATCGGCCGCGATCGACAAGATCATCGACGACGCCGCCAGCGAACTCGATCCGAAGAAGCGCAGAGCGCTCTATGCGGAATTCGTCAAGGCGGTGAACACCGAGGTGCCGATCTGGATGGCGATCGAACGCCAGTTCGTCACGGTGGTCAACAAGTCGCTGCACAACCATTCGAACACCACGCGCTGGCCCTCCAGCCACTGGGCGGACCTGTGGATCGAGAGGTGATCGATGCGCGTCCTGGCGCTGGCAGGGCGTCGGCTGCTGTCGAGCATACCGACATTGCTCATCATCCTCGTCGGGCTGTTTCTCCTGCTGCAACTCGCGCCCGGCGATACGGTCGACGCCCTGGTTGCGCAAATGGGGGGCGGCGACCAGAAGATGGTGGAGGAGCTGCGCCGCTTCTATGGACTGGACGCGCCGGTCGCCGTGCAGCTCGGGCGCTACATATGGCGCCTGGTGCAGCTCGACCTGGGCTACTCGGCGATCTACGGCAAGCCGGTCGTGAACGTGATTCTGGAGCGCCTGCCCGCGACGCTGCTGCTGATGGGTTCGGCGCTCTCGTTCGCGTTCTTTGCCGGTATCGCGCTGGGGATCATCGCCGCACGCAGGGTCAATAAATGGCCTGATACGCTGATCTCCACGCTGGGCCTGGTTTTCTACGCGACGCCCTCGTTCTGGTTCGGCCTGATGGGGATCGTCGTATTCGCGATCAGGCTCGCCTGGCTGCCCTCCGGGGGATTCGAGACCGTGGGTGCCGGCTACACAGGGCTCATGCGCGTACTCGACATCGCGCGCTACCTGGTTCTGCCTACGCTGACGCTGGCGCTGATCTTTCTGGCGATCTACCTGCGCATCATGCGCGCCTCCATGCTGGAGGTGCTCACCCTCGATTTCGTGCGCACGGCGCGCGCCAAAGGGGTTGCCGAACAGGCCGTCATCGTGCGCCACGTGCTGCGCAATGCGCTGCTGCCGGTGGTGACGCTGATCGGATTGCAGGCGGGCACCATGCTCGGCGGTTCGGTTGTGGTCGAGAGCGTGTTTGCCTTGCCCGGCCTGGGCCGTCTCGCCTACGAGAGCGTGGTACAGCGCGACCTCAATACGCTGCTCGGCATCGTGTTCGTCTCGGCTCTGCTCGTGATCAGCGTAAACTTCATGGTCGATCTCATCTATGCGCGGCTGGATCCGCGCATCAGCTGAGGCGCGACCGCAACCGAATCGGGGGGGCTGTCACGGCATTCTGGCGACTATATGCGCGCAGCCCGGCTGCACTGGTCGGCCTGGTGCTGCTGATTCTGGTCATCGCCATGGCCCTGAGCGCCGGCATACTGTTCCCCAAGGATCCGCTGGGGCTTGCCGGGTCCCCGCTGATCTGGCCGTTCCGGGACGCGCGCTTTCCACTGGGCACGGACAACTCCGGGCGCGACATCGCCGCGCAGATCTTCCATGGTGCGCGCATCTCGCTGTTGATCGGGCTCGCCGCGATGACGCTGGCGATCTCGATCGGCGTCGTCCTGGGCGCGCTGGCCGGTTTCTACGGCGGGCTCGCAGACGACGTACTCATGCGCATTACCGAAGCGTTTCAGACCTTGCCCAATTTTCTGCTCCTGCTGATGCTAGTCGCCGTCTTCGGGTCTACGCTGACTACGGTGACCATCGCCATCGGTCTCGTCTCCTGGCAGGCGCCCGCCCGGCTTACGCGGGCCGAATTCCTGTCGCTGCGTACGCGCGAGTTCGTTCAAGCCGGCCGTACCATAGGACTAGGCGACGCGACGCTCATTTTCCGCGAAATCCTGCCCAACGCGCTGCCGCCGGTCATCGTATATGCCAGCGTCGTGATGGCCGTCGCCATCCTGCTCGAGAGCGCGCTCGCCTTCCTCAACCTCTCCGATCCCAACGTGGCCTCGTGGGGAAACCTCATCGGCCTGGGCCGCGGCGTGCTGCGCTCCGAGTGGTACGTCTCCGCCATTCCGGGAGTCGCGATCCTCATCACCGTGCTCGCCGTCTCGCTGGTCGGCCAGGGTTTGAACGACGCCCTGAACCCGAGACTGCGCGGTAGATGAGCACCACCCTCGCGATCGAAAATCTGTCCGTCGCGCTTCCTCGAGGTGCCGACCGGGCGCACGCCCTTGGCGGCGTCTCGCTCGCCTTGCGCGAGGGGGAAATACTCTGCGTCGTCGGCGAAAGCGGTTCGGGCAAATCGATGACGGCGAATGCCATCATGCGGCTGCTGCCCATAGGCGTGGCGGTCTCCGGCGGCGCGATCCGATTCGAGGGTCGCGACATTCTTTCCCTGCCTGAGGCTGAAATGCGACATCTGCGCGGCCGGCGCATCGCCATGGTGTTCCAGGAACCGATGACCGCGCTCAATCCGCTGCGCTCGATCGGCGACCAGATTGGCGAGATGTTCCGCACCCACACCGGCTTCGGCCGGGCCGAGATCGATGCACGCATCCTCGGACTGCTGGACGAGGTTCGCCTCCCCGATCCGCGCACAGTCGCCCGCGCCTTTGCGCACGAACTCTCCGGAGGACAGCGCCAGCGCGCGATGATCGCCATGGCGCTTGCGCTCGAACCCACGGTCCTGATCGCAGACGAACCGACGACCGCGCTCGATGTGACGACGCAGGCGCAGATCCTGCGCCTGATCCGCGACCTGCAGCGCAAGAAAGGCACTGCCGTGCTGTTCATTACGCACGACTTCGGCGTCGTAGGCGAAATCGCCGACCGGGTGGCGGTGATGCAGAACGGCCAATTGGTGGAGGAAGGCTACACCGCGGATGTGCTCGACCGGCCGAAGCACTCCTATACGCGGATGTTGCTCGCTGCCGTACCCCCGCTCAGCGCGCCTGGCGCAAGGCCGGTCTCCGCCGAGACGGTGCTGAGCATAGACCGGGTTTCCAAGACCTATCTGACACGGGGCTCGGGTCTGCGCAAACGCAGCACCCTGGCGCTGGACCAGGTGACGCTCTCGCTGCCCAAAGGCTCGACACTGGGCATCGTGGGCGAAAGCGGCTCCGGAAAATCGACGCTGGCGAAGTGTCTGGTGCGGCTGGTCGCGCCGGACGCGGGCGCCATACGCATGGGCGATGTCGACATCGCCCATCTCTCGCGCCGCGAAGCCAAGCACGCGACGGGGCGCATTCAGATGGTGTTTCAGGACCCCTACGGCTCGCTCAATCCGCGCCGGCGGGCCGGAGACCTCGTCGCCCAGGGCCCGATTGCGCATGGCGTTCAGCCTGCGCAAGCGCACGCCCGCGCGCAGGAACTGTTCGCGCTGGTCGGCCTGGATCCGACGGCGACCGAGCGTTTTCCGCACGAATTCTCCGGGGGGCAACGCCAGCGCATTGGCCTCGCGCGCGCGCTGGCGCTCGAGCCGCAGATCCTGGTCGCCGATGAGCCCGTCTCTTCGCTCGATGTCTCGGTGCAGGCGCAGGTGCTGGAACTGCTGGCGCAACTGCGCGCCCGGCTCGGCCTGTCCATGGTATTCATCACTCACGACTTGCGCGTCGCCGCGCAGATCTGCGACCGGGTCGCGGTGATGAAAGACGGCCGCGTGGTCGAGGAAGGGCCCGCAGCGGAGGTGTTCAGCGTACCGAGCCACGCCTACACCCAGGCCCTGATCGAGGCGATCCCGCAACGGCGCCGGCCGGCGCCTTAACCACTGCTTACTTTGGAGAGAACATGAGCGATCGATCAATCTTCGCGGCAAGCTACAGCGAGGCGCGCGGCAGATTCCTGGCTGCGGCACGCGCAAGCGGCGCGCAACTTGCCCATTACCCTCAGGCAGGCGAACGCGGCCCGCAGGGCGAAGCGCTTTATCTGGACGTGGCCACGCTCGGCGATCCGGGCGCAGCCAGCGTCATGGTGATCGGTTGCGGCACGCATGGCATCGAAGGATACGCCGGCTCGGCAGCGCAAAGCGCCTGGATGTTGGATGGCGGCGCAAAGCGCATCCCCGCCGGTACCGCGCTGGTGCTGCTGCACGCCCACAATCCCTGGGGCTTCGCCCACGGGCAGCGCGTCACCGAGGAGAACGTCGACCTCAACCGCAATTTTGTAGACCACACAAAGCCCTATCCGGCGAACCCGGGCTACGACGAACTGCATGCGGGACTGTCACCCGAAGACTGGGATGAAGCATCGATCCGCGGTGTTTTCGCCGCGCTCGATGCGTTCCGCAACAGCCGCGGTGAACAGGCGTTTTCCGACGCCTTCAACGGCGGACAATATTCGCATCCGGACGGGCTGTTCTTCGGCGGGCATCGCGCCCAATGGGCGAACACGGCATTTCGCAATGCGGTGCGCACACACGCAGGCCACGCGCGGCGCGCAGGTATTATCGATCTGCATACAGGCATCGGGTCATTTCTCGATCACGTGTTCCTGTGCTTTCACGAGCCGGGCTCACCCGCCTACGAGAGGGCGCGAGCCTGGTGGGGCGAACGCGCGGTCAACCGCCAGGGTTCGACGCACAAGGCGCTGGCGCATTACAGCGGACTACTGGTCGACGCCTTCCAGGCGGAACTGCCGCAAGCCCAAACCACGGCGGTAGTCGTCGAATTCGGCACGCGCACGCGCGCCGAGATGCAGCGCGCCACCATTTCGCTGCCCTGGCTGCGCCGCTGCGAAGCGCGCAAGCCCGAACTCGCGCGCAAGGTGCGCGCCGACTATGTGGAAGCCTTCTATCCGAGCGAGCCGCACTGGCGCGACGCCGTGCTCGCGCAGTCGCGGGTGTTCTTCGACCAGGCCGTCGCTGGTATCGGGTCCTGAGGCCTGCGCAAGCCCGGGGGGCGCCGCGCATGCCCCGCGCCGACTACTGAAACGCCTCGGCGCGCTTGAGCAGTTCGGCCAGGCCGGGCTCGTTCGGATTGCGCGGCTTGCCCGGGTGGATGATGGACACCTGGCAGCTCTCGGCGGCCTCCACCAGCTGCGCGTAGGTGCCGGCGTTGATGTCGGCGATGTAGGCCTGCTTGTTGTTGTCGTAGGCGAACATCTTGGCGTTGATCGTGGTGCACTCGTTGCAGGTCGAGCAGCGCGGGGTCTCGATATAGGCTACGTCGGGCGAGCGTTCCGGCTCTTCCTCGACTGCAGCGCTCGCGACCTCGGGCGCCGCGGCCGCGCCCGTCGCCGCCACCGGCGCAGTTGCGGCGTGGGTTTCCGCCTCCTGCTGCATGCGCTCTTCCCAGGCCTTCTTCTCGCGCGCGAGCAGTTTTTCCGCGTGCGAATTGTGCACCCCGCCCAGTTCCTGCAGGCTGTGCCACATATCGCGGCAGCGCCGCGCTTCGCGGATCAGGCGCTCATCGACGATCACGCGCTGCAGCACGTTGTCCGCGTCGACCATCAGCAGGCTGGGAACCTTGTCCGGCAGTCCCTTGCGCTCGCGCGTGAGGGACTCATCCACCGGAATCATGCTGCCGTTCCACTTCTCCCGCGGCACGCGCGCGAGATGGCGGGCGTAGCGGCGGTCGCTGGCGACGAAATCGACCAGAGTGAAGGCGAGGTCCTCCGACACCCTCTGGTGCTCCTCGTTCTCGTAGGCGAAGCCCTGAACCGGCCAGTCCAGATCGACTTGTGAATTGGCTTCGAGGTAGAAACGCGCCGCCCAGTTCGGCCCCGCAGACGGATCATAGGTGAAGGCGGGAAAGGCGCGCGATTCCATCGCTGCAGCCGACATCAGATAGGGCGGCAAATCGGAAGCCGCGGCGTTCGCGCCGGAATACACGCTGAACAAGGCGGGCCCGCGATAACTCAGCCCGCGCAGCATGCGCTCGCGGAAGCGGTAGAGATTCGAACTGGAAGACTGCAGCACGTACACTTCGTTCAGGCCGATGGCCATGTTGGCGATCTGCCGGCTGCGCATGCCAGAGGAAAGCCCTCCTCCGCCGTCGGGCGAGTCTTCGAGAATGTCGTCGATCTGCAGCAGAACCTTGATCGGCAAACCCGAGGAGAGGATTTCCATCAGCTGCGCATGCTCTTCCGCCAGCATTTTTTCGGCGTTGACGCAAACCAGATAGTCGGGAAACGGAGCCAGGTCCTGCGGATCGAGTCCGTTCGCCCCGAACTGCTCGAACAAGGCGTCGTGCTTGGCTTCGCTGTATTGCCCGTCGATTTCGAGTTCGGCGACGGCGATCGCCTTGGCCAGTTCGATCAGCCTGGGCATGCGCTCGCGGAACGCCGCAAGCGCGTCGGCGCAGCTGTCGAAAAGGAAGGAATAGGGCCTGGCCGCCGCGGACTTCTTCGCGGGCGCGCCAGCCGATGGATAGAATTGCTGCGCGCCGAGCACCGCAAGCAGCTCGCGTATGCGCTTGCGCCGGCTCTCCGGAAACTCGTCCTTCGGCAGCGCCTTGGCGAGCATGCGCGACATCGCGTCGAAGTCGAACGCGTCGCCGAATCCGGACCCTACGGACGCCTTGAGGTGTTTTGCGCTGCGCCCGGCTTCGGAACGCTCGAAATCCGCCTTGAGTATGTCCGAGAGTTTGAGCACCAGCCGGTCAAGATCCTTGCGGAACGCCAGCGACTTGCGCTTTTGCACCGCGCTCCAGGCATGTTGCAGCAGGCGCGCGGGCAAGGCCGCGTCGCAGTCGGCCAGTTCGCCATCCAATTTGATTGCCGCACGCGTGCGTCGCAGGCTGTCGGCGAGCGAGCTGCCGGCGTCCGATTTGTCCCCGGCCTTTGCCAGGCGGCCTGCCGCTTTTTCCCACAGCGCGGACAGGGGTCCGCCTGCGCCGGCGGCGATCAGGACGCGGATCTCCTGCTCCAGCCGCAGGGCGTGTTTGCGGATGCGCTCGGCGTCGCTTCCGCGCGCAGCCGCTGCCAGAGCGGTGTCGAACAGACCCGACAGCGACTGCACGTACAGGCTATCGGTTGGCTGGGCGAGCAGCACCAGCGGAAAGTCGTAGCGCAGCTGGGTGAGCTCGCGGTAGCCGGCGAATAGCGCCGGACGCAGCTTCAGTTCATCGACTGCGTCCAGATGCTCGCTCGGCCGCCTGCCGGTGAGGAAAAAAGCAACGTGTGCCTGGGTATCCGCTTCCATTTTATTCAACCTGCCTTGCTGGTTATTTCCCTGTGATCGGTTAAGGCGCCCGTCGTAAAGTCGATGGCGCGCGCCGGCGTGTTGCGCTGTCCGTGTCAGGCTACTTTTTGTTCCGCGCCCTGCGGCCACACGGTGTACTTGTCCAGCTCCGCATTGAGCCCAGCGCGGGTCAGATCGGGGGTGCGCAGCTTGTCCAAGTGCCGCAGGTCCTCATAGCATGGAACCTTCGGATTGTTGTACAGAATCCCGACCGGGATGATGTCGGTGTTGGAGGCGATTTCGCGCGCGCGGTCGATGTTGAGCGGGTCGTGCTCGATCTGATTCTTGTAGACCCGGGACAGGCCGGCGCTAGCCTGCAGGCCGTTCGCGTGATTGAGCAACAGCACCTTGTTGGGGTCGTGCATCCACGGATCGAGCGCCTTCGGCAGCCACTCGGGGCAGCGCTGAATGATGCGCACGAACGACAGTCCCTTGTGGTGATAGGCCGCCTTGACGATGTCGAACAGCACCTCCGGAATCCAGTCGGCCGCCTGCGCCACGAAGGATACGTTTTGCACACCCAGCGTGACAGTCAGCGGATTCAAAGCCTCAAGATAACTGCCGCGCGGGGTGGTATTGCTCTTGGTTCCGATGGGCGAGGTGGGCGAGGCCTGCTTCTTGGTCAGTCCGTAGATCTGGTTGTCGTGCAGGAACACCGTGAGGTTCATGTTGTAGCGTATGGCGTGGATCCAGTGCGCCGCGCCTATGCTGGTACAGTCGCCGTCGCCGGTATTCACGAACACGGTCAGGTCGGGGCGCGCCATTTTGACGCCTTCGGCCACCGGCAGCGCACGCCCGTGTATGCCGTGGAAGCCGTAGGTCTTCATGTAGTGCGGAAAGCGGCTGGAGCAGCCGATGCCGGAAACGAACACCGTCTTTTCCGGTCGCAGCGCTTCGTCGCGGCACAGCCGCTGCACCGCCGCGAGAATGGCGTTGTCGCCGCAGCCCGTGCACCAGCGCGGAACGCCGCTCTGATAGTCTTCGAGCTCGAAGTGCTCGTCGCACATTTCCAGCAGGCAGGAGGTGGCGGACTTCATGTCGGACATCATGTTCATGGTTATTTCACCTTTCTTTGCTTTTACTTCTACTTTTTCAGTTTTTCCAGCATCACGCGGCGGATGGTGCCGGGCTTGATCGGCTGGCCCTTCACCTCGCTGAAGCAATCGATGTCGATGAGGAAACGCGAGCGCAGCAGTATGGCCATGGACGAATAGCGGCGATTGGATTCATCGATGATCTTGTCTTCCGGACGGTCGCTCCAGTTGCTCTCTATGGTCATGACTTTCTTGAAGCCCTGCATGATTTCCTTGATTCCCGGCGCCATCGGCTGCAGGAACTGCAGGTGCAGCGAGGACACTTTCTTGCCTTCGGCGCGCAACATTTCGACTGCTTCCTCGATGGCACCCTTGGTGCTGCCCCAGCCTACGACCAGCAGGTCGCCCTTGGGTTCGCCGAATACCTTGGGCGGCTTCAGCGTCTTTTGCAGCGCGGCCAGCTTCAGGCTGCGAAAGCGCAGGGTCTGTTCGTTGATTTCTGCGTCGTAGGCGACGTGGCTGTCGCGGTCGTGCGCGAGTCCGGTAAGCGTATGCATGCCGCCCGGCTGGCCGGGAATGAAGCGGCGCGCAAGGCCGGTATTTTCGTCCCAGTCGTAGGGTTTGGCCCCCTCGGGAACCGGGCTCTGATCGACCGGCGGCGCCATCCAGGTTTCGCTGAATTGCGGCCGCGCAAACGGCTGTTGTGAAGTGGCGAGGGCCGCGTCGGTCAGCACCACCACCACCATATTGAAGGTTTCGGCGATCTTGCGTGCGGTAATGATCGAATAAAAGCACTCTTCGATGGTACCAGGCGCCATCACCACCTTGGGCGCATCGCCATGGCTGCCGAATATGGCGGTCATGAGATCACCCTGCTCCATCTTGGTCGGCTGCCCCGTGCTCGGTCCGCCGCGCTGTACGTTCACCACGACCAGCGGTATCTCCCCCATGACCGCCAGCCCGATGGCCTCCTGCTTGAGCGAGTATCCGGGACCGGAAGTGATGGTGATCGTGCATTTGCCCGCGTACGAGGCGCCGATGGCAAACGCGCAGGCGGCAATTTCATCCTCGGCCTGGTGCACCATGCCGCCCACCTTCTCGAACACTTCGGACAGATAGTGCGAAGCCGAAGTCGCGGGCGTGATCGGGTACATGGCGCAGATCTCCATGCCCGAGGCGAGCACGCCCAACGCCAGCGCGGTGTTGCCGTTGACCACGAGCTGCGGCTCGGTCGAGCGCGTCGCCGGGATGCGGTAGCAGAAATCGAGATTGGCCGCCGCCCATTTGTGCCCGGCCTCGAGCAGCATGATGTTCGAATCGACCACGCTCTGGTCCTTCTTGCCGAAGGCGAGGACGATCTGGTCGACCGCCAGCTTCAGCTCCAGGCTGTAGATGTAGCACAGCATCCCGAGGGCATACATGTTCTTGCCGCGGCGCGGATCGGCGACCATGGTGCGGCACTCGCGCTCCATCGGAATCTCGTACACCTTGTAGCCCGCGGCCACCAGCTTGCCATGGGTCTCGATGTAGGACGCCACGATTTTCGCGTCCGCGTGCGTACGCCACATGTCCTCCAGCAGGATGATGCAGCCGGGTTTGAGCTCTTTTGCGCGGACCCTGCCCAGCAGCACCTGTTCGTTGAACGCCACCACCAGGCCGGTCTCGTCGCCGCCGTTGGTGATGTAGCCCGAGCCGATGCGGATGCGATTGCCGCTCGCGCCGGCGACGCTGCGCGCCGGCGGGCGGATTTCGGCCGGGATGATTTCCGTGGTCCAGATGCCGTTGCCCATCTGCGCCGCGATCGCGCCCAGCGACTGGCCGCATTTTTGCGCGCCCTCGCCGGAATCGCTGATGATTTCGACGATATGCTCTTTCAGCGTCAGCGGCGCTTTGCGTCCCGGCGCCGCCTGGATTCTGTCAGCGGCCTTCCTGGCCGGTTTCTGCTTGGTCAATTGGTTCATTTTTCTTCCGTTGCTGCTGTTGTGCCGCTATTGAGCAGGTTTCGCTGCCGTTGATGTATGCAAATGCGCCAGCCTAGGCGATGCGCACGCGGGCAAAATTACGCTCCCGCGTGTCGATCCCGAAAAGTGTGCCGGCCCCGTCTGCCTGGCTGTACGCGAGTGCGGAATCGCGGATGCCGAGATAGGCCTTCATGCTGCGCGCGGCTTTGCGCCCCGCGCCCATGGCCTCGATCACCGTCGCCGCGCCGGTGACGATGTCGCCGCCGGCAAACACGCCCGCCACCGAAGTCGCCAGGTTCTCGTCGGCGCCGATATAGCCCCATTTGTTCAGCTTCAGCTTGGACGTCTGGCCCATGATCGGGTTCGCATTGGTGCCGATCGCGTACACGATCAGATCGGCCTCGAAATCGAATTCGCTGCCTGCGACCGGGACCGGACGGCGCCGGCCCGAATCGTCCGGCTCGCCCAGTTCCATGCGCACGCAGCGCATGCCGCGCACGCTGCCCTTGCCGTCGTCCAGGACCGCCACCGGAGCGGTGAGCCAGTGGAATTCCACGCCCTCCTGTTCGGCATGGTGGACTTCCTCCGCCCGCGCCGGCGCTTCCGTGCGCGAGCGGCGGTAGACGCAGTACACTTTTTCGGCGCCCAGGCGTATCGACACCCGCGTTGCGTCCATTGCAGTATTGCCCGCGCCTACCACGGCGACCCTGCGGCCGATGGGCAGCGGGGTGTCGAAGTTCGGAAAATCCCTGGCGCGCATGAGGTTGCAGCGGGTCAGCAGCTCATTCGCCGAGAGCACGCCGTTCAGCGAGTCCCCGGGAATGTTGAGCATGGTCGGGTAGCCGGCGCCGACGCCGACGAACACCGCGTGAAAACCCATCTCGTCGATCATCTGCTCGATGGTGAACAGGCGTCCGACCAGGGTGTTGCATTCGAACTTGACACCGAATTTTTTCAGATTGTTGATCTCGGCGTCGATTACCTCGTTCGGCAGGCGAAAATCGGGGATGCCGTACTTGAGCACCCCGCCCGCCTGGTGAAATGCCTCATAGACCGTGACGTCGCAGCCTGCCTTGGCCATGTCCGCTGCGCAGGCCATGCCCGCCGGACCGGAGCCGACGATCCCGACCTTGAACCGGTTGGGTTCGATAAAAGGAATGTTGACCCAGCCTTCTTTGATGGCGGTATCGCCGACAAAGCGCTCCAGGCGCCCAATCGCGACTGCTTCGAGTGAATCGCCTACCGTGCACACGCCTTCGCATTGGTTCTCCTGCGGACACACGCGGCCGCAAATGGACGGCAGCAGGTTGGTGTCGGTCAATATGTCGTAAGCCCCGCGCAAATTCTTCTCGTTGATCTTCTGGATGAACCCGGGGATGTCAATGCCCACCGGACAGCCGGAAATGCAGGGCTCGTCCGGGCACATCAGGCAGCGCTCGGATTCGCGCTGCGCATCTTCGGGAGAATAGCCGCAGGCGACCTCTTCGAAGTTCTTCGCGCGCGCCTGCGGATCCTGCTCCCGCATCGGCGTGCGTTCCTGCGGTATGGTGCGTATCGTCTTCTTCTTCGCCATCTCTATCTGTCCTCTAGCGATAATTGCGGCGCCGCGTCGCGGCGCCGCGAAAAGTGGCTGCCACCGGCTAACCTCCGGGCGCATCCTCGAACGGATCGGGCAGCTCGAGCAATTCGGCCTGCCCCGCGCGGCCGCGCGCGAGCGCATCGAGCGCGTGTGCCCCGACCTGCTTGGCCATGCGGCAGCTCTCCGACCAGCGCTCGTGAGCTTCCTTTTCCACCTTCGTATAGCGCGACAGGCGCAGCATCAGGTCGTCGAAATCGACCAGATGGCCGTCGAAGTCCGGTCCATCGACACAGGCAAATTTCACCTGGTCTCCGACCTTCACGCGGCAGCCGCCGCACATGCCGGTGCCGTCGACCATGATGGGGTTGACGCTCACCATGGTCTTGATCTTGGCCGCGCGCGTCGCGTCGGCGCAGGCTTTCATCATCACCGGCGGGCCGATCGCGACCACCTCGTCGATGTCGGAGTGGCCGGCCATGGCGACCTTGATACCGTCGGTGATCATGCCTTTCATCCCCGCGGAGCCGTCGTTGGTGCACAGGATGAGTTCGTCGCAGCAGCCCTTGAACTTTTCTTCCCAGAACACCAGGTCCTTGTTGCGGAATCCGAGGACCGCGATCACGTACGCGCCGGCTTCCTTGAAGCCGCGTGCCTGGGGAAAGATCGGCGCCACGCCCAGGCCGCCGCCCACGCACACCACCTTCTTCGCATGGCTGATCGGGCTGGGTATGCCCATCGGGCCGACCATGCCGTAGAGCACCGTGCCGACTTTGCATTCCTGCTGCATCTGTTTGGTAGTTTTGCCGACCGCCTGGATCACCAGCGTGATCGTTCCTTTCTTGCGGTCGAAATCGGCGATGGTGAGCGGAATGCGCTCGCCCTGCTCGTTCAGCATGACGATCACGAACTGCCCCGGCTTTGCCGCCTTGGACATCAGCGGATGGCGCACTTCGAGCAGATAAGTGACGTCGGAGAAGTCCTCCCGCGCCACGATTTCGAAATTGGACATTGCATTCGCGTTCATATGGGACCGCCTTGATCGGCTCATTTATCGGGTAGCTGGGAAATTGGTGGCATCCGCCGGACCGTCGTCTTGCGCAGTTGATTTGCCGGACTTGGCTTGCCTTCGGCTCGACGAGTTCAACCTGTGGCGGCTGTCGGGGCCCGCGCCGAGCGCGAGAAAATCTGCCGATACCTTGGGCTGATGATTCAAACCAGTGCCATTCAACTCGTATTCCACCAACGGGACGGGGCAAGTATCTTCCCGCAGGTCCAGGCATGTTTTGACCTAGATCAAACACCGGGACAAGCAGGGAAAAATGAGCTTGATTTGGCGCAACAGGCAGGCGAAAAGGAGCGCAGCGCGGCTTCGGTGTGAATCGGAAACGAATGCGGCCCACATTGCTGTGAGCCGCATTGATATTGGTAGGCCGTGCCAGATTCGAACTGGCGACCAACGGATTAAAAGTCCGCTGCTCTACCGGCTGAGCTAACGACCCGAAAAGAGGCGAGATTTTAGTTTGTCGGGGGTACTTGTGTCAACGAAATCCGGGCTTGCTGCGCGCGGATTCGCTCTGATTTCTGCGGCGTATCACTGCTTCCAGCGAAAAAACCTCATGCTTCCCGCATCATGCGCGCGTATTGCCATTTCATGGTCAAGGCCGAGCCGGCGATGATGGATAACAGGGTCAGCATGGAACCAGTCGCCAGCGTGGAAAAGCCGGTGATACCCTGCCCCACCGTGCAACCCATGGCAGTCACGCCGCCGAAACCCATGAGCACACCGCCTATCATGTGGCTGCCGGTATCCTTGGCGTCACGAAAACTCTCCCAGCGGAAATTCCCGCTCGCCAGCGCATATGCTGCGGAGCCTGCGACCACGCCGATGGCCGCAGCAATGCCGAAGGTGACGATCTTACTGGTGTCGGTCCAGAACATCAGCAGTTCCAGCGTGTAGGCCTGCGGCGCTACGAAGGACAGCGATTCCAGGCGCCCGCTGTTGGTGGCGACGAAGGCCTCCTGCAGGGTGTTCGGGTCTTCGACCAGATAACCCAGTTTGCCGCTCACATACCAGCCGCCGACCACCACCAGCCCCACGCCCACGCCGCCGAGGATGCCGTCGAAGTTGCGGCGGAATTCGCGGTCCTTGAACACGAACAGCAGCAGCAGGCCCGCTACTATCGCGCTCGTCAGCATGAGCATCGTTCTCTTGTCCGCGCCGAAGGCATGGGCCAGCAGCGAAGGCAGGTCCTGCCCGCTGGCGAGCTTGAGCGACACCGGATCGAGCACGCTCACGCGCAAGGCGCCGAACAGGCCCCTCAACGTGACGTAGGCGGAGATGCCAAGGAACACGAACACCACCAGCGACTTGAGGCTGCCCCCGCCGATGCGTATCAGGGTCTTGCTGCCGCAGCCCGAGCCCAGGGTCATGCCGATGCCGAAGACCAGCCCGCCGACCAGATAGGACAGCCAGGGAAAATTCGCGCCCATGTATATCGACTTGGACAATTCGACCAGGCCGCCAAGCTGCAGCGCGCTGGCGCCGAGGACCGCGACGGCAATGGACAGCAGCCACATGCGCATGCGCCCCCAATCGCCCATGTTGACCATGTCGGAGACCGCACCCATGGTGCAGAAATTGGTTTTGTTGGCAATCGCACCGAAAACAAAAGCAAGGGCAAAACTGGCCCAGGCCACGGTGGTCGCAACTACCGCCGGATTGACTTCGTTCATGGGCCTCCCCTGCCTTTTTTGTCGGGCGATTCTAGTCTGGACTCGGCGCGGCGCAAGCAAAATCTTTTAGCTCGCGGATAACCTGCGCCTATGCGCCGTCCTACGTCGCCGTTGCGCGCCGCGCCTCGCGGCCCGGTTCAGGCACCGTTCGGGCAATAGCGCGTCGGATCAGCCACACCGGCGGACTCGAATCCGGCGCGACGTAGCCGGCAGGAATCGCATACGCCGCAAGCGCGGCCTTCGCCATCGGCCTGGTAGCAGGACACGGTCAGGCCGTAGTCCACGCCCAGCTTCATCCCCTGTTCGATGATCTGCGCCTTGCTCATGGCAATGATCGGCGTGTGCACGGTGAGCCCATGGCCTTCCACCGCGGCCTTGGTGGCGAGATTGGCCATGCGCTCGAAGGCGCGCATGTATTCGGGCCGGCAGTCCGGATAGCCGGAGTAGTCGACTGCGTTGGCGCCGAAGAACAGGTGCTGCGCCTGCAGGACCTCGGCCCAGGCGAGGGCCAGCGAAAGCATGATGGTATTGCGCGCCGGCACGTAGGTGACGGGGATACCGTCTTTTTGCACGCCCCCGGTCGGCACCGCGATGCTGCTGTCGGTCAGCGCAGAGCCTCCGAACGCGGCGAGATCGATCTTCACGGTCCTTTGCTCCGCCGCGCCCAGCGCGCGTGCCACGCGCGCCGCGGCTTCGAGTTCGACCCGGTGGCGCTGGCCGTAATCGACTGACAAGGCATGGCAGCTGTAGCCCTGGCGTAGCGCCAGCGCGAGCACGGTGGCGGAATCGAGTCCACCGGAAAGAAGTACGACGGCTTTGCGCATGGGATGAACCTTGCCGGAGCGCGTTCTAGTCCAAAGCGCGGGAGCGCGCTTTCTCGCGAATTCCATGATTCGCGAGTCCCCCAAGGGGATTTCCTTCGGGGCACAAGCGCGCTCCCACAACCATTTCGCTAGCGCTTGCCGGCGAGGCGCTGCTTGGCTTGTTCCGCCGCCGGCGTGCCTGGATATTTCTTCTGCAGCGCCTGCAGGGTTTCACGCGCCATCCGCGTCTGGCCCATCTCCGCCTGGCAACTGGCGATGTTGAGCATGGCATCGGGCGCCTTCGCGCTGTCGGGCCACGATGCCAGCACCTTTTGCTGCGCGGCGATCGCGGTCTTGTAATCGCGCAGCGCGTAGTAGGCATTGCCTATCCAGTACTGCGCGCTCGACACCTGCTGGCTGTCTGGAAAGGCGGCGAGAAAACTCTGGAACGCCGCGATGGACGCCTGATAGTTGCCGAGTTTGAACTGGTTCAACGCCGCTTCGTAGGCCTTGCCCTCGGCGACAGGATCGGGCGCGACGGCCTGCTTCTCCTGCGTGCTCGCTTCGAGCTTGCGCAGGCGCGCATCCAGATCGACGTAGAGGTCCTTTTGCCGCCGGTCCAGGGTTTCGAGCTGGTGCGCCTGCACTTCGATCTGGCCGCGCATGCGCGCCAGTTCCTGTTTAAGCTCGTCGATCTGCCGGGCGAGATCGATCGAGCGGTCCTGCGCCATGGTTTCTATCCGGGCGAGCCGCTCTTCGGCCGCTTTCTGGTTGGCCTCGACCCGGACCCGCAATGCGGAGATCGCATTCCTCGCCTCCTCGTCGTCGAACAGGGCGGCGCTGGAGGTGCCGGCCGCGAGGCAAAGCCCCAGCAGCAGTGTTGCCTGCAGTTTCATCTATCAGTACTCGCCGCGGTAGAGCAGGTCGCTGCGCCGGTTCTGCGCATAGCACTCCTCGGTGGCTTCGGTGCAGCGGGGCTTTTCCTCGCCCAGGCTCACCGATTCCATCTGGCTTTCCGCCACCCCCATCAGCTGCAGCATTTTCTTCACGCCGTCGGCGCGCTTCTGCCCCAGTGCAATGTTGTATTCGCGGCTGCCGCGCTCGTCGGCATTGCCCTGGATCAGCGTCTTGGCGCTGGGGTTCTGCGAGAGATACCGGGCGTGCGCCTGCAGCAGCGGCTTGTATTCGTCCTTGACGTCGTATTTGTCATAGTCGTAGAAAATGCTGCGCTTGGACAGGATATTGGCAGGATCCTTGAGCGGATTGCCCTGTTGCCCCTCACCGGGCGCGACCGGCCTGACTTCCGAACCGGCGCCCGGCTGCTCGCCCGCAGCGGCGCCCGTCGGCGTGCGATCCTCGACCCCGGCACTATTTTCCAACTTGGGCGTATCGGCGCAGCCGACAAGAAGAGCCGCCGCCGCCAAAGCAAGCAATTTCCTCATTCCCATCTCCTTTATATTTTTCAGTGTCTATTCCAAAGTGAGGGGATACCACCCCTCATACTCACCTGAGCCGGAGCCTACCCGATATTGCCGGAACGGCCTCTCAGTTATTGAAAAACGGACCCCATGCGGGTTCGCGCACATCCGCTGCCTGCACCGACAGGCGCTGCTTCACCCTGCCGTCGCTGGAAACCGCTGCCAGCGAGCCGCGGTTGTTGACCTGGGTCGCGTATAGAATCATTTTGCCGTTGGGCGCGAAACTGGGCGATTCGTCGCGCAGCCCGTCGGTAAGCGCCTGCCCCTGCCGGCTCGCCAGATCCAGCGATCTAAGCTGAAAACGTCCGCCGTCGCGCGCAATATAAACGAGGGTCTTGCCGTCGTTCGAGATGCGCGGCGACACATTGTAGCTGCCATCGAAGGTCACGCGCGTAACCTCGCCCCCGCTCAGGCTCATGCGGTAGATCTGCGGGCTGCCGCCGCGATCGGATGTAAAGTATATCGACTGGCCGTCGGGCGTGAAAAATGGTTCCGTGTCGATCGAACCGGAGTCGGTGATGCGGCGCGGATTGCTGCCGTCTGCGCCGATGAGATAGATCTGTGAACCGCCGTCCTTGGACAGCACCACGGCGAGCCGCCTGCCGTCGGAAGACCAGGCGGGTGCACTGTTCGACCCTTTGAAATTTGCCACCGCCTGGCGTTGTCCCGAGACCAGCGAATGCACGTAGACCACCGGCTTTTTGTTCTCGAACGAGACATAGGCAAGGCGCGTACCGTCGGGCGACCAGGCCGGGGAAATGATCGGTTCGCGCGAAGCGAGCGCGGTCTGTGCGCCGACCCCGTCGGCATCCGCGATCTGCAGTTCGTAGCGGCTGCCCTGCTTGACGACGTAGGCGATACGCGTGGAAAACACGCCGCGGTCGCCGGTCAGCTTTTCATAGACCAAGTCCGCGATGCGGTGCGCGGTCGTGCGCACCTGCTGTGCATTCAAGGTAAAAGCCACACCGCCGATCTGCGTCTGCCTGGGCACGTCCAGCAGCCGGAAGCTCGCCTCGAAGCGGCCGTCGGCCAGGCGCACCACGCTGCCTATGACCATGGCGTCGGCGTTGCGGCTTTTCCAGTCGGCAAAATCGACCTGCGACATCTCGGTCGGCAGCGGATTGACGCTGCCGGCGAACAGCATGCGGAAGCGCCCGCTGCGCCGCAGGTCGGCCTCGACGATATCGCTGATGCTTTGCGCCAATACCTGCTCGCCGGCAAAACGCAGCACCCCGATAGGGATCTGGTTGGCGCCGCCGCCGGTAATTTCAATCGACAGCTGCGCCTGCGCGCTGGAGCAAACCAGTGCAAACAGAAGCAAAACAGTGCGACAGACGAATTGCATGCGAAATCCCGAAGAAATTCTCATTCAATTATACCCGTAGTGCGGACACCAGATTCAGTCCAGCGGCCGGAATTTGATCTCGAGATTGCGCTGGAACTGCTCCGGCCTGTCCGGTCTGGGCAGCGGAGATGATTTGAGTATTGCCCGCTCCACTGCCGCGTCGTAAGCCTTGTGACCGCTGGACTGGCGCAGCTTGACCGACATGACTTCGCCGGTCGGGAGCTGCACCACGTCGAAAATCGCCTCCGGGTTGCCCAGGATACCCGCGGGCAGCACGATGTTGCTCTTGATCTTGCCTTTGAGCTTGCCGATATACGCCGCGTCGGCTCTCGCGGCGAATGCCGCCTCTTCGCGCCGCATCTGGTCCAGGATTCTTTCCTTTTCCAGATTCGTTCTCACATCGGTCATCTCACGATCGGCCTGCGCGCGTATGTCCTTGCTGCGGTCGAATTTCAGCTCGGGTTCGGGCTTCTTCGGCGCCGGCTCGGGCTTTTTCGGCGCGGGTTCCGGTTTCTTCGGCGCCGGCTCGGGCTTCTTCGGCGGGGGCTCCGCCGCTTTCGCAGTTTCCTTTACGATTTCTTTCTTCTTCTCCTGCACGATGTCGGGTTTGGGCGGTTCGATCGCTTTCTCGACTTTGGGCTCCGGTTTGGGCTCGGGTTTGGGTTCCGGTTTGGGTTCCGGTTTGGGTTCCGGTTTGGGTTCAGGCTTGGGCTCGAGCTTGGGCTCGGGTACAGGCGCGGGTCGGATTTCCGGCTTGGCTTGGACCTTCGGCGCCACGGGCGCGGGCAGGCTGCTCCACAGCTCCACCATTACCGCCTCGGGTTGCCGGCTCTGCCAGTGCACGCCGAAAAACAGGAACACCGCCAGCAGCACGTGTACCAGCAGCGCAAGAACGACGGCAGGGACCTTGCCCGGTTCCTGGTACTGGAGCGTCCCGGCTGCCACGCTCAGCGCGCCGCGGGCTTCACCAGCAGCCCGACTTTGCGCACCTGCTGCTTTTGCAGCTCGTCCATCACCTTGAGCACCTCTTCGTAGCGCACATCCTTGTCGGCGGCGATCACCACCGCCTGATCCGGATGGGTCTTCTGTTTTTCCTGCAACGCCGCAACCAGTTCCGCGGAGGACACCCTGCGCTCGCTCGAAGCGCTCTTGCTTCGTTCGCGCAGCACCAGCGACGCGTCGGCCTTGATCACCACTTCCAGCGGCAGCTCCGGCGGCAGCGACGACTTGCCCACCGTGGGCAGCTCGATCACCCCCGGATTCACCAGCGGCGCGGTGATCATGAATATCACCAGCAGCACCAGCATCACGTCGATGTAGGGCACGACGTTGATCTCGCTCATGGCACGGCGCGAACGCTGCATCGCCGTCTTCCCTATTTGCCCACGCCGGACTGGCGCTGCAGGATGTTCAGGAACTCCTCGATGAAGCTCTCGAAGCGGATCGCGAGGCGGTCGATGTCGTGCGCATAGCGGTTATAGGCGACCACCGCCGGGATCGCGGCGAACAGGCCGATGGCGGTGGCGATCAAGGCCTCGGCGATACCCGGCGCGACGTGCGCCAGCGTCGCCGAGTTGACGTTTGCGAGGCCGCGAAACGAATTCATGATGCCCCACACCGTACCGAACAGGCCGACGTAGGGGCTGACCGAGCCGACCGAGGCGAGAAACGAGAGATGCCGTTCCAGGTTGTCCATCTCCCGCTGAAACGTGGCGCGCATGGCGCGGCGCGCGCCCTCCACCGGAATGCTCGGATCGGCGCCGCGCTGCGCGCGCAGTTTCGAGAATTCGCGAAAACCGGCCTCGAATATGCGCTCGAGCGCGCCGGCGCGGTGGCGATCGTTGACCGCGCTCTGGTACAGGCCGTTCATGTCGCTGCCGCTCCAAAAGGCACGCTCGAACTTTTCCGTCTGTATCCCCGCCTGGCGGATCGCGAACAGCTTGCGGAAAATGAACAGCCAGCTCATGAACGAGACCGACAGCAGCAGCGCCATCACCAGCTGCACCGGCACGCTGGCATTGGTAATGAGGGAAAGTATCGACAGGTCTTGGGTTACGTTCATTTTTCGTATTGACTCGCGTAGCTGTCCGGAGAAATGGGGGCGCGACCTCTTGCGGATCTCCGGATCAAATGTTATCCCTCAGGAATTGCGGTATGGCTACGGGTTTCAAACTTCGCTGGTTCACGCAGGCCACCCGGATCTCGGCGCGCGCGAGCGTTTGCGCACCACAGCGCGCCTCCTGCGCCAGGTCCACATAGACACGCGCGAGCTTCAGTGGTTCAACCGTGACTTCGAGCATGTCGTCCAGCCGCGCCGGGCGCAGGAAATCCAGCAGCGCCCGCCGCACCACGAAGATCAAACCCGAGTCCTGCGCCAGTTTATCCTGATTCAGGCCGAAACTGCGCAGCCATTCGGTGCGTGCGCGCTCGAAGAACTTCAGATAGTTGGCGTAATAAACGACGCCGCCCGCGTCGGTATCCTCGTAGTACACGCGCGCCGGCCAGGAAAAACGATTCATCGTCCGCGCCTCAGGATTCGCCCGGGCCGTTCCACAGATCGCCGTTCGCGTTGGCCTTCGGCAGCGCCAGGCCGAAATGGCGATAAGCCGACGCGGTGGCAACGCGCCCGCGCGGCGTGCGCTGCAGATATCCCTGCATGATCAGAAAAGGCTCGATCACGTCCTCGATGGTATCGCGCTCCTCGCCGATCGCGTGGGCAAGATTGTCCACCCCGACCGGGCCGCCCGCGAACTTTTCGATCACGGCCATCAACAGCTTCCTGTCCATCAGGTCCAGGCCCAGCACATCCACGTCGAGCATCTGCAGCGCCGCGTCGGCGACTTCGCGGCTCACGCCGCTTCTCGTCCTGACCTCGGCATAATCGCGCACCCGCCGCAGCAGCCGGTTGGCGATGCGCGGCGTACCGCGCGAGCGCCGCGCGATCTCGAGCGAGCCTTCGGCGGCGACCTCGACCTTGAGCAGCCCGGCCGAACGGCTCACGATCTGCTGCAATTCCAGCGCGGAGTAGAACTCCAGGCGCGCGACTATGCCGAAGCGGTCGCGCAAGGGGTTGGTGAGCATGCCGGCGCGGGTAGTGGCGCCAACGAGCGTAAAGGGCGGCAGATCGAGCTTGACCGAACGCGCCGCCGGACCCTCTCCGATCATGATGTCGAGCTGGAAATCCTCCAGCGCCGGATACAGTATTTCTTCGACCACCGGCGACAGGCGGTGGATTTCATCTATGAACAATACGTCGTTCGGCTCGAGATTGGTGAGCAGGGCGGCAAGGTCGCCCGGGCGCTCCAGTACCGGCCCCGAGGTGTGGCGCAGGTTGACCCCCATCTCGCGCGCGATGATGTGCGCAAGCGTGGTCTTGCCCAGACCCGGCGGACCGAACAGCAGGACATGATCGAGCGACTCCTGGCGCTGGCGCGCCGCTTCGATGAATATCGACAGCTGGCCGCGGATCTTCTCCTGCCCGACGTACTCGGACAGGGCCTTGGGCCGCAGCGCGCGCTCGAGCGCCTCCTCCTGCGGCGAGGCGGGGTCGGCGGCGATCAGGCGGTCGGTTTCAATGGCCATGCGCTATTTTACCCGCCGGCGCGGCCGCGTTTCCGCGATCCCGACGATGTCCCTCATTTCGCTTCAATGCGCGATCGCGCGGTCCGCATGAGCGGACTGCGACACGTCGGCAAAAAAGACGACCGTGTGAGTGACGCGCCCGGCCGCATCGCGGATCGCCGAAATGTTGCGCCACTCGCGGTAGATGCTGGCGTCCTTGCGCCGGCACCAGAAGGTACCGGACCAGTGCCCCTGACGCTCCAGCGCCTGCTCTATCTGGTCATAGAATTCCGCCGGCTGCAAGGCGGTGCGAAACCCGCTTTCGGATTTCCCGCATACCTCCTCTGCGCTGTAGCCCGTGACCGCCGTGTACGCCCGGTTTACCGACAGGACGGTTCCGTCAGCCGCGACGATCATCATGGCTTCGGTCATGTTCTCGAAAACGTCCGCCTGGACGGCAAGCTTTTTGTCCCGCTGGCGCAACTCGGTTACGTCAGTCGAGACCACCACGATCCTCGGGGTGCCTGCGTGCAAAAAGGATTTTGCCTTGGCCCGGAACTCGCGCTCGCTGCCCTGCGTCCCGATCAGGCGGTAGAGAAACTCCTGCGCTTCGCCGCTGCGGACCGCCTTTTCGAGCAGCGCCCGGGTCGCGTCCCGGTCCTCCGGGTGCACGCAAGCGTAGGCGTCGGCGCCGGTCTGCAAGACCGTCTCGTCCAGCAGGCGCCGGTACGCCGGATTGGCATAGACCCAGCGCCCCTCGGCGTCGAGCATGGCGATCAGGTCTCCCGCATTCTCGGTGATGATGCGGTAGTGCTCCTCGCGCTGGCGCAGCGCTTCGCGCGTGTCGCGCAATTTTCGGCTCTGTGCGAACACGATGGTGCCCAGGCCGACCACGTAGACCGACAGGCCTATCAGGCAGATCAGAGCGGACGCAAGATTGGTATGCGGCGATATCTCGAACCCGGCGAGGAACCCCCAGGCAAGCGCGCCGCAGGCGAAGGCAAGCAGCGCGCCAGCGGCCCCGCGCCAGCCGCGATTAACCGCGTTGTTGAGCGAGGTCCCGAGGAAAATCGGAAACGCAATCCAGGTGGGATACTGCAGCGCCGCTACCCAGATCCCGAGCAACAGGCAGTCGAGCAGCAGATTGGCGTGCTCGGCGTTGAGCGAGTCCCGGGCCCTGCGCGCACGCCAGAACAGCAAATGCGGATAGGCGAGGAACTGCAGCGCCAGCAGCACCCACGCGATCCCACCGTAGCCCCGACCCCACATTTGAACGCCCAGGGCGACGAACAGTACGGCGAATGACGTGGCCCGAATCTGGTAAAAGATGCGGACGAAACGGTGGTATTTCCTGGGAACGCCTGTAGCTGTCAGTTCGATCTCGGTCACCTGCAAGAGAAACGGTCAAAGTCTATCAGGGAACGGGGCCCGCACTTTCGCTGCCGGCGCGCAGCATGAGGAGCAAGCTGATTTCGCCGACGCTGACGCGGCGCAATCGGCTCAACCCCTGGCCAGCGACTTCAGCGCGTGGCGTATGCCCTCGGACACGCTCAAGCCTTCGGGCAGCTGCTTCAGCGCATAGCCCGCTTCCTTTTCGCTGTACCCGAGCGCGAGCAGCGCATTGAGCACGTCGCTGGACGCAGGGGCAGCGCGGTTGACTGCCACGCCGGAGGCGAACTCGGCGCCGAGCTTGTCCTTCAACTCGAGCAGCAGCCGCTCGGCGGTCTTCTTGCCTATGCCCGGGACCTTGGTCAGCCGGCCGGATTCCTGCATGGCCACTGCCTGCGCCAGGTCGGCGACGCTCATGCCCGAGAGCAAAGATAGCGCAATGCGCGCGCCGACGCCGCTGATTTTCAGCAGCTGGCGAAACGCCCTGCGCTCGGACTCGCTGGCGAAACCGTAGAGCAGGTGCGCGTCTTCGCGCACGACCAGGTGGGTGTACAGCGTCAAGCGCTCGCCCACATCGGGCAGGTTGTAGAAAGTGCTCATGGGCACGTCGATCTCGTAGCCCACGCCCTGCACCTCCAGCATCAGTCGGGGAGGCGCTTTCTCCAGCAGCACGCCGCTCAAGCGTCCTATCATATGAGCCGCCCCCTTTTCACGCGATAACCCGCCGTGGCAATCGAGCCCAGGCCCTGCCCGCCGTGCGCATGGCAGATGGCGCAGGCGAGCGCATCGGCCGCATCCGCACCCGGGTAGCCGGGCAGGCCGAGCAGGCGCTTCACCATCTCCTGCACCTGATCCTTTTTCGCATGCCCGTTTCCCACCACCGCCTGCTTCACCTGCAACGCGGTATATTCGGCCACCGGCAGGCTCTCCAGCACGGCGGCACATATGGCGGTGCCGCGCGCCTGGCCGAGCAACAGCGTGGATTGCGGATTGACGTTCACGAATACCTTTTCGACTGCGACCTGTTGCGGCCGATGCTGCTGGATCACTTCACGCAGGCCTTCGAGTATGGTCTTGAGCCGCCCGGGCAGATCCGCCTCCGGCGCCTTGATGCAGCCGCTGGTTACGTAGGCGAGCTTGCCGCCGGCTTTGCGGATGATGCCGAATCCGGTGACGCGCAGGCCGGGATCGATGCCGAGTATGGTGATGCTCGATTGCGCCATCGGCCGATTATAGGCTTGCGCAGGCGGCCTACTCGTCGATCATCGCCGTGGTATAGACTTCCTGCACGTCGTCGAGCGCCTCCAGCGCGTCGAGCAGCTTCTGCATGCGCGCCGCGTCGTCCCCGCCGATCACGGTTTCGCTGAGCGGTTTCATCGTGACCTCGGCCAGTTCGGGTTTCAGTCCTGCCTTCTCCAGGCCCTGTTTCACCGCGGAAAAATCGCCGAAAGCGCAAATCACCTCGACCGAGCCGTCTTCGTTGGTGAGCACGTCCTCGGCGCCGGCCTCCAGCGCCGCCTCCATCACCTTGTCCTCGCTCGTCCCCGGGGCAAATATGAACTGCCCGCAATGCTTGAACATGAAACCGACCGATCCGTCGGTGCCGAGGTTGCCGCCGTGCTTGGTGAGGGCGTGGCGCACATCGGCCACGGTGCGGGTGCGGTTGTCGGTAAGGCAGTCCACCATGACCGCCGCGCCGGCGATGCCGTAGCCCTCATAGCGCACCTCCTCGTAGTTGGCCCCGTCGAGCGCGCCCGCGCCGCGCTTGATCGCATTCTCGATGTTGTCCTTGGACATGTTCACGTCGCGCGCCTTTTCCGCGGCCAGGCGCAGTCGCGGATTCATGTTGGGATCGGCACCTCCCATGCGCGCAGCGACGGTGATCTCCCGGATCAGGCGGGTGAACACCTTGCCCCTCTTGGCGTCGGTAACCGCCTTCTTGTGCTTGATGTTGGCCCACTTGGAATGTCCCGCCATGATTGCCGCCTCGATCGCCGCTGAAAGATTATAATTTTATCATCGCCCCCGCCTCGACTGCCCTCTATAAGCGAGATTCTTCATGCCGGATGCACTTATTGTCGCCAAATCAGGCAAGACCGGGCTTGCCCTCCTGCCGCGTCTGGCCAACCGTCACGGCCTCATCGCCGGCGCCACCGGCACCGGCAAGACGGTGACGCTGCAGACCCTGGCACAGGGTTTCTCGTCGATCGGCGTGCCGGTGTTCATGGCCGACGTCAAAGGCGACCTGTCCGGACTGGCGCAGCCCGGCGCCATGTCGCCCAGGCTGAAGGAGCGATTCGACGCGCTCGCGATCAGGGACTTTGCCTTCGCCGCCTGCCCGGTGACTTTCTGGGACCTCTTCGGCAAGGCCGGGCATCCGGTGCGCGCGACCGTGTCCGACATGGGACCGCTGCTCCTCGCGCGCATGCTGAACCTCAACGAAACGCAGGAGGGCGTACTTGCACTTGCCTTCAAGATTGCCGACGACAACGGCCTGTTGCTGCTCGACCTGAAGGACCTGCGCGCCATGCTGCAGCACGTGGGCGACAGCGCGCGCGAATTCACCACCGAATACGGCAATATTTCGGCGGCGTCGATCGGCGCCATCCAGCGCGCCCTGATGCAACTCGAGCAGCAGGGGGCGGACCGTTTCTTCGGCGAGCCCGCGCTCAACATCGCCGACCTGATGCAGACCGACGAAAAAGGGCGCGGCATGGTCAACATCCTCGCTGCCGAGAGCCTGATGGGTTCGCCCAGGTTGTACTCGACCTTCCTCTTGTGGATGCTGTCCGAACTGTTCGAGCAGCTGCCCGAAGTGGGCGACCCGGACAAACCCAAGCTCGTATACTTCTTTGACGAGGCGCATCTGCTGTTCAACGAGGCGCCCAGGGCCTTGCTGGAGAAAATCGAGCAGATGGTGCGCCTGATCCGCAGCAAGGGCGTGGGCGTGTATTTCGCCACGCAGAACCCGCTCGACATCCCGGACACGGTGCTCGGACAGCTGGGCAATCGCGTGCAGCATGCGCTGCGCGCCTACACGCCGCGCGACCAAAAGGCGGTGAAGGCCGCCGCCGGAACCATGCGCGCCAATCCGAAACTCGAGGTCGAGACCGTCATCACCGAGCTCGGCGTGGGCGAGGCCCTGGTCTCCTTCCTCGACGAGAAGGGCCGCCCGTGCGTGGTCGAGCGCGCGCTCATCGTGCCGCCGGCGAGCAGAATCGGACCGATCAGCGCCGATGAGCGCAGGGCGGTCATCCAGAGTTCGGTCGTCTTCGGCCACTACGAACAGACCGTGGACCGCGAATCGGCCTACGAGAAACTCAGGGGACGGGCGCAGGCCCTGCAGGGCGCGCCCGCCGACGCCCGGCAGGGCGCCGCCGAACCTCCACCGGCTGCAGGAGGCGGAATCATGGATGCGCTGGGCGACATCCTCGGGGGAACCACGGGCCCCCGCGGCGGCCGCCGCGAGGGCGCGCTGGAATCGGCGGCAAAAAGCGCGGCGCGCGCCATTGGCTCGCAGCTCGGACGCCAGATAGTGCGCGGCATCATGGGCTCCATGTTCGGCGGCAGCAAACGCCGATGAGCAGCCCGCGGCGCGCCGGCGCGGCCGGCGCCCGGCACGCGAACCGCGCTCGGTGACTGCCACCTCCTATCGCGCCTGGGGCATCGCCCTGGCGCTCGCCGGCGTGGTGTCATTCTCCTTCCGGCCGATCCTGATCAAGCTCGCCTATGCCTACGTCACCGATCCGGTCACGCTGCTCGCTTTGCGCATGGTGTTCTCGCTCCCGTTTTTCGTCGCCGCTGCGCTGTGGCTGCGGCGCGACAGCGCAGTCAAGCCCGCGCCGCTCAGCCGCCGCGACCTTTGGACCGTGCTGTTTCTCGGCTTTCTCGGCTATTACCTCGCAAGCTTCCTCGACTTTCTCGGCCTGCAGTACATCAGCGCAGGCGTGGGACGGTTGATGCTGTTCCTCTATCCGACCATCACCGTGCTGCTCTCGGCGCTGTTCCTGGGCAAGCGCGTAAGCGCGCGCGAGGTGGTCGCGCTGGTCGTCTCCTACGCCGGGCTCGCGCTGGTGCTGTCGCGCGCGTTTGGCGGCGACAATCGCAACCTGCTGCTCGGCGCTCTGCTGGTGTTCGGCAGCGCGGTCAGTTATGCCGTGTATCTGGTCACCAGCAGCCAGGTGGTGCGCCGCATCGGCTCAATGCGATTCACCGCGTACGCGACCAGCGTCGCCAGCGTGCTGTGTATCGCCCAGTTCCTGCTGCTGCGACCGCTGTCGGCACTGGACCTGCCGCCGCAGGTGTACGGCCTGGCCGCGGCTATGGGCGTACTGTGTACGGTGCTGCCCGTGTTCATGACCTCCGAAGCGCTCAAGCGCATCGGCGCGAACCATGTCGCGATCATCGGTGCCGCCGGGCCCGTGACCACCATCTTTCTCGGCTGGCTTGGACTGGAAGAGCACATGACGGCGCTGCAGATCGTCGGCGCAGTATTGGTGCTAGGCGGCGTAATGCTGGTTACAATAAAGCCCAGAGCCTGAGGACCGGTTTGGGCATGCGGGATTGCACCGCCGCGTGCCGCGATGAATCGTGCCGCTGCAACAATTGGGTTGCAGCCGACTCCAGTGGAATACACCCGCTCAATCTGCAATTCGCCATGAGGAGACAAACATGGATTTCGGCATCAAAGGCAAGACGGCAATCGTATGCGCCTCGAGCAAGGGCCTGGGACGCGGCTGCGCCTTTTCGCTCGCGCGCGAAGGCGTGAACCTGGTGATTACCGCCCGCGGCAAGGAGGCGCTGGAGAAGACCGCGGCGGAGATCCGCGCCGCCACCGGTGTGAAAGTGACGGCGGTCGCCTGCGATATCACCACCGAAGCAGGCCGCAAGCTTACGCTCGCCGCCTGCCCCGATCCGGACATTCTGGTCAACAACGCCGGCGGGCCGCCGCCGGGGGATTTTCGCAACTGGAACCGCGACACCTGGATCGCGGCGCTGGATGCCAACATGCTCACGCCGATCGAATTGATCAAGGCCACGGTGGACGGCATGATCGCGCGCAAATTCGGCCGCATCGTCAACATCACCTCCAGCTCGGTGAAGGCGCCGATCGAGGTGCTCGGCCTATCGAACGGCGCGCGCTCCGGCCTCACCGGCTTCGTCGCCGGCATCGCGCGCAAGACCGTGGCGCACAACGTCACCATCAACAACCTGCTGCCGGGTTCTTTCGATACCGACCGCATCCGCACCACTCTGGCCGCCCAGGCCAAGAACCGCGGCGTCGACGTCGAAGTGATACGCAAGGAACGCATGGCGCAATGCCCGGCCGGCCGCTTCGGCGACCCGGCGGAGTTCGGCGACGCCTGCGCCTACCTGTGCAGCGCGCAAGCGAGCTATGTCACCGGGCAGAATTTCCTCATAGACGGCGGTTCCTACCCGGGCACCTATTGATTGCCGGCGCTGGCGTCGTCGAAGAACCCGGCGGCTGATGCGGCAGATTCCGGCATCTGATCGGCGCGCAGAGCGGAATCAGGCAGTACCGGCGCCAGCGCATGCCCGGCTATGATTTCAGCCGGCGCGGAATGCCGCCGCGGTTGCGTGATTCCTCCTTCGCCTGGCGCGTCAGCCAGTCGGCAAACTCCTGCACATCCGGCCGCCTCGCCGCTTGCGCGGAAATGACCAGGTAATACGCTCGTGCCGACTCAAATTTCTTCGCCAAAGGGGCGATCAGCCTGCCTTGCTTGATCATTTGCCGTACCAGCGGACTGGTGCCGAGCGCCACTCCCTGGCCGTCGATCGCTGCCCGGATCGTTTGGTCGTACTGGCTGAAGCGCAGCGATCCGGCAGGCTTCAGTCCTCCCAGTTGTATCGTTTCGAGCCACACCGTCCAACTGAGCCAGGGCGTGATGCCTTCCGGCCGTTCGTAGTGCAGCAGCACGTGCTTGCGCAGATCCTCGGGCTTGGCTAGCGGCGCTGTGCGCGTGACCAGATTCGGGCTGCACACGGGCAGCACCACTTCGCCGAACAGCTTTATCGCCCCATCCGGTGCCGCCTTCGCCTCGCAATAGCGTATCGCCACTTCTATGCCTTCGCGCTCAAGGTCGAGCATCGTGTTGTTCGCGGAGATGCGGATGTCGGCCTCGGGGCGCTGGCTACGGAAATCGGTCAGCCGCGGAATCAGCCAGAGCGAGGAGAAGCCGATGGTCGCCGTGACGGTCAGCGCGCGGCTCGCGCCGCGCTGCCTGATCCGGCTTGCGGCATCGGATAGTTCGCGCAGCGCCTGCGCCGTGGCGCGATACAGCTCGTGTCCGGCCTCGGTCAGCCGTAGCGCCCGGTGGCTGCGTGCGAATAGCGCCACGCCCAGGTGCTCTTCGATGGTCTTCACCTGGCGGCTGACTGCGGACTGGGTGACGAACAGCTCAGCCGCCGCTTTGGTGAAGCTCAGGTTGCGCGCGGCCGCCTCGAACCCGCGCAACAGGTCCAGGGATGGCAGGCTACGGCGGTGTTCTTGCATTCATTAAACTCATGCGAACGATACTCAAATGTCGTTTGAGCGGAATCGCAGCTTTACGCATAATCCGTCTCAGCGCCCCATGCAACGAGTGCTTACAAGCAGTGGACGCGGCAGCACCAGGACATTCTCGCATGATTTTTGTGCATATTTCAAGGACCTTCCCATGAGAATCGAACTCAACCAGAACGGACTCTGCCTCGAGCGGAACAAGGTGGTGAAATTGCATGGCGCCGTCGGCCACACCCTCGTTTGCCACAGCGGCAGCGTCTGGGTGACACAGGACCGCGACAGGCGCGACGTCGTTTTGCTCGCGGGCGAGACTTTCACGTTTGACCGCAACGGGCCGGCGCTGCTGCAGGCGTTCGAACCGGGCGCGGTCAGCATCCTGCAAGCCGAAGGACTGACTCGCAGAACGCGACTGAGCGGTTTGCTCAATCCTCCCCACCTGGGCGCCGGGCTTGCGCGCGGTGCAATCGGCGCTTGAGGCGCAGGCGACCTTGATGCTGGCCTCGATGAAACAGCCCCGCATTTACGCAGAGCGGGCTTATCGCGCTGAGCCTGGCACTTGTCGCCTGCGGCCTGATCAACGCCAAATCTGTCGCGAAGGGCGCCTGGTTCGCACCGCGATTGAGCCGGCCTATTCACTGGACACTTGCAAGGGATTGCTTCGATGAACTCCGCAATTCAGACAGCGCCGACCCCGGAACAACTGGCCCGAGCCTTCCTCACGCCTTCGCGCCAATCTAGCGCGGCGGAGCCGGAGTTCCTGTCAGGCGCCACGCATTTTTCGATCGATACCCCGGAAGGCAAAGTGGCAGCGCGGCATGCAGGCGCGGGTCCCGCCGTCCTGCTGGTTCACGGCTGGGAAGGCCGCGCCAGCGATCTGGCAGCGTTTGCGCCGCCGTTGCTCGACGCCGGCTACCGCGTCGTCGCCATCGACCTGCCAGCGCACGGCCGGTCGGAGGCAAAGAGGACGTCGATTCCGCAGTCAGCCGACGCACTGCTCCGGGTGCAGCAGGCCCTCGGCCCGCTGCATGCCGCCATCGCCCATTCGGTCGGTACTGCGGTAGTGGTCGAAGCCATGGCCGCAGGCATGCAGGTCGGCAGGGTGGCGTTGATCTCGGCACCGGCGCGTTATGTCGACTACGTATACGCCTATGCGGCGCAGGCGGGTCTCGAACATGCGCAAGCCGAGCAGATGATAGCTGCTCTCAAGGACATGCGCGTCGATGTTCGGGCAGTGCAGACGCCTTCGCGAGCGCGGCAAATGCGCCAGCCCGCATTGTTCGTGCATTCCGCCGACGACCGGGTCGTGTCCATCAATGACGGCCGCGAGAATTCGGGGGCCTGGCCGGGCGCGCGGTTTATGCAAGTCGAAAACCTCGGGCATCGGCGCGTCCTGCAGGCGCCAGAGGTGGTGCATGCAGTGACCGCATTCGTGCGCACTGACGAACCACAACCGTTTTCGGGCCAGGTGTGCACACAGGCCCACAGCAACGTTTTTGGCCAAGGAGTATCCCAATGAAAATCGAGAGTTCCATCGCGCCGGTTACGGGCGCCGATCGAGGCCGCGGGCCCGCGTACGCCAAGGCGCTGCCCGCCGCCGGCGCAAACAAGCTCTACGCTGCCTCGCGCGGTCCGGCAAAGGTCACAACGCCGGGCGTCCGGCAAGAACCTGCGGCCGTTGGTTGGACCGCGCCCGACGGCTGTGCGGTTACTATTCGACCAATCCGTCCTACAGACCTGGACCTTGAAGAAGCGTTTGTGAACAGCCTCTCGGCCACTACCGGCTACCAGCGGCTCATGTCGTCAAGAAAGCCGTCACTGGAGGAGCTAAGACAGTTTACCCGGATTGATCCCCAACGTGAGCTGGCGCTCATTGCCCTGACGACAGTTCAAGGCTCGGAACGACAAATTGGCGTAGCGCGTTTTGTCCTTGATTCGCAGACCGGCGACGCCGAGTTCGCAATGGTGCTGCGCGATGATTGGCAAGGGCGCGGGCTCGGGGCGAAGCTTCTTGGAAGCCTACTTGCAGCCGCGAGGGACTTTGGTGTAGGCCGTCTCAGCGGTGTGACGTTTTCGACTAACGCCGGAATGATTGCCTTGGGGCGCAAGCTGGGTTTTAGCATCGCCGCCGATCCTCGCGACGCCACCGTCACCAACATGACGTTAGGAGTCCAGGCTTGAGTCGAGTTCGTCCAAATACCATCTGCTCGCCCGTCGCTTCGCCGGCTTTCTCATTGGCCGGCCGCCCGACGCAATCATCGATTGGCACATGCCGCTTGAAACCTGTTCGCCGTGATGGCGCAATGCTATCGCAAGTCTGCTGCCATCATCGAAGCGTCGGGCCTCGACTACACCATCCCTGACGCCACATTGGTTGAAATTTGGAGCGGCCATACGCTGCGAATTCCGAAAGCCGAGAAACAGCCGCTCGCAATGTGCAAACCATGTTTGCGCCTGAACGCTCAGGCCCAGAGAGTATTGCGGCCACCGGCCCTGATGGAATGTACTACGGCAGCCTAATGATTGGATCGGGTTCCGGACTATGCCTGCGACGTCCTGAATTCTTCTCAGACGTTGAACAGCAATTGCGCCCCTAACCCCGCGCCGCTGCTCATGATGGTGCCGCGGCGGCGCGCTGTTTCGCGTGATCTCGGCGCGGGACATGCACCAGAAGGAAGGGACCTTCTATGATCACGCAAGCTGAGCAACTGCCGAAATTCAAGGCCGAGACTGACGAGCGCGCCTTCCGGGTCGCCAAGGGCAGCGACTCGACGGAATATCTGGAATGGGCGAAGACTCGGCGCGTCGTGCTGCCGAACCTGAAACCTTCGACCAATACGATCTCCCTGCGCCTGACTAGGCCGAGAGTACCCCGCCGCTCGGCCAGCCAGTCGCCAGCGCGTGGGCGCGGCAAGCCATTCCGGAAGGTCTACAGGCGGCGTGCTTGCGGGAGGGCGGCCATCTTGCGGTCGAGCGTAAGCGTCGTGAGTTCTGCGCGGCGATAGTCGTCGGCAATCAGGCGGTCGAGCAGGCCACATCCCGCGTCCGCCTCCAGGGCCGCGAATACGCCCGCCCCGTTCAACGGCACCACCAGACCGCTCCTGAGCACGCTGGCAAGCGCGGCGCGCGCGTCAGGTTTGGATACGCCGTAGTGATGCTGCACGGCGATATAGGCCTCGCCGATCACCTGATTCGACGCGAACACCTCGGCATCGTCGCGCTCGATGAGTGCGGTGAGCTTGCGCACACATTGCTCGAAGCCGTCCTCGGGATCGCCGGTTGCCAGCCGGACGAGGATCGAGGTATCAATCCCGAAGCGCGCGGTCATGGGGCGTGTTGCGGAAGGCTTCAAGATCGAAGCTGCCCTTGCCACGGCGCAGCTTGTCGCGCAGCGGCGCGAGGCGCGCCCGGTCGATATGCCGCGCGCGCAGCACAAAACCCCCGGGGCCTTCCTCGAGTTCGATCCGGTCACCGGGTTTCACGCCCAGCGCCTCCAGGACCCGCGCGGGGAACGTAACCTGGCGCTTGGCAGTGATCTTGACGAACATGGCGACGGTATCCTTTTGCTGTACCTTACCAGAACTTTATACTGGTAAGGCGATTGCGTCAAGCCTGCCAGGCAGACTGCCAGGAAGCCATGCAGCGCCGCCGGCCGGAATGCCCTCCAGGTGGAGCAGGTAATTGCGAACATGCGTTCCCTGATCGCGCCCTGTCGGGCGAGCTTGAAGCGGTTACGCCAGGCTTTGACGCCGTTGGGTTTGACCCCAAAGTACAGCCCCTTGCCGTCCGGCAGCTTGTAGGGCTCCGGACGAGGCCAGGCGCTAGGGCACTAGGCATCGGTCAGCATACAGCGGGTCTCCGGCACCGTCGCCATACCCGCTTTCGTACCCGCTTTTCGTGGCTCCGGCCGGAGCAGCGCCACCCGGAAGGTCGGCGGGTGTAGAATACCTACCTGGTAAAACTTCTGGAACGAATGATGAGCGCCGTGCTTGTGTCCACCAAGGGGCAGATCGTCCTCCCCGCCGCAGTGCGCAAGGCACTCGGGTTGAAGCCCGGAATGCGTGTCGAAATCCGTGTCGAAGGCAAAGGCGCGCGCATCACGCCGGCGCCGGTCAAGCATACGGCGAAGCTTGCCGAGATCCAGGCCATCCTCAAGTATTCCGGCCCACGGGTGGCCGTGAAGGATATGCGGGTCACGGACTACAAGGACTGACGGCGTGCGCGCCCTGGATACCAACGTGCTGGTGCGCGCCCTGGTGCAGGATGACGCGGCACAGGGCCGGCGCGCGCAGACCTGCCTGAGCGCTCAGCCGGTGTATATTCCGGTAACGGTCATCCTTGAACTGGAGTGGGTGCTTCGCTCGCGATACCGCTATTCACCGAAAGCGATCGCGGCCGCGATGGAAAAGCTCGCGATACTGGAAAATGCCGTCGTCGGCGAGCAGGCGGCCGTTGTCGCGGCAGCCACGAAATTGCGGCACGGCTGGGACTTCGCTGACGCGCTGCACCACGCGCTTGCGGCCGGCTGCGATGATTTCGCCACCTTCGACACCACGCTGTCACGGCGCGCGCGCCGTGATGATTCGACGGCTCCGCCGGTGATCGCGATCTGACGAAGCACGCGCTGGATGTCCCTCGGCGCGACCGTGCGGGGGACACGTGTGGTGCAGTTGTTTCTGCTCTAGCACCCCTTGCTGCCTTTGCTACTCCTGCTTTATTTACCCGCAGTTATGTTTCCAGCGGCTTCCGGACAATGCCTGGGAAGTCCGGAAAATTACTCAGACGTTAAAGCGAAAATGCATCACGTCGCCGTCACGCACTACGTATTCCTTGCCCTCCAGGCGCATCTTGCCGGCTTCCTTGGCGCCTTGCTCTCCCTTGCAGGCGATGAACTCTTCGAATGAAATCACTTCGGCACGGATGAAGCCGTGCTCGAAGTCAGTGTGTATGACCCCGGCGGCCTGCGGCGCGGTAGCACCGATCTGCACCGTCCAGGCGCGCACCTCTTTGGGACCGGCGGTAAAATAGGTCTGCAGGCCGAGCAGCTTGTAGCCAGCCCGGATCAGACGGTCCAGGCCGGGCTCTTCCAGGCCCATGTCGGCGAGAAAAATCTGTTTTTCCTCGTCCGCGAGGTCCGCCATCTGCGCCTCGATTGCTGCGCAGATGGCGACCACCGGCGCTCCCTCCGCCTTGGCGTATTCCTCTACCCGCTTGAGCAAGGGGTTATTGCTGAAACCGTTTTCATCAACGTTGGCGACATACATGGCCGGCTTGGCCGTCATCAGGCACAGCGGTAGCAGCACCTGTTGCTCCTCGCGCGAGAGTTCCAGGCTGCGCGCCGGCCGGGCCTGATTGAGCACCGGCAGCACCTTTTCCAGCACCGCCATGATGCGCTGCGCCTCCTTGTCGCCCGACCTCGCTACTTTGGTATAGCGGGCCATGGTTTTTTCCACGGTCGCAAGATCGGCCAGCGCGAGTTCCGTGTTGATCGTTTCGATGTCGTCCAGCGGATCTATCTTTCCAGACACGTGCACGACGTTGTCGTCGACGAAACAACGCACCACATGCGCGATGGCGTCGGTTTCGCGGATATTGGCCAGAAACTTGTTTCCCAACCCTTCGCCCTTGGAAGCACCCGCGACCAGGCCGGCGATGTCGACGAACTCCACCACCGCAGGGATGGTTTTTTGCGGCTTGGCGATAGATACCAGCTGCGCGAGGCGCGCATCGGGCACCTCGACGATGCCTACATTGGGCTCAATGGTGCAGAAGGGATAATTCTCCGCGGCGATGGCGGCCTTGGTGAGCGCATTGAACAAAGTTGACTTGCCGACGTTCGGCAGTCCGACAATTCCGCATTTCAGGGACATGAGTGTGACCTTATTCCGACTTGGGGGATATACACGAGGACGCAGTTCCCTCGTTTATTTCACCCTGCTTACGTTGCAATCTCGGGAGTTTGAGGTTTTGGTTTGGTATGCAGTCTGTGCATGGCCACTGCCATGTTGTCCGCCAGTATCAGATCGAACACGGCAAGGCCGCGGTCTATCACCGCTTCGATCAGGGCCCTTTCTTCCTTGCGCGGCGGGTGAAGCACGAAATCAGCCACCTCCTGTTCGGTCACAGCAACGTCGCGTGGATGGCCGATGCCTATGCGCAGGCGCCAAAAATCCGGGGTACCCAGCCTGGCGATGATATCCCTCAGCCCGTTGTGGCCCGCATGGCCTCCGCCCTGCTTGATTTTTACGCCCCCGGGCGGCAGGTCGAGCTCGTCGTGCACCACCAGAATCTCGTCTGCCGCGATTTTGTGAAACTGCGCCAGCGCGCCCACTGCGGCGCCCGATTCGTTCATCCAGGTCTGCGGCAGCAGCAGCCAGGCGTACCCGGTCGCGGTGTCCAGCCTGGCCACCAATGCCCGGAACTTGGGTTCCTTTCTCAGGCTGAGCCGGTGCTGCGCAGCCAGCCGCTCGACCAACCAGAAACCGGCGTTGTGGCGCGTGCTCTCGTACTTCTTGCCCGGATTGCCCAGGCCAACGATGAGTTTGATCGGCATCTTGGCGCCGCTCCAAAAAACAGGCAGAAGCTCCGGCCTCTGCCCGCTTTCGTAGCGGACGAACGGTTTAGTGACCGTTTCGGGATAGCCGAAACGGTCACTGGGTTGAGGGCGCGAGGGGGAGGCGCCCCGAAGTTAGTCCCCCCGGATACCGCCCCGCATCGAAATGAACGCTTACTTCTTGTCCGATTTCTCTGGCTTCTTCTCGCCACCTTTTTCGGCGGCTGCCGGCTCGGCCGCCTGCTTGCTGGTGGGCACCTCGGAAGCCGCCAGTGTGGCTTCGGCCGCAGCAGCATCGGCCGCCTCGTCCGCCACCAGTGCGCGCGGTATCTGCACCACGGCCACCGACGGGTTGTCGCTGCCGTGCAGAACTGCCTCCACGCCGTTCGGGAGCTTCAGATCCCTGACGTGCACGGTATTGCCTATCTCCATATCCTTCAGGTCCACCTCGATGAATTCGGGCAGAGCCGCCGGCAGGCAGCGGATCAGGAGTTCGCTCATGACATGGCTGACGAGACCGCCTGACTGCTTTACCCCGGGCGACTGCTCGGCGTTGATAAAGTGCAGCGGCACTTTCATCTGAATCTTCACATCGGCCTGGACGCGCTGGAAATCGATGTGCTGGACCTCCACCCTGAACGGGTGCATGTTGACCGAACGCAACAGCACCTGCTCCTTCGCGCCGTCGAGATTGAGCGTCAGCACGGAGGCGTGAAAAGCCTCCTGGCGCAACTGGTGGTACAGCGCGTTGTGATCGAGCTCGATGACGACCGCAGGTTGTTTTCCCCCGTAGACGATCCCGGGGGTCTTGCCTTCACGGCGCAGGCGGCGGCTCGCTCCGGTGCCCTGCTTGATGCGCTTTTGCGCGTTGACTTCGATTTGCATGTTGCACTCCAGGTTATGGCGGTCCCGCGACCAGGTACCACCGTTTCAAAAAATTCAAACTCGGAAACTGTTATCCATTTACTACTCGCTGAACAAGGAACTGACTGAGTCCTCGTTGCTGATGCGCAATATCGTCTCCGCCAGCAGGTCGACCACGGAAAGCACGCGTATCTTGCTGCAGCTCTTCGCATCCTCGCGCAGCGGAATGGAGTCGGTAACGACCACTTCGTCCAGCGCCGAATTGGCGATGCGCTCCACTGCCCCGCCCGATAGCACCGGGTGGGTGCAGTAGGCGAGGACCTGGATCGCACCCTCGTTCTTGAGGGCCTGCGCGGCCTTGGCCAGCGTGCCCGCCGTATCGACCATGTCGTCCATGATGACGCAGGTGCGGCCCTTGACGTCGCCGATGATGTTCATCACCTCGGCATCGTTCGCCTTGGGTCGGCGTTTGTCGATGATGGCCAGGTCAGATTCGAGGCGCTTGGCCAGCGCGCGCGCGCGTACCACGCCGCCGACGTCGGGGGAGACTACCAGCAGGTCCTCGTGGCCGTGTTTCCACAGGTCGCCCAGCAGGATGGGCGCGGCGTAGATGTTGTCCACGGGCACATCGAAAAAGCCCTGTATCTGGTCCGCGTGCAGGTCCATGGTGAGGACCCGGTCCACGCCCGCGGCTTCGAGCATATTGGCGACCACCTTGGCGCTGATCGAAACCCGCGCCGAGCGTGGCCGGCGATCCTGGCGCGCGTAGCCGAAATAGGGGAGCGCGGCGGTGACGCGGGCGGCCGATGCGCGCTTGAGCGCATCGATCATGATCAGCACTTCCATCAGATTGTCGTTGGTGGGCGTGCAGGTGGACTGCAGCACGAAGCAGTCGCGGCCGCGCACGTTCTCCATCAATTCGATCATCACCTCGCCGTCGGAGAAGCGCCCGACGCTGACCCCGCCCAGAGGAATGTTCAGGCGTTTCGCCACCGCGGCTGCCAATTGCGGGTTGGCGCTGCCGGCAAAAATCATCAAGTGTTCGTAAGCCATCCAGATGCTGGAAACTAGAAACTAGAGTCCGGCGCTCCCGTCGTTGTGGTCAGGTCCTTCCAGCCGCCGGTGCGGCCCATGCTGTCTTGCTCGCGCTAGTCACCAGTCTCTGGCAACTAGACTGGCTGGGGAGGTAGGGATCGAACCTACGAATGCCGGAATCAAAATCCGGTGCCTTACCACTTGGCGACTCCCCAAAACTTTACTCGGTCAACTCGTACAGCGGGTGTAGCTCCAATCCGCGCGCCACGTAGCCTCGCATGGCCGGCGGCAGATGCGCATGCGCCGCGTACGCCGCTGATTCGGTGGAAAATTCGGCATACACGCAGGCGCCGGAACCGCTCATGCGCGCCTCGCCATGCTGTTTCAGCCAAGCCAGATGGCGCGCCACTTCAGGATAGCGTTTGCACACCACGGGCTCGAGGTCGTTACGCAAGGTGCGTTGTTTCAGCCCGTCGAAAAAGGCCGTAATTTTGATGGTTTTTGTCATCCGTGTCAATTCTGGAGCGGCGAAAACCGCAACCGTCGGAACCTCTACCGGGGGCACCAGCACCAGATACCAGGCCGGCGGAAGCGCCAGAGGCGTCAGTTCTTCGCCTACGCCCTCGGCAAAAGCATTCTCGCCGAATACGAACACCGGCACATCGGCGCCGAGTTTGAGCGCCAGGCGCTGCAATTGCGCGCGTTTCAGGCCCAGGCCCCACAGGTGATTGAGCGCGACCAGGGTGGTGGCCGCGTCCGAACTGCCTCCGCCCAGCCCCCCGCCCATGGGAATACGCTTGACCAGATCGATCTCAACGCCGCCCTGATGCCCGGTCGCCTGCCTGAGCAGGGTCGCCGCGCGCAGGCACAGATCGCGTTCGGCAGGCACCCCGGCGAGCATTCGCCGCAGCGTGACCCTGCCGTCGGCGCGCGGCTCGAAGTGCAGGGTATCTGCCAGGTCGATAAAGCGGAACGCGGTCTGCAGGCTATGATAGCCGTCGGCGCGCCGCCCGGTAACGTGCAGAAACAAATTGAGTTTTGCCGGAGCCGGCCAGGGCTCCTGCCAGCGGTTCACGGTTCGCTCCGCCAATTGTCGATCACCAGCCGGATTTCCACTTCTTCGCGCGACAGGCGCAGGCGCACCGGCAAGCCGCTGGCAGCGTCGTAATCCTGGAACTCCACCAGCCATCCCGATTGCCTCAACTCGGAGAGGTGCTGCGAGCCGTCCGCGCGTATTTGCGCCGGCGCTCCGGCAGCCGCCCGGCCGCGCACCCAGTCATGCAGGCCCGCGAGCGGCAAGCGCCATCCCAGCACCTGTTCGGTCAGGCCCTCTACGTCGCTTGCCTGGTACACCTTTTGATCCGAAGTAGTGAGGCTCACCATCGCATCGCGCCGCACGATATGCGCCACGCCCTGACCCAGCGGCGTCGAAAGGAGCAGGTCATCGCTGGCGGGCTCATGCTGCCAGCTGATCTTGCCGCTGACGGCCTCCTCGCCATATTTCACCGCCACCCGTCCCGAAAGTCCGAAGCTATCGCCCGGTCCGGTGGGCGCGGACAGCGGTTCGATCGCGGCGCAGCCGGCGAATAGGAGGCAGCTCAGGAAGAATGCGTATCGCATGATGAAGGCTACCGTCCCCGGACTGTCCTTATGCTCATGCCAGATGTCGACGGAATCGGCGAATACGCATGGCACGATCGCGTCCGCGCAGAGGATATGCAAGGGGGCGATGCATCCCGCCCTTGTTCGTCAGACCTGGGATCGTACTCGATCGAAGACACGGTGTTCGCTTCGACCTTGCACAGGCTAAGGCCTGAAGCGCTTGATCGTGCTGTTGAGGGCGTCGTTATCCGGGGCTTTCTTGCTTGCGTCGAGCCAGATCTTCTCGGCTTCGCTGCGCTCTCCCGCGACCCACAACACTTCGCCCAGGTGCGCGGCAATCTCCGGGTCGGGGCGTACCGTGTAGGCCTTGCGCAGATACTCCAGCGCCTGCTCGCTCTTGCCCGCACGATACAGCACCCAGCCCATGCTGTCGATGATGAACGGATCCTCGGGGGAAAGCTGTAAGGCCTTTTCTATCAGCTCCTGCGCTTCGGGCAGGCGCAGGTTGCGCTCGGCAAGCGAATAACCCAGCGCATTGTAGGCATGCGCATGGTCCGGCTTCAGCTTGATCAGTTTCGTCAGGCTGGTCTCGAGCACGTCCACGCGATCGAGCTTCTCGGCCAGCATGGCGTAGTCGTAGAGCAACTCGGGCTGCTCGGGCATGCTCTGCAGCGCGTTGCCGATCAATTCGAAGGCTACGCGCGGCTGCTTGGCATCGCGCAGCATCTGCGCCTCGGTCAGCAGCAGCTGCACCTTCGCCGATTCACTGTCGACCTCGATCTGCTGCAGGTGAGCGCGCGCCGCGGCCAGGTTGCCCTGCTTGCTCAGCACCAGCGCATAGCGTATCTGCGCGCGCAGATACGATTCTCCGCCGACGACTTCGTCATACAGGCGCAAGGCCTCCGGAAAATCCTTTTGTTCCTCGGCGATCTGGCCCAGGTACATGCGCACCGTGTTCTTGTCGCGGTAGGGCAACACGAGCAGGCGGTTGAAATTTGCTTGTGCCAGCGCGTAGTCCTGCAGCTGCAGCGACAGCACGCCGACGGCAAAGACCACATCGGTGTTGTCGGGAAAATCCTTGAGCAGGGTCTGGAATTCGGCGCGAGCCTCGGTATATTTCTTTTCTGCCACGAGAGCGCGCGCATAACTCATGCGTACGTCCCGCGCCATTGGATGGCGCGCGAGGAACGCGGCCAGGTGCTCGAGCGCCAGCGTGTTCGACTGCCGCTGCAACAACTGCGCCTCCAGCAACACGGGCAGATCCCAGTCGGGCTGGAGCTTGGCTGCCGCGCGCACTTCGGACAGAGCGAGTTCGCTCTGTCCGGCGCCCACGGCGGCCTGGGCCACGGCAAAATGCGCCTGCGCGCTCCCGGGGTAGGGCTGAGCCAGTTGCCGCACCAGATTGAGCGTCAGCGCCTTGTCCTCGTTATTGGCAAGCAGGCGCGCGAGTTGCAGGAAACCGGCGCCGCTATCGTCGGATTGCAGCAGCTTCTGCAGGTAGGGCAGCGCTTCCTGCTCACGCTTGGCGCCGATAAGCAGGCTGGTTAGCGCCTGCAGCGCCTGCAGCGAAGACGGCTCGGTTTCATACCAAATCCTGGCGGCATCGATGGCGGCGGCCGGCATGCGCGCGTACAACGCGACCTCGGCCGCGCGCTTGGCGATGCGCGGATCGCGGGTTTGTTTGGCCAGATCGGCGTAGGCCTGCGCCGACAAACCGACAGCGCCGCGCTGTCCGGCAATTTCCGCGAGCAAATATTCATACAGCAGCGCCTCGGTCAGATCCTGCTTGGGCAGGTTCTGCTCGGCCGCGTGCTCGGCTGCCGACGCGGCGGCCTTCTGGTGCGCCGCCTCCTCGGCCTGGCTCTGACTGAGCGCCGGTTTGTCAGCCGATGCAGCCGACAGTGTCGGCTGCTGTGCGCAGGCGGCAAGCGTCAAACCCGAAGCTGCAAACAGTATTCGAATAAGCAAGGGAAAGGTGGAAAAACGCGGAAAGGACATTGTGGCGCGGATAGCTTAGCGTGGGGGCTACATATTAGGTATATTTGTTCGCCAGTACAAGAAAAACCGCCCCGCACAACTCATGCCCGAACTACCCGAAGTCGAAATCACGCGTCGCGGCATCGAGCCCTGCTTGGCGGGCAAGATCATTACCGGCGTGCGCGTGAGCGAACACCGGCTGCGCTGGCCGATACCGGTCAATCTTGCGGCGCGCGTGACCGGACGGCGCATCGCTCGCGTCTCGCGCCGCGGCAAATACATCCTCATCGATTGCAGCGCGGACGAATCCGAGGGCTGGCTGATTCTGCACCTGGGCATGTCGGGAAGCCTGCGCATCATGGACGCCGGGACCGAACCCAAGCCGCATGAGCACTTCGACCTGCTGCTGGGCAAAAAGTTGCTGCGCCTGCGCGATCCGCGCCGTTTCGGCGCCGTGCTCTGGGCGAGCAGCGATATTTCGCGCCATCCGTTGATCGCCGGCCTGGGCGCTGAGCCGCTGGACGATGCATTCAGCGGCAAGCTTCTGCACGCGGCGACGCGCGCGCGCAAGGCCGCGGTCAAGCTGGTCCTGATGAACGCGAAGCTCGTCGTGGGCGTCGGCAACATCTACGCCAACGAAAGCCTGTTCCACGCCCGCATCGATCCGCGCACCCCCGCGGGTCGGCTGTCGCTGGCGCGCTACGACGCGCTCGCGGCAGCAGTCAAGTCGACGCTGAAAAAAGCACTGGCGGCGGGCGGCAGCACGCTGCGCGACTTTGTCCACAGCGACGGCAGTTCGGGCTATTTCCAGCAGCAGTACTACGTATATGGCCGTACCGGGCTCGCCTGCCGCGTCTGCGGCACCGCCATCCGCCATTTGCGCCAGGGCCAGCGCTCCACCTTCTATTGCCCTGTCTGCCAGAAGTAATGCGTCGGTAACAGCCGCGACTATGGCTTCAGCCGGCCTGCTTCTGCGCCATCAGCCGCTGATACTTCTGCTGCAACTCCTCCCTGGTCTCGACATGGTCGGGATTGAGCGGAATGCAGTCCACCGGACAGACCGCAACACACTGGGGTTCGTCAAAATGACCTACGCACTCGGTGCACTTGGCGGGATCGATGACGTAGATCTCCGTTCCCTGGGAAATGGCCCCGTTCGGGCATTCTGGCTCGCACACATCGCAGTTGATGCACTCGTCGGTGATCATTAGCGCCATGGTTTTCGCCTATCCACGGTGAGGTTTCGGCATTACGCGCCGCCCATCTGCAGCAGCTTTTCCTTGATGTAGCCTTCCACCACGGGCTGAACAAATTTGCTCACGTCTCCACCCAGGGTCGCGATTTCGCGCACCATGGTGGCGGACACGAACATATGCTGCTCGCCCGGAGTGAGAAACAGGGTCTCGACATCCGGATAAAGGTTGCGGTTCATGCCCGCCAGCTGGAACTCGTATTCGAAATCGGATACCGCGCGCAATCCACGCAGGACCACGCGCGCGTTCTGGGTGCGGATGAAATTCATCAGCAGGCCGCGAAAGCTTTCCACGCGCACGTTGGCGTATCCCGACAGAACCTCGCGCGCCATGGACACGCGTTCGTCCAGGGTGAAAAACGGCTGCTTGCCGCGGCTGTCGGCGACGCCGACGACCAGTTCGTCGAACACCAGGGCGGCGCGCCGCACCAGATCCTCGTGGCCCCGAGTGAGAGGATCGAATGTTCCCGGATAGACTGCCCTAGTCGCCATATGTCACCAATGAGTAGTGCACCTGTCCGGCGCGGCCCTGCCGGAGTATCCGCCAGCCGCCCGACGGTGCGAATGCCGCAGCGCTCTCGACGTATACCCTCGCCCCCGGCTGCAGCAGCGGCACCACCCGCTGCTGCGCCTGCACCAGCAAGGTCGAGCCGAACGGCGGATCGAGAAACACGACATCGAAGCGCGCCGCCGCGTCGGCCGCTGCGGCAGTGGCGAATTCTAGCGCATCCGCACAGTGCAATTGCAGGTTTTTGGCCGCAAGCAGGCCGGCATTGCGGCGCAGTGCCTCGCATACCCTGCGGCTCTTTTCCACCATCACCACGCAAGCGGCGCCACGCGACAGCGCCTCGAAACCGAGCGCGCCGCTGCCGGCGAACAAATCGAGACAGCGCTCGCCGCCGAGGTCCTGTCCCAGCCAGTTGAACAGGGTCTCGCGCACGCGGTCGGCGCTCGGGCGCAGCCCTTCATGATCGGGAAATGTGATGCGGCGGCTGCGCCATTCGCCGCCGATGATGCGAACCTGGTTACTTTTCGCCACTGCCGACGACGACGGTTACCAAATGCTCCGGGCGCACGCGCCTGGCGAAAGCGGAGCGAACGTCGGCCGCGCTCACTTTTTCGATGCGCGCGGGAAAATCGTCCAGCCAGGTGAGCGGCAGTTGGTAAAAGCCGATTGTTGCAACATGCTCGAGCAGCTTGCGGTTGCTGTCTATGCGCAACGCGAAGCCGCCGACCAGGTTCTGTTTTGCAGCCTTCATCTCGGCGGCGCTCGGCCCGCGCGCGAGGAATTCGTCGAGCACGATGCGCACGCGCGCCAGCGCTTCCTCGGCCTGTTCCTTTTTGGTCTGCAATCCGATGCGGAATGGGCCTTCCTGCGCCAAGGGCTGGAAATAGCTGTAGACGCTGTAGGCGTAGCCACGCTTTTCGCGCACCTCGAGGTACAGACGCGAAACAAAGCCCCCGCCGCCGAGGGCGTAGTTGCCCACCAGCAGCGGAAAATAATCCGGGTCTCCGCGCGCAATCGCCGGCAGGCCAAGCAGGATGTGGCTTTGCGACGCCGGATGCGCGATGCGCAAGGTCTGGTCCGGCGGCTGCATCACCGGCGGCAGCGGGGCCGGCGCGCCGCTGGCGCGCGGCAGCCCGGCGGTGAGTTGCTCGGCGATGCGCTCGGCGTACACACGGCCGAGATCGCCGATTATGGTGACCACGGCGCGCCCGGCGACGTAGTTCTCACGATAGAAATCTTGCACGTCCTCGCGCGTGATGCGCTGCACGGCCTCCGGCGTAGGCGCCAGCGCGTAAGGATGCGCCGCGTACATCAAGCGGTAGAAGGCCCTTTGCGCTATCGCGCCGGGCTTGGTCTCTTCCTCCCTGACGCCATCGACCAGGCGCGCCTTCTCGCGTGCAAACGCCGCGTCGGGAAACACCGGCGTCTGCAGGATCTGCGCAAAGGTCTCGATAGCCTGCGTGCGCTCCTTTTCGCTCGACAGGGTCCGCAGCGACAGTCCGGCGCGATCGCGGTCCGCGTCGCCGCCCAGCTGCGCGCCGACATCGGCGATGCGCCGGCTGATCTCCTCCTCGGAGTGCGCGGCGGATCCGGCTTTGACTAGCGTATGGGTAAGACCGGCCAGCCCCGCCTTTGCGGACGGCGCGCGCCGGCCGCCGGCGTCGAAATCGACATTGACGTCGACCATCGGAAGGCCGTGATTTTCCACGAAATAGACGCGAGCGCCGGAGGCAGAGGTCCAGTGCTGGATCGGCAGCGTAGCTTGCGCCGTGGCCGCCGCCAGCGACAACGTCGCCGCGGCTACCAGGCATAGGCATTTTCCTGCTTCGCGGCCGATGCGCTTCACCATTTCAGTGCCTCATGCCAGGTGGCGGCCGCTTATGCGCCTGCTCCAGCGGCTGCGGGTCGAGCACGACCACGGTGAGCTGATCGTCGACGAAGTACCGCTTTGCCACAGCGCGCACCTGCTCGGCGCTTACCGCTTTAATGCCCTCGAGCGCTTTGTCGATGTCCCGGTACGACAGGCCCGCCGTCTCGAAGCGCCCGATTTCCATCGCCTGGCCGAAAATCGAATCGCGCTTGAATACCTGGCTCGCCACCTGTTGTGCCTTTACGCGCGCAAGCTCGTCCTCGGTCACGCCTTCCTGCACCAGGCGCGCGAGCTCGGCACGCAAGCCGGTCTCCAGTTCGGCCGCGGTCCTGCCCTGGCTGGGGGTCCCTTCGAGCAAACACATCCCCGGCCCGCGCGCGGTCAAATCATAGCTCGCCCCTGCCTCGCTCGCCACGCGACTGTCGCGCACCAGCGACTGATTCAGCCGCGCCGATTCGTTGCCGTCGAGCACCCCGGTCAGCACCTCCAGCGCATACGCCTGCCAGTCCTTGTCCGCATCGCGCAGTACCGGGCATTTCCAGCCCATCAGCAGATACGGAAGCTCGGCCGGCGCCTTGACCACCAGGCGGCGCACGCCGCGCTGTTCGGGCTCGAGCTGGGGCTTGCGTGCGGGCACGGGCCTGGATTTGATCCGACCATAGTACTTTTGCGCCAGAGCGAACACCTCGTCCGCCTTGACGTCCCCGACCACGACGACGAAAGCGTTGTTGGGTGCGTACCAGCGCGAGTACCAGTCGCGCGCGTCGAGATGGTTCATGTTGACGAGATCGTTCATCCATCCTATGACCGGGCGGCGGTAGGGATGCGCGAGAAAGGCCTCCGCATTGAGGGCTTCGGTCGCCAGGGCGCGCGGCCGGTCCTCGGTGCGCAGCCGCCGCTCCTCCATTACCACCTTGATCTCGCGCGAGAACTCGGACTCGGTCACCAGCAGATTGGACATACGATCGGCTTCCAGCCGCAGCATCGGCGCAAGGGCTGCCTTCGGCACCTGCTGGAAGTAGGCGGTGTAGTCGCGGCTGGTAAAAGCGTTCTCGCGCCCGCCCGCAGCTGCGATGCGGCGCGAGAACTCGCCGCTCCCGACGGTCTTGGTGGCTTTGAACATCAGGTGCTCGAGCACATGCGCCACGCCGCTGGTGCCGCTTACTTCATCCATGCTGCCGGCGACGTACCAGACCATGTGCACCGCAGTAGGGGCGCGATGATCTTCCTTCACGATCACGCGCAAGCCGTTGGCGAGCTTGCGCTCATGCACTGCGTTCTGCGCCCCGGCGGTACTCACGGCCACGGCCGCTGCGAGCGCAAACAAGCAGCGAAACATCCGCTTTCTCATCCGTGTCCTTCTGTGCTTTACTGGAACAAGGGGACTTCCTTCCCGGCCTGGATCCCCTGAATCAGAGGAAGCCCCGATTGCGTCAGCGACTCAATCAGGGCTTCCCTGTTAAAATGCGGAGCCTATCTTAGCGGTTTTTGCAGCCAGCCGCGCGAACCTCCATGTTAAGCTTCCTCAAGAAATCCGCCGACGCAGCACCGGTTCCGTCCTGGAGTGAACGACTCAAGGCGGGACTTGCGCGCACGCGCGCGCAGGTGGGCGGCCTATTCGGCGGCGGCAAGATCGACGCCGCACTCTACGAAGAGCTGGAGATGGCGCTTCTGTGCGCCGACACCGGCGTCGCGGCCACCAAGTACCTGCTGGAAAATCTGCGCCAGCAGGTGCGCAAGAAAGGCCTGACTGATCGCCGGGAGCTGAAAGCCGCACTGCAGGAAGCGCTCGCGACCCTGCTATCAGCGCTGGAGCGGCCGCTGACGGCCGAAGGGCACCGTCCCTACATCATCATGCTGGCCGGGGTCAACGGCGCAGGCAAGACTACCTCCATCGGCAAGCTGGCGAAATTTTTCCAGGCGCAGGGAAAAAGCGTGCTGCTCGCCGCGGGAGACACGTTTCGCGCCGCGGCACGCGAACAACTCGTGATCTGGGGCGAGCGCAATCAGGTTGCGGTCATCACCCAGCAGGGCGGCGACCCGGCAGCGGTGATTTTCGACGCAGTGCAGGCGGCGCGCGCGCGCAAGATCGATATCGTGCTCGCCGATACCGCCGGGCGGCTTCCGACCCAGCTGCATCTGATGGAAGAGATACGCAAGGTCAAGCGGGTCATCGCCAAGGCCGATGCGAGCGCACCGCATGAGGTGCTATTGGTGCTCGACGCCAATACCGGCCAGAACGCGCTCAGCCAGGTAAAGGCCTTCGACGACGCGCTGGGACTGACCGGCCTCATCCTTACCAAGCTCGACGGCACTGCCAAGGGCGGGGTAATCGCGGCTATCGCTCGAGAGCGCCCGGTGCCCATACGCTTCATCGGCATAGGCGAGGGCATCGACGACCTGCGTCCGTTCCTGGCGCAGGCCTTCGCCACGGCATTGGTCGATACGGATTGATCCTGCGCTTGTATCCTGCTTTTCGATGATCAGCTTCAACCAGGTGCGCAAGAGTTATCGCGGCGGCCATGAGGCACTGTGCGAACTCTCGTTCACGGTCGAACCGGGCGAAATGGTGTTCATCACCGGCCGCTCGGGCGCAGGCAAGAGTACCCTGCTCAAGCTCATCCCCGCGATCGAGCGCCCGACGAGCGGAACGGTGCTGGTGAATGGCCAGAACATCGGCAGCATGCGCCGCGCCGCCATCCCCTATCTGCGGCGCAATCTGGGACTCATTTTTCAGGACCAGAAGCTACTCTATGACCGGAGCGTGTTCGACAACGTCATGCTCCCGCTCGCCTTCACCGGTCATGCGCATAAGGACGCCGCGCGACGCGCGCGGGCGGCCCTAGACAAGGTAGGCCTGCTGGCGCGGGAAAAAGCCAACCCGATCACGCTCTCGGGCGGGGAACAGCAGCGGCTGTGCATCGCCCGCGCCGTGGTTAACCGCCCCGGTATTCTGCTCGCCGACGAGCCGACCGCGAGCCTGGACACGACTTCCGCCGCCGAAGTCGTGGAGATGTTCCGCTCGTTCAACCAGGTCGGGGTGACCGTGCTGATCGCGACCCACGACGAAGCCCTGGTCCAGCGCCTCAATCCGCGGGTGCTGGCGCTCAGCCAAGGGAGGCTGGAGCCGTGAGCACCTGGCTGCGCCAGCACTGGCAGACCTTAAGCCTGACGCTAAAGCGACTGGCGCGCAATCCTCTTGCCACCCTGCTCAATGTAACGGTGATCGGCGTCGCCCTGGCGCTGCCCCTGGGTGGCTATATGCTGCTGCAGAACCTGGGCAGCGTGGCACATCAGGTGACCACCGGTAATCCCCAGGCCAGCCTGTTCCTCGCCCGCGACGCGAACAAGGATGATATTTCTGCACTCGAGGCGCGCCTGAAGCAGATTCCCGGCGTGCGTGCGCCGCGCTTCATTTCACGCGACGAGGCCCTGGAGGGACTGCGGCAGTCGGAGAACCTGTCCGACGTCATCGCCGCGCTGCGCACCAATCCCCTGCCCGACGCTTTCGTGTTCGAGACCGACGCCGGCGCGGCCGAGGTGGAAAGGCTGGAGGCGCAATTGCGCTCCTTGCCCAAAGTCGCTCATGTGCAACTCGACTCGACCTGGGTAAAGCGGCTGGAGAGCCTGCTGGCCCTCGGACGGATGACCGTGCTGATTCTGGCCACGCTGCTGGCCTGCGGGCTGGTGGCGGTGACCTTCAATACCATACGGCTGCAGATCGTGACGCAAAAAGACGAGATCGAGGTGAGCAAGCTGATAGGCGCAACCGATTCATTTATCCGCCGCCCTTTTTTCCACCTGGGTCTCATCCAGGGCGGATTGGGGGGGGTGGCTGCGCTCGCCATCGTCTACCTCTGTATGCAGGTCCTCAATCACAGCATCCGGCAACTGGCGCAGTTGTATGGATCGGATTTCAAGCTGAATTTCTTCGGGCTTCCCGACTGCCTCGCCCTGCTCGCCTTCGCGGCCGTTCTAGGCTGGCTAGGAGCCTATATGTCAGTAAGCAGACACTTATCTGGAATAGAGCCCCGGTAGGAGCTGCACCTAGATCTGCTCCGCACAAACCGATGCAGTCAGGGGAACTTTCGCAGGTTATTGGCACTCGAAGTCCGAGAGTGCTAAAATTAGCTTACGCTTCAGGGCGGAACTTGGCGCGAGGAGCATTTCAAGAATACGCTGCCGGGCGCCAAGCTTAGAAGGAGTCTAAACATGAATCAAGTTATGACCTTGCCTGTGCCTTCCCTCGTAGGAAGCCTGGAGACTTACGTCGCGACGGTCAACCGCTTTCCGCTGCTGTCGGCGGAAGAAGAGTTGCGTCTAGCACGCAGGTTGCGCGACGAGAACGACATCGACGCTGCGCGCGCTCTGGTCGTCTCGCATCTGCGGGTGGTTGTCGCGATCGCGCGAGGCTACCTGGGCTACGGTTTGCCGCACGCCGATCTGATCCAGGAGGGCAACATCGGTCTGATGAAAGCGGTGAAACGCTTCGACCCCGAGCGCAATGTGAGACTGGTGTCCTTTGCCATCCACTGGATCAAAGCTGAAATACACGAGTTCGTCCTCAAGAACTGGCGCTTGGTCAAAATCGCCACCACCAAAGCGCAAAGAAAGCTGTTTTTCAATCTGCGCTCCATGAAGGAGGGCCTGGGACCGATGTCGCAGGACGCGATCGAAGACATGGCCAAGCAACTCCGCGTCAAGCCGGCAGAGGTCCGGGAAATGGAAATGCGCCTCTCTGGCCAGGACGTCGCGCTGGAAGCCAATGATGACGACGAGGACAGCTACGCGCCGATTGCCTATCTGTCGGATTCGGACAACGAGCCCTCGAAATTGCTTGAATCCGACGAAACCGAGCGCGGCGATGTACAAGGCCTGCAAACAGCCCTAGCCAGCCTGGACCAGCGCAGCCGGCGCATTATTGAAGCGCGCTGGCTGCGCGAGAAGGATCCGGCTACCTTGCACGAGCTCGCCGCCGAATTCAAGGTTTCAGCCGAGCGCATCCGCCAGGTCGAGGTTAAGGCGATGCAGAAAATGAAAAACCTGCTCTCGGCAGGCTAGACCACGCGCCTAGGCGCTCGGAACCCGTCGCAAGATGAGTTTTGCGACGGGCCCAAATAGAGGAGCACGGGGGGGCCGAAGTAGAGCGGAACCTCTTGATTAAAGACCGGGTTCCCCTGAGCCCGAAACGACCTAGCCCTCTTTGAGCAGGCTGCGCAGATCGGCCACGAGGTTTGCGCCGCCGTCGCCGTGGCGCACGAACAGCCGCACCCGCCCCCGGGGATCGAATACATAGCTGCCTGCGGTATGGTCCAGCGTATAGCTGCCGGGCGTGGGGCCGGCGTGTTTCTGGTAGAACACGCGAAATTCCCTGGCAGTCCTCGCAGTGGTCTCCAGGTCGCCGTACAGACCGAGGAAGCTAGGGTCGAACGCCGGAACATAGTTAGCCAGCAGCTCGCGCGTGTCGCGCTCCGGATCGAGGGTCACGAACAGGACCTGGACGCGCTGCGCATCAGCCCCGAGTTGCCCCAGCGCGGCCTTCATTTCGACCATGGTCGTGGGACAGACGTCGGGGCACTGGGTATAGCCGAAAAATATCACCACCGCCTTGCCGCGAAAATCCGCCAGCGTGCGCGTGTTGCCCTTGTGGTCGGTCAGGCGAAAATCCCTGCAGCAGTCGGTGCCGGTGACATCGGTGTTCTTGAACGCCGGCTGCGGCATGCCGCAGCCGGCAAGCGTGAGCACGAGGAGTAAAGCGCCTAGCGCGTGCAATACACTAAGAGGCCGTTGCAGAATGAATCTTGCAACGGCAGATGTAGGTGAGTATGTGAGGAGATATCCCGTCATTTGGAATAGATTCTAAACATAGTGATCCAGCAGCAGCGCGGTGAACAGGACGGCCAGGTAGACGACGGAAAAGCGGAAGGTCTGCTGCGCCAGCCGGTCGCTGTACGCGGTATAGATTCTGACCGCGTAGTAGAGGAACATGCCGTCCAGGACGAGTGCCGTAGCCAGGTAAATCCAGCCGCTCATGCCGTAGACGAAGGGCAACAGCGTGCTCGCGATCAGAACCAGGGTGTAGAGCAACACGTGCAAGCGGGTGAATTTCTGCCCGTGGGTAACCGGCAGCATGGGCAAGCCGGCGCGGGTGAAATCCTCGGTCCGGTAAAGCGCCAGCGCCCAGAAATGCGGCGGCGTCCAGGCGTAGATTATCAGTACCAGCAACAGCGCCTCGGGCGCCACTTCGCCGGTGACGGCAACCCAGCCCAGCAGCGGCGGCATCGCCCCTGACAGTCCGCCGATGACGATGTTCTGCGGCGTCACCGGCTTCAACAGGATAGTGTAGATGATCGCGTAGCCGACGAAGGTGCCAAAGGTGAGCCACATGGTGAGCGCGTTGACGTAGCGGTAAAGCAGGAACATGCCCATGCCGCCGATCACACCGGCAAAAACGACAGTCTGCAAGGACGTCAGCTCGCCGCGCGGCAAGGGGCGCGCCCGGGTGCGCGCCATCTTTGCATCGATCTCCTGCTCGATCAGGCAGTTGATGGCGAATGCCGCGCCCGCCAGCAAGGCTATGCCGGCTGTTCCTGCGAACAGCACGCGCCAGGGCACCATGCCAGGTGTGGCGAGGAACATGCCGATCACCGCGCAGAACACGGCCAGCATGGTCACACGCGGCTTGGTGAGGGCGTAGAACTGCCGCATTCGCTGCGCGGTATCGTGCAAAATGAACTGCGTGGCCATGAGCTTAGCGCCGAAGAATGACGAGGCAGTCTATCACGGGGTTCATAGGCGGCCGCCCCTAACCGATGCGAGAAGCCCGCAGCAGGCGCGACAGATCCTTGCGCATTCTGCGCGGGTCGGCATCCTTGGGAAAGCGCAGCATGAGATTGCCGAGCGGGTCGATCAGATAGATATGATCGCGCGCTCCGCCCTTCGGGGGAAACTCGGCGATCAAAGGGCTGCCGGATGCGCGCAACATGCGCGTGCCGTCGTATTCGCGCATCAGCAGCGTCTCCAGCGGCGCTTCATCCAGGATCAGCCAGACGCGCTCGACGCGCTCCATCTCGCGTCCCTGCGCGAGGCGCACCTGGCGCATGCTGTACAGCTTGGCGCGGCAGGGCGCAGCGCACTCCGCCGTATCCAGCTGCAGCAGTATCCACTTGCCCCTGAACGCCGACAAGCTGACTGCACGCTGATCCAGTTGGCGCAGGGGCAGATCGCTCAGCGGCTGCGCCGGAATGAGCTCGCCGTAGTTCATGCCGCCCTGCGGTTGCCAGTAGTAGTAGGCGATCAACGCGGCAATAAAGGGCGCGAGGCACAAGGCCGCGATAGCGAGCATCTTCCTGCGCCCGGGGCGCGGATCAGGCAGTGTGTTTGAAGCTGAATGCGACATAGGATATCAAGATCGTCGTTGCAAGCGCGTACCACTGGAAGGCGTAGCCGCGGTGCTTGTCCGCTCCGGTGTCCGGCCGGGCCCAGACGCGTTCCAGGCCATCGGCGGCCGCGCTCGTCTGCTGCAGCACGACCGGCTGCAGCTTGAGCCCGGACCATTTTGCGTAGCGCGCAAGCACCAGATTCTGCCACACGATGCCTTCCTCGGTCCTCTTGTCCAGTTCGAAAATGTGGCTGCTGGGCACGATGGCCACCCCTTCTACCGCAGTGATTCCGGCCGGCGTGCGGATCTGCGGCAAGGCGTCGCGCCGAGTGCCCGCTGCAACCCAGCCGCGGTTGACCAGCACATGCATGTCGCCGCCGGCTATCTTCAGCGGGGTCAGCACCTGGTAGCCGGCGATGCCGTGCAATACCTTGTTGTCGAGCAGGACAGTGTGCCGGGCCGAATACTCGCCGCGCGCGCTGACACTGGCGAACTCGTAGTCGCGCACATTGACCGGGCTGGGCGGCAGTGACAATTGCACACGGCGCGCGGCATCGTCCAGGTTACGCCCGAGCGCCAGCTTTTCCTCCGCGCGGCGCGTCTGCCAGTTACCGAGAGACAGCGTGAGTGCGATCGCTGCGAGCGCGGCGACGCCGGGCAGGAAAGCCGGGCGAAAGCTCCTGCCGCCTAGCATGAAAGCGCGGCTATTCTAGTAACGCCGGTTTGACTGGGATACACTTGGACCCATCTTCAATATGCGGGGATCCCTCCCCTCATGCTCCTCCAGACTGGCCCGCTGCAAAATGAATTGTTGCAGCGGGTGCTGACAATATTCCATCGGCGCCCGCAATGAAAATCATCGTCATCATATTCCTGCTGTTGATCCTCGCCAGTCTCGGCTCGGCGCTCTACTTCCTGGTCACCGACCGCGGCCAATCCAGACGCACGGTCACTGCGCTGGCCCTGCGCGTCGGCCTGTCGGTGACCCTGTTCCTGTTGTTGATTGCGGGCTACTATTTCGGCTTGATCCCGGGAAAAGTGTCCTGAACGTCGTCTCCGCAGTTCCGCAGCCGGGCATCTGGGCGGGTCCAAAAAGAGCGCCGCACGGTGTGCGGCGCTCGCATGGCCCCCTAGGAGGTGCTTCCTTCCTCCTTGTTGCCTTCGATCCCTTGCTTCGCGCGTAAGCTCCTCGTCGCCGCTACACCCAGTAGACGAAGATGAATAGCAGCAGCCAGACCACGTCGACGAAGTGCCAGTACCAGGCCACAGCCTCGAACGCAAAGTGGTGGTCAGGCTTGAAGTGCCCCGCGAACGAGCGGAACAGCATGGTCGTGAGCATGATCGCGCCTATGGTCACGTGAAACCCGTGAAAGCCCGTCAGCATGAAAAAGGTTGTGCCGTAGATGCCGGTGCTCAGTTTCAGGTTCAGCTCGGAATAGGCGTGCGAGTATTCGTAGATCTGGAAACCGAGGAAGGTCACGCCCAGCGCAATCGTCAGGAACAGCCACAGCTTCAGCTTGAAGCGGTTGCCCTCGATCATGCCGAAATGGGCGATGGTGAGCGTCACGCCGGAGGTAAGCAGCAACAGGGTGTTGAGCGCAGGCACGCCCCAGGCCGCCATCGGCGTGTACGGGTCCTTGAAGCCCGGACCGGCGCTGGGCCACTGGCCGCTGAAATCCGGCCATAGCAGTTCCCTGCTTGTCAGGCTGCCCAGGTCGGGAACAGACAGCACCCGCGCATAGAAGAGCGCGCCGAAGAATGCTGCGAAGAACATGACTTCGGAAAAGATGAACCAGCTCATGCCCCAGCGAAACGAGACATCCTCCTGCTTGCCGTACTTGCCGCTCTCGGATTCGCGCACCACGTCGCCGAACCAGCGGAACATCATGAACACGAGCAGGACAAAACCGAGCAGCACGCTATAGCGTCCGATGCCCGCGCCGTTGAACCACAACACCGCGCCCCCCGTCATGAACAGCAGCGCGAACGAGCCGATGATCATCCAGTGGGACGGCTGCGGTACGAAATAATGATGCTGAGCATGCTCGCTCATGTACTCTCTCCTCGATTTATACCAGCTTGCCGATGACCAAACGCACCAGCAGTATCAAACCCAGGACAAACAACGCTGCCCCGATAAGACCTGCGACGATTACCTGCTGCGGCTTCAATTCCACGCTGTCCGCCTCGTAATCGCGGCGTTTGCGTATGCCAAGGAAGGACCAGAGCACTGCCCTGGCCACTTGCAGCGGCGACGCCTTTTTCGATGACTGGGCCATGCTCACCCCTTGCCCGCCTTCACGTTCGCGCCTTCAACGCGGAAAAAGGTGTACGAAAGCGTGATGGTGTTGACGTCGTTGGGCAGCTTCGGATCGATCACGAACACCACCGGCATCTGCCGCACCTCGCCCGCCGCCAGCGTCTGCTGGGTAAAGCAGAAGCACTCGAGCTTCCTGAAGTACTGCCCCGCGAGCCTGGGCCCGTAGCTGGGCACCGCCTGGCCGGTGACCGGTACGTCGAGCGTGTTTCTTACTTCGTACACCATCTGCGTCAGCTCGCCCGGGTGGATTTCCACGCTCGACGCCATGGGTTTGAAAGTCCACGGCAGCATGCGGATATTGGAGTCGAACTCGACGGTCAGCGTGCGCGTCAGGTCCACCTGGGTATTCGAAGCCGCTGCGTCCGCCTGTCCCGGCTGCCACAGCTCGCGCAGGCCCGCGACCTCGCACACCTTGTTGTAGAGCGGCACCAGGGCGAAGCCGAAGCCGAACATGCCCAGGGCCACCACCAGCAGCTTTTTCAGCATGCGCCGGTTGGACGCGGAAGCAGCAGCCAGGGCGCTCATTCCGCCATCCAGTACTTGAGCACGATCGCCAGGAAGAACGCGAGCGCGACCGCAGCCAGGGCCAGTGCGGTTCTTCTGTTGTGCGGCTGTTCCCGGTGCATGCTGGTTCCGGACATCATCATTTGACTTCCGGCGCCTCATGGAAGCTGTGATACGGCGCGGGGCTCGGCAGATGCGTCCATTCCAACGAGTCCGCGCCCTCCCAGGGCTTGGCTGGCGCCTTCTCACCCTGGGCAAACACGCTGACTTTGAGCACGATATACAGGAACAGCAGCTGGCTCAGGCCGAATCCGAAAGCGCCGACGGTGGCGATCTGGTTGAACTCGGTGAACTGGCTGGCGTAGTCCGGGATGCGACGGGGCATGCCCGCGAGCCCGAGGAAATGCATCGGAAAGAAAGTGATGTTGAAGAACACCAGCGACAGCCAGAAATGCCACTTGCCCAGGGTTTCGTCATACATGCGCCCGGTCCACTTGGGAATCCAGAAATAGGCGCCGGCAAAAATCGCGTACAGCGACCCGGCCACCAGCACGTAGTGAAAGTGTGCCACTACATAATAGGTGTCCTGCAGCTGGACGTCCACCGGCATGATCGCCAGCATCAGTCCGGTGAAGCCGCCCATCGTAAACACGAAGATGAAGCCGACCGCGAACAGCATCGGCGTTTCGAAGGTCATCGAGCCCTTCCACATGGTGGCAAGCCAATTGAACACCTTCACCCCGGTGGGCACCGCGATCAGCATGGTCGCGTACATGAAGAACAGTAGTCCGGCAGTTGGCATGCCCACGGTAAACATGTGATGCGCCCAGACGATGAAGGAAAGGATCGCGATCGACGAGGTTGCGTACACCATAGAGGCGTAGCCGAACAGGGGTTTCCTCGCGAACGCGGGGATCACCTGGCTGATGATGCCGAACGCCGGCAGGATCATGATGTATACCTCGGGATGGCCGAAGAACCAGAAAATGTGCTGGAACATCACCGGGTCGCCGCCGCCGGCGGCATTGAAGAACGAGGTACCGAAATGGCGGTCGGCGAGCACCATGGTGATCGCACCGGCGAGCACCGGCATCACCGCGATCAGCAGGTAGGCGGTGATCAACCAGGTCCACACGAACATCGGCATTTTCATCAGCGTCATGCCCGGGGCGCGCATATTGAGGATCGTCGTGACGATATTGATGGAGCCCATGATGCTGGAGGCGCCCATGATGTGCAGGGCGAAAATGCCCAGGTCCATGCCCGGCCCCATCTGAGTCGAAAGCGGCGCGTAGATGGTCCAGCCGGCCGCAGGCGCGCCGCCCGGAACGAAGAACGAAATCACCAGCAGCGACGCCGCCACCGGCAGCAGCCAGAAACTCCAGTTGTTCATGCGCGCGAACGCCATGTCGGGCGCCCCTATCATCATCGGTATCTGCCAGTTGGCGAATCCCACGAAGGCCGGCATGATCGCGCCGAACACCATGATCAGGCCGTGCATGGTGGTGAGCTGGTTGAAGAACTCCGGATTGACGATCTGGATGCCGGGCTGAAACAGTTCCAGGCGCAGCGTCAGCGCCAAGACGCCGCCTATGAGCAACATGGTGAACGAGAACCACAGGTACATCGTGCCGATGTCCTTGTGGTTGGTGGTGGTCACCCAGCGCATCAGCCCCGAAGGTTGGTGCTCGTGGCCGCCGTGATCTGCGTGACCGTGGCCGTGGGTATCGATGACTGCGCTCATGCGTTTCTCCTGTAAATCGAATCTTGAGAGCGTCTTGCGGAACGACGGGATATCCTCCGTCGTGCTCCCCTAAATCTCGCCCCTGACCTTGATTGCGTCAGGCGCCCTTTGAGCTCATTTCAAAATGAGGGGATGACTCCCCTCATACTCCCCCAAGTCGGGGGCCATTTCGGCAATTCTGAAATGGCCTGTTATTTTCTTGCCGCTTTTACTTCGGCCGGCTGTACCGCGTCGCCAGCCTTGTTGCCCCAGGCGTTGCGCTCGTAGGTGATCACGGCGGCAATGTCGGTGTCCGAGAGCTGCTTGCCGAAAGCGGCCATGGCGGTGCCGGCCTTGCCGTTCAGCACCATCCCGATGTGCGCGTTCTTGTCACCGGTCGCCATCCTTGAGCCGTCCAGCGCGGGGAAGGCCGGCGGCAGGCCCTTGCCGGTCGGCTGGTGGCAGGCAGCGCAGTTGGCGGCATACACTTTCTCGCCCCTGGCCTTCAGTTCGTCTGCGCTCCACTGCTTGTTCGGATCCTCGGCGGCGGCAGCCTTTTTCTGATTCTGGTCGGCGACCCACTTCGTGTATTTTTGCGCCGAAACAACCTCGACCACGATGGGCATGAAACCGTGGTCCTTGCCGCACAGTTCGGCGCACTGGCCTCGGTAGATGCCTTCCTTTTCGGCTTTGAACCAGGTGTCGCGCACGAAGCCGGGAATGGCGTCCTGCTTGATTCCGAAGGCCGGCACCCAGAACGAATGGATGACGTCGTTGGCGGTGGTGAGTATGCGAACTTTCTTGCCCACCGGCACCACCATCGGATTGTCCACCTCGAGCAGGTAATTCTCGCCCTTGGGTTTCTGGTTGTGGATCTGATCCTGTGGCGTTGCCAGCGCCGACAGGAATGCAACGCCCTCGCCTTCGCCCTTGATGTAATCGTAGCCCCATTTCCACTGGTAGCCGGTTGCCTTGATCGTAATGTCCGGGTTGGCCGTATCCTTGAACGCGATCAAGGTCTTGGTCGCGGGCCAGGCCATGGCGATAAGGATGACGAAGGGAATCACGGTCCAGATGATCTCCACCGTGGTGTTCTCGTGAAACTGCTCGGCCTTGTGGCCGACGGATTTGCGGTGAGCGTAGATGGAGTAGAACATCACGCCGAAGACGACGCAGAAAATCACCAGGATGACGTACATCATCAGCATGTGCAGATCGTAGATCTCGCTCGCGATCCGCGTCACGGGCGGCTGAAAATTGAGTTGGTAGGCGGCGGACGCCAGCCCCGCGTAGAGCGCCAGCAGCAGGCCGCCCGTCAGTCGTCCCAGTTTGCTATTCATGATTTCCTCTTAGCCTCAAAAACCCGGTAGCCGGAGTTGCGGTGTTCGCGCGGTCCATAGCCGCGGTCCATCGCTTTTGTGCGCCGGCTTCGCGTTCGGTTGCGCGATCGTGCCAGCCCGTACCGGTCGTTCCCCGCGGCAGCCGCCGCCCTTTCAGAACACTTGCGACCCAAGGACACGCCGGTGGCAGGTGCTCAGCCAAAAAAAGTCCGGTACGCTAGCATAGGCAAGAGGCTTAATCAAGCGTTTCCACAATTGCGCCTAGCGATGCGCAAATCAAAAAAGTGCAATTCACGCGCGCTTGGCGCGAGGAAATTCGAGCCTGACGATGGCGCGCCCGTCCTCGGCAAGTTGCTGCCGGGGCTTCCACGCATGGCCATAGACGATTTCGAAGCTCGCCGGCAGCCTGCCGTCGCGGCGCAGCTGCTCGTAGGCCCTGCGCAGGGCGCCGAACACGCCCTTGCCCGTCAGTCCGCGCCTGCGCCCGGCGAGCACATTGATCTGGCCGGACGCGCGCAGATCGGCGAGCAGCGCGTCAACATCGGAATAGGTCAGGGTGATGAGCTCCATGTCCATCACCGGGGCGGAGTAGCCGCACGCAGAGAGCATGTCGCCCAGATCGTGCATGTCGATGAAATCGTGCACGTGCGCTGCACCGTCGTTTGCGGCAAAAGCACTCTTGAGCTCCTTCAGGGTATCGGGCCCGTAGCAGCTGAACATCAGCAGCCCCCCCACCTTGAGCACCCGGCGCAATTCCTTCAGCGCCGGCTGCGGATCGCCGGCGCAATGCAGCGCAAGATTGGACCAGGCCAGATCCACGCTCGCCGCCTGCAGCGGCGCGGCGGCAAAATCAGCGCACAGGTAGTCGACGCGCGAGCGCCTGAGGACCCGCCGCAACCAGGGTTCGCGGCTGCGCGCGGCCTGCAGCATCGGGCAGGCGAAATCCAGTCCCAGCACCTGTGCGTCCGGATAGGCCTTGGCCAGGCGACCAGCGCCGTGACCGTCGCCGCAGCCCGCATCGAGTATGCGCGCGGGCGCGAGCTTGACGTACTGCAGCCGCTCCAGCATGCGTGCCTCGACGTCGCGCGCAAGCACCGCCGCTCCGGCATAGCCGGCAGCGGCGTCGGAGTAGGCGCGGCGCGCCGCGCCGCGGTCGATCACCGGCGCGTTCAGTACGTGCCCCCGCGCCTTGAGGCTGCAATCGTGCTGCTGTCAGATCTCACGCGCGCAACGCCGACTCCAGCGCCAAGCCCGTCGCAAGCAGGCGCCGGTCCCCGCCGCCCTGCCCCACGACCATCAGGCCCACCGGGGCCGCGCCCGGCTCCTGGCAGGGGATGGACAGGGCGCAGCCGTCGAGAAAATTCACCACGCTCGGATTGCGCAGCATGGCGAGATTGGTCTTGCCATAGAGTTTGTCGTCCGCCTCCAGCGGCCCGATTTCGGGCGCAACCATGACCACCGTGGGCATCAGCAGCGCATCGTAGGGCGCGGCCAGGCGCGCGCTCTGCGCAATCATGGCAGCGCGCTGCGTCAGCATGTCGATGTAGTCGGCCGCGCTTATGTCAGCGCCGCGCAAAATGCGGGAGAGTACACGCGGATCATAAGCGTCTTTGTGCCGCGCGATCAGGTCACGGTGCACCGCATGGGCCTCGGCCACCACCAGGCCGCCCTTCAGATTGATCTGCGGCAGACGCAGCAGAGCTTCAAAGCGCAGCTCGCTCACGCAGGCGCCGGCCCCCGAGAGCCGGGAGAGCGCATTGGCGAAAGCCTCCGCCACGCCGCTATCGAGTCCGTCCAGAACGTAGTCCTGTACAACGCACAGGCGCAGGCCCTTGAGCGGCAGGGCCGGCGGCACCTGCGGCGTATCGCCGGCGAGGATGCTGTCTACCAGGGCGCAGCAGGCGACGCCGGGCGCTATCGGGCCGATCGAATCCAGCGTGGTCGAGAGCGGGAAGGTACCCTCCCTGGACACGCGCCTGGCCGTGGGCTTGAACCCGGTGAGCCCGCAGAGTGCGGCGGGAATGCGCACCGAACCGCCGGTGTCGGTGCCCAGGCCCATCGCCGCCATGCCGTCCGCAACGGATACCGCGGCTCCGGAAGAAGAACCACCCGGTATGCGGCCGCGAGAGCGGTCCCAGGGATTTTTCGGCGTGCCGTAGTGCGGATTGAGGCCCAGTCCCGAGAACGCGAATTCGACCATATTGGTGCGCCCGACGATGATCGCACCGGCCTGGCGCAGCCGCTGCACCGCGACGGCATCGGTCCTGGCAGGGGCGGAATCGGCGAGCGCCTTCGACCCGGCTCTCGTGATGTCGCCGGCGACATCGAACAAATCCTTCACCGACACCGGGATGCCGGCGAGCGGCGAGGGCACGATGCCATGCGCGCGCAGGGCATCGCTCGCCCTGGCCTCGGCCAGCGCCGATTCGCGGCGCGTGCGCAGGAATACGCGCGCGCCCTCGCCGGAGGGGGCGGCGATGCGCATGAGCGCGTCCTCGACCAGTGCCTGGCTGTTCGTCTTGCCGGCGGCAAGCTCGCTGGCGAGCGTCATTATGGGTTTCATCGTTGCCTGGTGAGCTCGTGCATAGGAACAGGACTAAACCGACGGCGCGCGAAAAGCGTCATTGCTGCGCCGGATTTGACCAACATCCGCTTCATGGTTACTCTCTTCTCGCGTGAACGACCAGCCCATCTTCAGGGAAGCATTTCCACTTGTCAATTTCGTTGCGAGCATTGCGGAATGTTGGCACAAGAATCGCGCAATTGCTGCTGGACCAGGACTGCGTGCTGTGCCAGGCTGCGAGCGCTGGCGAGCTGTTATGCGCGGCCTGCGCGCGCGAGCTTCCATCGAGCGCACCGGGCTGCCCGCGCTGCGCCCTGGCCGGCACTCACGATCTTGAGTGCGGCGCCTGCATCGCCGATCCGCCGCATTACGACGCCAGCTTTGCTGCGTTCGCTTACGCCCATCCGGTGGACACGCTGATCCAGGCGCTCAAGTACAGCGGACAGCTGGCACTGGCCGGGCTGTTCGCGCGCGAGTTGCATCAGCGCCTCGGCCAGGCTCGCAGCGTGGACCTGATCGTGCCCTTGCCCCTGCATCCGCTGCGCCTGGCCGAGCGCGGCTTCAATCAGGCCGCAGAAATCGCCAAGGTGCTGTCGCGCCTCTCCGGCATAGCCACGGATGCACGTCTCGGGCGGCGCGTGCGCAACACCGCGCCGCAGACCGGGCTGCCGTGGCGCGAGCGCGCGAACAACATGCGCCATGCCTTCGCCTGCGATGGCGACCTTGCCGGCCTGAACATTGCGGTGGTGGACGATGTGATGACCACCGGGGCGACGCTGGATGAATTTGCGCGTACGCTCAAGCGCAGCGGCGCCGCTCGGGTCGAGAACTGGGTGGTGGCACGGACGGCGCGCGGTGCTTGAGATCGTCCTGTATCAGCCGGAAATTCCGCCCAATACCGGCAATGTCATCCGCCTTGCGGCCAACACCGGTGCTACCCTGCACTTGGTCGAGCCGCTGGGATTTCGCCTCGAGGACCGCGAATTGAAGCGTGCCGGCCTCGATTATCATGAGTATGCCGCGCTGGTGGTGCACAAGGATTGGCGCGCAGCCTGCGAATACCTGCAGGGCAGACGCATGTTCGCCTTTTCCACGCATGCGCGCCGCCCCTACACCGAGCCCGAATACCGCGAGGGCGACGCGTTCCTGTTCGGACCCGAGACGCGCGGCCTGCCGCAGGAAATACTCCACAGCGTGCCCGAGGAACAGCGCCTGCGCCTGCCACTGCGGCCGGGCAACCGCAGTCTCAACCTTTCCAATGCGGTGGCAGTGGCGGTATACGAAGCCTGGCGCCAGCTGGGGTTCGCCGGGTGCGCCTGAGACCCGGGATGTGAAGTTGTGGGGAAGCCTCCTCGCGCAGGACTAGGCTTCGCCCTTGGGATCGCGCGCCAGCAACTGTTCCACCGCCTCGCGCGGCGAAACGCCGCCGAACAGGACAGCACACACCGATTGGGTGATCGGCATATCGACCCCGAGTTCCAGTGCGCGCTTCTCGAGCGCGGCGGCCGTATGTACCCCCTCGGCCACGTGTCCCAACTCGCCCAGGACGACATCGAGCTTCTTGCCCTGAGCGAGCCCGAGACCGACACGCCGGTTGCGCGACAGATCGCCGGTGCAGGTCAGGATCAGGTCGCCGGCGCCGGTGAGTCCGGTGAAAGTCTCGGGGCGGCCGCCGAGCTTCACCCCCAGGCGCGCTATTTCCGCCAGCCCGCGGGTGATCAGGGCGGCGCGCGCGTTGGCGCCCAGGCCCAAGCCGTCGGCGATGCCGGTTGCGATGGCCATGACGTTCTTTACCGCGCCGCCGATTTCCACGCCGACCAGATCGCTGCTGAAATAAACGCGCAAGCGCGAGCCGTGCAGCGCACGCGCCGTAGCCTGACTGAATCCCGCGTCGGCGGAGGCGAGCGTGAGCGCCGTCGGCAGTCCGCGCGCAACTTCCAGCGCAAAGCTGGGGCCGGACAGCGCCCCATAAGCGTTGCCCGGCGCCAGCACTTTCGCAGCGATCTGGTGCGGCAGCTCCGCGCTTTGGGGCTCGAACCCCTTGCACAACCACACCACGGGTTTGCGCAGCGGCGCGAGCCGGGTCAATATGTCGCGCAGCGCCGCGGTCGGGGTTGCCACCAGCACGAGCTCGGCGGCGGATACCGCCGAAGCAAATACGGGCTCGATTGCGAGTTGCGGCGGCAGCGCAATTTCCGGCAGATAGCGCCGATTGCATCGGGCGGCGGCGATGTCCCGGCATTGCCCTGGGTCGCGCCCCCACAGCACGATCTCGTGTCTTGCGCTCAGGACGGCGGCAATCGCCGTGCCCCAGGCGCCGGCGCCGAGTACGGCGATCTTCATGGCTGTGCCTGCGCCAGCGCCGGAAAGACGCTACAGGCCCCAGACCTGGTTCGCGCGCACGAACCCGGTCTGGCCGCCGCGGTGCCGCACCTTGACCCAAGGGCCCGCGCCGAGCTCGACGACTTCCAGCGCTACGCCCTTGCGCGCCTGAAATACCAGCGGCGCGGTGTCCTCCGGACTCTCGCGCACATCTGCGAGCTCCGCGGTAACCAGCACGGTACGGGTATCGGACAGGTTCTTCTTCTCCACCCAGGCTAGATCACCGGCGACATCGCGCACCTTGTTCCAGTTGTCGACCTGGACGATCACTTCCACCGGGTAGAATTTACTCGCAACGAACAGAGCGTTCGCTTTGATCGAGGGCGCATCGTACATCGGCACGGCGTTGTCCCCGATCGAGCGGAAATCTCCCGCCGCAGCCGCCGGCGCGGCAAAAAGCAAGACCAGGAGGGGAAAACGGCGCATCCCTATTGAGCGATTTCGATCTTCGGTCCAGCCTGATCCTGCGCCTGCTGCATCCTTTGCAGATAAATCGCGTCGAAATTGACAGGCGCCAGATATATCGGCGGAAAACCGGCACGGCCGATGGTTGCGGACACGATCTCGCGCACATAGGGATAGAGGATGGTCGGGCAGGCGGTGGCGAGCAGGGGTTCCAAGTCCGCTTCCGGAACGTTGCGGATCTGGAAAATGCCGGCCTGCGCCGCCTCCACCAGGAATACGGTCTTATCGCCGGTCTTATCGCCGGCACTCTCGGCAATCTTCGCCGTCACGGTGACCGTCAACACCACCTGGTACATGCCTTCGCTGAGCGCCTTGTGCTCGTGATGAAGCTGCACATCCATTTTCGGCTGTTCCGCGGAAAGAAATATCTCCGGCGCATGCGGGATCTCCAGGGACAGATCCTTGATGTAAATCTTGTCGATGCCGAATATCGGCTGCTGCTGCGGTTCGTTCATATTGGTTCCTGTAGTTGAAGTGAAGTAATGTTGCCGTCAGGTCTCGCCGCGCAGCAGCGGGTCTAGCTTGCCTGCGCGGTCGAGCGCCGTCAGATCGTCGAATCCGCCGACGTATACTTCGCCGATATAGATCTGCGGCACGGTACGCCGGCCGGTCTTTTCCATCATCTCGCCGCGCTTCGCAGGCTCGAGGTCGACGCGGATTTTCTCGATCTCGGCTACGCCTTTGGACTTGAGCAGCGTCTCGGCGCGCTGGCAATAAGGGCAGACGGCGGTACTGTACATGCGGATATTGGGCATCGGAATTCCTATTTCTGCACCGGCAGCCCGGCGCTTTGCCAGGCCGCGAATCCGCCGCTCAGGCTGAACACGTTGGAAAAGCCGCGCTTTTTAAGCGCAGCGACCGCTGTGCTCGAACGGTTGTCGGTGGCGCAGTACACGATCAGGGGTTTGTCCTTGTATTTCTCGATGTCGCCGATCCGCGCCTCGAGCTGCGACAGCGGCAAACCGCGCGCATTGAGGATGTGCGACTGCGCAAATTCGGCCTGCTCGCGCACGTCCAGCAGCAACGCGTCCTGCCGGTTGATCATCTGCGTCGCCTCCAGCGTATTCACCGACGGTCCGCCGGCACCGCGCCGCAGCAGCGGCCAGACCAGCATCGCGCCACTGACGAACGCGATCGCGACGAGAAAAATATTGTCCATTACGAATTTCACGCATGCTCCTAATAGGTCATCACAAAATGCGGGGACGAAGCCAGGAACGCAGGGGTTCGAGCGATTTCCCGGCTCCTCATGCACCCCCGACAGGAATGATCTCGCGCCTGTGCGGCACGTTCACTGTTTCCGATACGGGAATATTATAAAATATCCGCGAGCTTACCGTACGCCCAAAAAGGGATCATTATGAAAAAGATCATTCTGCTCAGGCATGGCGAATCCGTCTGGAACAAGGAAAACCGCTTCACCGGCTGGACCGATGTCGGCCTGACAGACAAGGGTGTGGAAGAGGCGGGAAAAGCGGGCGAACTGATGCGCGAGGCGGGTTTTGTGTTCGATCTGGCGCATACGTCGGTGCTCAAGCGCGCGATCAAGACCCTGTGGCTGGCGCTGGAGCGCATGGACCTGATGTGGATACCGGTGCAGCACGCCTGGCGCCTAAACGAGCGCCATTACGGCGCACTGCAGGGTCTGAACAAGGCCGAAACAGCGGCCAAGTTCGGCGACGAGCAGGTGCTGACCTGGCGCCGCAGCTATGACATACCCCCGCCCGCACTTAGCCAGGACGACGAGCGCTACCCCGGCAGCGACCCGCGATACCGCGGGCTCGCGCCTGCCCAGGTGCCGCTGACCGAATGCCTCAAGGACACGGTCGCGCGCGTGCTGCCCTACTGGAACCAATCGATCGCCCCGGATATCCGGGCGGGCAAGCGGGTCCTCATCGCCGCGCACGGCAATTCCATCCGGGCGCTGGTGAAGTATCTGGACAAGGTAAGCGACAAAGAAATCGTCGGCCTCAATATTCCCACCGGGGTGCCCTTGGTCTACGAACTGGACGACGCGCTCAAACCCCAGCGCCACTACTATCTGGGCGACGCAGCCGAAGTCGAGAAAGCCATGCAGGCAGTCGCCAACCAGGGCAAGGCCAAGGCTTGAGTTTGACGCAGCAGACGCAAAGGGTACGGAGGACATTCGGGTCACCTGTCCTTGCCTCAAGCGTCTCCTGCAGCAAAGGATTCATCATTCTGGCTTTGGCGCTGGTCGGCGCGCATCCGGCATGCGCCGCCGGCAAGTCCGATCTGGACGAGTTGCGCGGCCGCATCGAAACCTTAAAACAAGATCTGAGCGGCGCCGAGGAGGGCCGATCCGAGGCCAGCGACGGTCTGCGCGCATCCGAGCGCGGCGTATCCGAGGCCAATCGCAGGCTGCACGAAATCGCCGCGCAACGCCAGGGGGCGCTGGCCGAGCTCAGCCGCGTGGCAGAGGGCTCGCGCACGCTGCAAGCCGCCATTGCCGCGCAGCAGCGCGAACTCGGGCAGCTGCTGGCCACAAGCTACACTACAGGCCGGCAGGACTACCTGAGGCTGCTGCTCTCCGGGCGCGACCCGAACCAGACCGCGCGCGAGCTCTACTACTACAGCTACATTTCGCGGGCTCAGACCGAGTTCATCGGCGCGCTGCGCGCCAACCTTTCCGCGCTGGAGCAACTCGGGAGCGAGGCCCGCGGCAAAAGCGCCGAACTCGCGCAGCTGGAGGCGCGACAACGCGAGGAACGCAGGGAATTGCTTGCGCAGCAGGCGGAGCGGCGCCGGGTGCTGGCCAGCCTGGCGAAGCAGATACGCTCGCAACGGCGCGAGATAAAATCATTGCAGCGCGACGAAGCGCGCCTGTCGCGCCTGGTGGAGGAGTTGGGAAAAGTCATTTCCCCCGGCGCGGCCGGGCTGCGCAATGAGAGCCTGCCTGAACCGGGGGGCGAGGGCCAGGCGTTCGCGTCGCTCAAGGGCAGGCTCCGACTGCCGACGCGCGGGGAACTAATCAACCAGTTCGGCAGTCCACGTAGTGATAGCGGGCCCAGCTGGAAGGGCCTTTTCATTCGCGGAGCGAATGGCCAGGAGGTGCGCGCGGTTGCCGCGGGGCGGGTGGTGTTTGCCGATTGGATGCGCGGCTTCGGCAACCTGATGATCATCGACCACGGCCAGAGTTACCTCACCATATACGGCAATAACGAGGCGCTGCTCAAACAGGTAGGTGATAAGGTGGCGACCGGCGACGAAGTGGCGACGGTCGGCAATAGCGGCGGCAACCCAGATTCCGGTCTATACTTCGAAATTCGATATCAAGGCAAAGCCTTCGATCCGTTGCGCTGGGTGTCTTTGAAGTAGAAGGGTGGTGCCTGTCATGAGAAACAAATTGCAGAAAGCAGGGTTGATTGTGCTGGGGGCGCTGGCGGGGATTATGCTGTCGCTGAATTTCTCCGCCGTCGCCCAGAAAGAAGGGGCGCGTACGCCCCTCCCGGTGGAGGAGCTGCGCTCCTTTGCCGAGGTGTTCGGCGCAATCAAGAGCAATTACGTCGAACCGGTCGAGGACAAGAAGCTCATCTCCGAAGCCATCAATGGCATGCTCACCGGCCTGGATCCGCACTCTGCCTACCTGGACCGCGATGCCTTCCGCGAACTGCAGGTAGGCACGCAAGGCGAGTTCGGCGGTCTGGGCATCGAGGTAGGCATGGAGGACGGTTTCGTCAAGGTGGTTTCCCCGATCGAAGACACCCCTGCCTATCGCGCCGGCATCAAGTCTGGCGACCTGATCATCAAGCTTGACGAGACTCCGGTGAAAGGCATGAGCCTGAACGACGCGGTCAAGCGCATGCGCGGCAAACCCCGGAGCTCGATCAAGCTCACCGTGCTGCGCAAAGGCGAACCCAAGCCGCTGGAGATTACCCTGGTACGCGACGTGATCAAGGTGCAGAGCGTGAAGTCCAAGCTCGTCGAGCCCGGCTACGGCTATCTGCGCGTGGTGCAGTTCCAGGAGCGTTCCGGCGAAAACATGGTGCGCCACATCAATACCCTCTACAAGGACGGGCAGTTGAAGGGACTGGTTCTGGACCTGCGCAATGACCCGGGCGGATTGCTGAACGGGGCCGTAGGCATCTCGGCCGCGTTCCTGGCACCCAAGTCCATCGTGGTCACGACCGATGGCCGCACCGAGGACGCCAAGCGCAAGTACCTCGCCAGCACCGAGGACTATCTGCGCGGCGGCAGCGACGACTATCTCAAGAACCTGCCGGCGGCGATCAAGACCGTCCCCATGGTGGTTCTGGTGAACGGCGGCTCGGCCTCCGCCTCCGAAATCGTTGCCGGCGCGCTGCAGGACCACAAGCGCGCCCTGATCATGGGCACCCAGACGTTCGGCAAAGGCTCGGTGCAGACCATCATGCCTCTTGGCAACAGCACCGCCATCAAACTGACCACCGCGCGCTACTACACGCCCAGCGGCCGTTCGATCCAGGCCAAGGGCATCACGCCGGACATCGTGGTCGAGGAACCGGGCATCGATACGCACGCGTTTCTGCGCGAAGCGGACCTCGACAAGCACCTGGCCAATGACAAGGACACCGCGGACAAATCCGAAAAACCGGCGGCAAAGCCCAACGACAAGCCCAAGGGCGAGAACTCAGACGCGCAGGCCAAACCCCTGGAGTTCGGGTCGGACAAGGACTATCAGTTGACTCAGGCCGTCAATATGCTGAAAGGCCTGCAGATAATTCAACGGAACTAGCCCCCGGCGCGAATCGCACCGGGATACCCGCTCGGTTTGCGCCAGGCGCAATGCCTTTCCCGCTCCAATGAACGACGATCAGCTACTGCGCTACAGCAGGCATATCCTGTTGCCGGAAGTGGGTATCGAAGGGCAGGAAAGACTGCTTGCGGCCCACGCACTGGTCGTCGGCGCGGGCGGCCTGGGCTCTCCCGCCTCCATGTATCTCGCCTCGGGCGGCGTCGGGCGCATTACGCTTGCCGACGGCGATTCGGTCGATCTCACCAATCTGCAGCGCCAGATCCTGCATACCACGGCCGCCGTCGGACGGGCAAAAGCGTATTCGGGCAAGGACACGCTGGCGCAGATGAATCCGCAGGTCGAGGTTATCGCGGTCTCCGAGCGCCTGGAGGGCGAACGCCTGGAGCAGCTGGTAGCGAGCGCCGACGTGGTGCTCGACTGCTGCGACAACTTCGCCACCCGCCATGCGGTAAACCGTGCCTGCGTGGCCCATCGCAAAGCGCTGGTCTCCGGCGCCGCCGTTCGCTTTGACGGGCAGGTTAGCGTCTACGACCTGCGCCAGCCTGAGGCGCCTTGTTACAACTGCCTTTTTCCGGAAGACATGGAAGCGGAGGAAACGCGCTGCGCGGTGATGGGAGTGTTCGCGCCGCTTACCGGCATCATCGGCGCGGTACAGGCGGCGGAAGCCCTGAAGCTGCTCGCCGGCGCGGGCGAGACCCTCAATGGCCGTTTGCTGCTGCTCGATTGCCTGGGGATGGAGTGGCGCTCGATCAAGCTTGCCAAAGATCCCAGCTGCAAGGTCTGCTCCGCCTAAGCCAGTAGCATAGGCGCCTGCTTCTGCCACAACTCCGTCGGCAGACGCTTGAAGCCGCTCTTGGCATATTGATGCCAGCGGCCAATAACGTAGGCGAGCATCAGGTTCGCCTGGGCCGCGGCGTCGGCATCACTGTCTATTTCCCCTTGGGTCAGCGCCAGCCGCAGCGATTGCTTCAGCGTCGCCTCCAGCCGGTCGTGCAACTGGTTGATCCGGGCCTGCAGCCGCGCGTCCTCGTTTACCAGCGCGTCGCCGATCAGCACACGGGTCATTCCCGGATTCTTTTCGGCGAAGGACAACAGCATGGCGGCGATGGCGTGAGTCTGCTTCAGTCCGCTTTCCTGTTCCGCGCTGATTTTATTTATCAGGCCGAACACCGTCTCCTCGACGAAGCCGATCAGACCCTCGTACATCTGTGCCTTGCTGGCGAAGTGGCGGTAGAGCGCGGCTTCGGATACATCGAGCCTGGCAGCGAGCGCGGCAGTGGTGATTTTCTCGCCCTTCGGCGCCTCAAGCATTTCGGCCAGCACCTGCAGTATCTGGTTCTTGCGTTCGCCCGAGCGAGTCGCCATGATCGCCTCCCTGTGTATGCCGATCTGCGCAAATTCTAGCCCATGCGGTTGGTAAGTGCTAACAGTCCTTCAAAAAAGGGGTCGGGTTGGCTTGGAAGCGGGGGCGAGCGGGTAAGCAAGAGCTTCGCCCGTTTCTTAGGCCCATTTATGCCAACCCGACCCCATTTATGGCCTGAGGCGCCCGAGCAAGCGCGGCAGGGCGAGCACCGACGCCGTCTTGACGTCCACATAGGCTGGCGAGCGCGGCTCGCGCGTGATCCACACGGTCTTCATGCCCAGGCACTTGGCCGGCCGCAGGTTCTGGCGGCTGTCCTCCACCATGACGCAACGCGAGGCGATGAGGCCATGGGCGCGCAGCACGCTGCGAAAAGCCGCCAGCGAGGGCTTGGGCTGATATCCGGTGGACTCTATGCAGTGCAGCGCGTCGAAGTGACTTTCCACGCCCATCATCTGCAACACGGCGCGCGCGTACAGCCGCGGTGCGTTGGACAGAACCAGCTTGCGCCCGGGGAGGCGGCGCAGCATGGCGGCGAGTCCGCGTTCGTACACCACCATAGTGGACAGGTCGGGGAACGCGTGCGTCTCGCGCAGAAAATGGTCCGGGTCGGTGCCGTGATGGCGCATCATGCCCAGCAGCGTGGCCCCGTAGCTGTGCCAGTAGTGCGCGCGCAGCTTGCCCGCCTCCTCCTCGGTCAGCTGCAAATGCCGCTGCAGATAGGCGGTCATGCTGCGATTGATATGCGGGAAGATATGCGGCGTCGCGTTGTGCAGGGTGTTGTCGAGGTCGAAAACCCAGGTAAGCCTTGTTGGCATTGTCGCGCATCCATCCTAGAATCGCCGCATGCAACTCACTCGAAACTACTCACTCGAACAATTGATCTACTCTGAAACCGCTCAGCGCGAGCGTATCGACAACACGCCGGGCCCGGACATCGTCAAAAACCTGCGGCTACTTGCCGAAGGTCTGGAACAGGTGCAGGTCCTGACCGGATTCCCGCTGGAAATCTCCAGCGCTTACCGCTGCCCGGAGCTCAACCGGCGCGTCAGCGGCGCAATAAGCTCACAGCATACCCAGGGGCTGGCGGCCGATTTCACCTGTCCCGAATTCGGTCCGCCCGTGGATGTTATCAAAGCCATCCGCAATTCCGGCATCGATTTCGACCAGTGCATCCTGGAGTATGCAAAATGGGTGCACATCTCCTTTAGCACAGCGCCGCGCGGGAGGGTGCTGACGATTTACGACCCCTTGAAAGGATACCTCGACGGGCTGCGGGACGAAGACGGCAATCAAATAGCCTGAACGCGAAAAAAGCGGATCCCCCCCGGTGCAGCGCGCTGCGCAAGGACTGCCTCGGGCAGGGCCCGGCAGAGTCACTTGCCGCGAATCAGCGTGCCTACGCCCTGGTCGGTGAGGATTTCGAGCAGCAGCGCGTGCTCGACGCGGCCGTCGATGATGTGCACGCTTTTCACCCCGCTGCGCGCGGCGTCCAGCGCCGAACTGATCTTGGGCAGCATGCCGCCGGAGAGGGTGCCGTCGGCGAACAGGGCGTCGATGTCCTTAGCCGTCAGTCCGGTGATGAGTTTGCCTTCCTTGTCCAGCACGCCGGGCGTATTGGTGAGCAGCACCAGTTTCTCCGCCTTCAGAATTTCGGCGAGTTTGCCCGCGACGAGATCGGCGTTGATGTTAAAGGATTCGCCGTTGGCGCCCACGCCGATCGGCGCCACCACCGGGATGAACCCCCCGGCTTCGAGCACCGAAATCATCTGCGGATCGATCGCTTCGATTTCACCGACCTGGCCGATGTCGAGCATTTGCGTCGGTTTGTCCTTGTCGGGCAGCATCAGCTTTCTTGCGCGGATGAATGCGCCGTCCTGCCCGGTAAGGCCTACCGCCTTGCCGCCGGCCTGGTTGATCAGCGTGACGATGTCCTTGTTAACTGCGCCACCGAGCACCATTTCGACCACGTCCATGGTTTCTGCGTCGGTCACGCGCATGCCCTGGACGAATTCGCCCGTCTTGCCGATGCGCTTGAGCAGCGCTTCGATCTGCGGGCCGCCGCCGTGCACCACCACCGGATGCATGCCCACCAGCTTCAGCAGCACCACGTCATGGGCGAAGCTCCTTTGCAGAGCCGGATCGGTCATGGCGTTGCCGCCGTACTTGACGACTATGGTCTTGCCGTGAAAGCGCTTGATGTAGGGCAGCGCTTCGGCCAGGGTCTGGGCCTTTATTGCAGGTACGGCGGGCTTGGACATGGAATTCGCCCTTGATGGCTTATGCTCGATGCATCGATTTTACCGCCCCTGGAACGAGAAAAGGCGGCACCAGGCCGCCTTTTCTCGATATTGCTCCAGCCTGTTACTGAATGGTCAGCTGGCGCCCTGCTGCATCGGCTTTCTTCGGCAGGGTCAGCTCGAGCACACCATCGGCGTATTTCGCGTTGGCGGTCGACTGGTCGATATCGGTTCCCAGGCGGAACGCGCGCGCGACTTTGCCGTAATAGCGTTCGCGGTGCAACACCCGCTCGTCGTCCTTGACTTCCTTTTCGGCGCGGGCCTCGGCGCTGATCGAAACCTGATCGCCTTCGATGCTGACCTGGATGTCTTCTTTCTTCACCCCGGGTATCTCGGCGTGTACCACGTACGCGCCGTTTCTCTCGGTCACGTCGATCTTGATCCGTCCAGGCGCAGCAGGCTGCCCCTCATACGCCATCGGTCGCACAAAAAAGCCCTTCAGAAGATCGTCGAACACATCCCCGAAAGGGTCATAACGCGTAACATTTGCCATGTCTATGCTCCTTCCAAATTTATCGGTTTGCGGCCTAGCGGCCTGCAGACTAAATATGGGGCGGGCATGGCCGGTTTCAAGGGCTATTGTTTCGGGCTGGCGCCGAGCTCGCGCACCTGCGCCTGTATCTCTATGGTCTTGAAAGTCTTGTCCTTGGACTCGAATCGCAACCTGATCGGCACGGCCGCGCCCTTTTTCAAGGGCTGCTTCAGGTCCATCAGCATGACGTGGTAGCCGCCGGGTTTCAACTCGACTGCCTTGCCCGCCGGCAGGTCCAGCCGGGAGATGGCGCGCATCTGCATCACGTCGTTTTCCATTTTCATCTCGTGGATCTGCACCGAGCCCGCGACCGGGCTCTCCACCGCAACCAGGGTGGCCGACTCGCTGGCGGTGAGTTGCATGAATGCTCCGGTCGCCTTCTGCCCGCGCACGGTGCCGCGCACCCAGGGTTCCCTGATGGTCACCTCCTGCGCGTGAACCACGCTGGTGGGAAGTCCGCCCCCGAGCACCAGGCCTATGGAACCGAACAGCACGGCCCTTGTGGAATGTTTCATGTTTGTCTCCATGGTAGGTTTTACAGGACGTACCGTGCCAGGTCTTCGGATTGCGCCAACTCTTTCAGCCGCGCATCTACGTACGGGGCGTCGATGGTTATCACCTCGGCGTCGCGCTTGCCGGCGTCGAAAGAAATTTCCTCTAGCAGCTTTTCCATCACGGTGTACAGTCGCCGCGCGCCGATGTTCTCGGTCTTCTCGTTGACGGCATAGGCGATTTCGGCCAATCGCTTTACCCCATCGGGCTGGAACTGCAGCGTCACACCCTCGGTTTCGAGCAGCGCCTGGTACTGGCGCGTGAGGCAGGCATCGGTCTGGGTAAGGATGCTCTCGAAATCTGCGGCCGACAGCGAATCGAGCTCTACCCGTATCGGCAGCCGCCCCTGCAGCTCGGGGATGAGATCGGAAGGCTTGGCCAGGTGGAATGCGCCGCTCGCGATGAACAGGATGTGGTCGGTCTTGACCATGCCGTACTTGGTGCTAACCGTGGTGCCTTCCACCAGGGGCAGCAAGTCGCGCTGCACCCCCTGGCGCGACACGTCGGCGCCGGACACCTCGGAGCGGCTGGCGATCTTGTCGATTTCGTCGATGAAAACGATGCCGTTCTGCTCCGCGTTGGCAAGCGCGTCGGTCTTGAGGTCCTCGTCGCTGACCATGCGCGCAGCCTCCTCTTCGGCGACGAGCTTGAACGCCTCGCGGATTTTCAGCTTGCGCGTTTTCTTGCGGCTGCCGGACAGGTTCTGGAACATGCCCTGGATCTGCGAAGTCAGCTCTTCCATCCCGGGCGGCGCGAAGATTTCCATCTGCGCCGCCGTCGCCGACACTTCGATTTCGATCTCCCTGTCGTCCAGATCGCCTTCGCGCAGCTTTTTCCTGAACTTCTGCCGCGTCGCCGATGCTTCCGCGGCTTCCGGGACGGCGGCGCTGCCCGCCTCCACCGCATCGAAGGACCCCGTCCTGCGCGCCTGGGGTAGGAGGACGTCGAGGATGCGCTCCTCGGCCGCATCCTCGGCGCGGGTCCTCACCATGCGCACGGCGTGCTCGCGCGTCTCCTTGAAGCTGATCTCGACCAAATCGCGCACGATGGTGTCGACGTCGCGGCCGACATAGCCCACCTCGGTGAATTTGCTCGCTTCCACCTTGATGAAGGGCGCGTCGGCGAGTTTCGCCAGTCGCCGCGCGATTTCGGTCTTGCCCACGCCGGTCGGCCCGATCATGAGTATGTTCTTCGGCGTAATTTCGTGGCGCAGCGGCTCGGCCACCTGCTGCCGGCGCCAGCGGTTTCTGAGCGCGATGGCGACCGCGCGCTTGGCGCGGTCCTGTCCGATGATGTGCTTGTCCAGTTCATGGACGATTTCCTGCGGGGTCATGTGCGACATGGCTGGCTTGCGAAAAGGGTTGGACAACGCCGGTCTCGATTCGGTTTCATCAATCTAGGGTTTCGATCACAATTTGCTGGTTGGTGTAGATGCAGATGTCCGCCGCGATGGCAAGCGACCTGGCGACGATTTCCTTGGGTGCGAGCGCGGTGTTTTCCAGCAGTGCGCGCGCCGCCGACTGCGCATAGGGCCCGCCCGAGCCGATGGCGATCAGGCCGAGTTCGGGTTCGAGCACGTCGCCCATCCCGGTGATGATGAGCGAGCTTTCGCGGTCCGCCACGGCGAGCATCGCCTCCAGGCGCCGTAGTACGCGATCGGTGCGCCAGTCCTTGGCCAGTTCCACCGCCGAGCGCAGGAGGTTGCCCTGGTGCTTTTCCAGCTTGGCCTCGAAGCGCTCGAACAGAGTGAAGGCGTCGGCCGTGCCGCCGGCGAACCCGGCGAGTATGCGATCGTGGTACAGGCGCCGCACCTTGCGCGCACCGGATTTGATCACGATATTGCCCAGGGTAACCTGGCCGTCCCCGCCGAGCGCGACGCTATGGCCGCGCCGCGCGGACAGAATGGTGGTACCACGGAATTGTTCCATTTTTCGGGTCCGGCACGGTCAATTTATGGATATTGGGGCGCTTTTTCGGGAATCAACCCGATTTGCGCCCCATTGAGCCAGGGCGCTGGCGGCCAGCAGCACGGCGCAGCAGCCGGAAATGCACGATACGGCTGTGGTCCGTATGTCGCAGTTCGCCAAAATACCTGTTTCAATACAGCGGCTTGGATACCGATTCCGGCCGTCCGGCCTGAGCCGATTGCGCCTGGCTGGAAACGCCCCCTAGCTAAGCAGGCACTGTTTCAACCCCTGTACGAACAGATCCTCCGGCAGTTTCCTGCCGATGAACACCATTACGCTGCCGCGCTTTTCATGCGGCCCCCAGGGTTTGCCGACATCCCCGCCCATGAGCATGTGCACGCCCTGGAACACCACCCGGTTTTCGTCCTGATCGAGCCAGAGCACGCCCTTGTAGCGCAGCAGGTCCGGGCCGTAGACCTGGATCATGCCGGAGAGAAATTCCTCGAGTTTCACCCCATCGAAAGGCGCATCCGCGCGGAACACGAAAGAGTGCACTTCGTCGTCGTGCTCATGGTGCTCCTCCTCGAGGAAGCCGGGTTCGATGTCCAGAATCGCGTTCAGGTTGAAGCCGCGGATGTCGAGTATGTCCGCCAGCGGCGTGCTGCCAAAATGCACCTGCTTGATCGGCGCGCGCGGATTGATCTTGACCAGCCGTGCCTTCAGCTGCTCCTGTTCCTCCGCGCTGACGAGGTCGGTCTTGGACAGCAGGATGCGGTCGGCGAAGCCCACCTGCTCCTGCGCTTCGCGAAAATCGTCCAGTTGCTTGTCCGCGTGCTTGGCGTCGACCACGGTAACGATGGAGTCGAGCAGGTAATAGCTGCCAATTTCCTCGTCCATGAAGAAAGTCTGCGCCACGGGTCCCGGGTCGGCCATGCCGGTGGTCTCGATTATGATGCGCTCGAAGTCGAGTTGCTTTGTCTCGCGCTTCGCCTGCAGCTCGCCCAGGATGCGCACCAGGTCGCCGCGCACGGTGCAGCAGATGCAGCCGTTGTTCATCTCGACGATTTGTTCGCCGGTATCGTGCAGCAGCAACTCGTTGTCGATGCCTACCTCGCCGAATTCGTTTTCGATGACGGCGATGCGGCTCCCGTGCTGTTCCTTGAGTATGCGGTTGAGCAACGTGGTCTTGCCGCTGCCCAGAAAACCGGTGAGTATGGTTACCGGCACCATTTCCTGTGGTTTCATATCCGATCCTGATGTAGGTGTGCGCCTCGAACGCGCGATTATCGCCTAGCTGCGCCGCAACAGCAGCCCTTTCAGATAGTCCCCCTCCGGGAAAGACAGCAGCACCGGGTGGTCGGCGCCGGCGGTGTAACGGCCGACGATGGATGCGTCCACCCCTGCATCCAGCGCCGCACCGGCGAGGATTTTCTGGAACAGGTCGGCGGAAACGCCGCCCGAGCAGGAGAAGCTTGCGAGCAGTCCGTCCGGGCGCAGCAGTTTCAGCGCCAGCAGGTTGATATCCTTGTAGCCCCGCGCTGCCTTTTCCGCGAATGCCGCCGTGGGCGCAAATTTGGGCGGATCGAGCACGATGAGATCGAAGCTGCGGCCCTGGTCGCGCAGGACGCGCAGGTGCTTGAATACGTCGGCGTCCTGCCACTGCGCGCGCGCGACGTCCAGATCATTGCGCTGCAGGTTGGCGCGTGCCTGCGCCAGCGCCTCGGCGGAGCTATCCACCGACAGCACCGACCGCGCCCCGCCTGCAAGCGCGTTGAGCGTAAAGCCGCCGGTATAGCAAAAGCAATTGAGCACCTCGCGCCCGCGCGCCAGCTCGCCGACGCGCTTGCGGTTGTCGCGCTGATCCAGATAGAAGCCGGTCTTGTGCCCGGCGGCCACATCCACAAGGTAACCAAGGCCGTGCTCGCGCATATGCACGCCGGCGGCGGGCAAAGCGCCGTGAAGCGCACCGCAGCGCACCGGCAGGCCTTCGAGCCCGCGCACGTCGGCGTCGGAACGCTCGTACACACAGGCGCAACCGCTCAACTCGCGCACCGCGTCCGCAATCTGCGCGCGCCAGCGTTCAGCGCCCGCGGAGAGCAGTTGCAGCACCACCACCTCGCCGTAGCGATCCGCGATCACTCCGGGCAGGCCGTCTGATTCCCCGTGCACCAGGCGCATGGCATCGCTGTCATCTGCGTTCAACAGCCGCGCGCGCGCCGCCAGCGCCGCGCGCAAACGCGCGCGCAGCAAGTCGGCGTCGACCGGCTGTTTCTCGTCCCAACTCCACACACGCGCGCGGATCTGCGAGGCCGGGCTGTAGACGGCCCAGGCGAGGAATTCGCCGCCGGCGCCGCGCACCGCCACGCTGTCGCCCGGCCCCGGATCGCCCTGTACGCGCACCACCGCGCCGGAAAAAATCCAGGGATGGTGGCGCTGCAGCGACTTCTCGCGTCCGGCCTTGAGGATTAGTTGTTTCATCGGCCGGCATGATAAGCCGTTTTTGACGGTAACAGGGCCGGCCGGTCGAGAACGGCACCACCCTGACCAAACCGGCACTATCGAGCTGCTACCCCCTGCTGCGGATCCGAAGTACGTATCGCGAACGTTCGACGTGACTGCAATATCAGATTTCCATCAGATCACTGCCGACTATTATCCGACCATCAAAATGCTTTCTTACGCCTTCCGACCACATCGCATCCGTAATAGTCGGATCATCCCCCGGCACGAGATGCGACAGCACCAGTGTCTGGACGCCGGAAGCCTGCGCGATCCTGCCCACATCTTCGGTGAGTGTATGACTTGCCAGGAGGTGTTCGCGCAAGGTGGATGCGTTCGGCACGCGTTTGACCAGTGCGTCCAGGCCCGGACGGTACATCACCTCATGCACCAATACATCCGCGCCTTTGGCAAAGGTGGCGAGTTCCGGAAAATACGCGGTGTCGCCAGAAAACACGATTGAGCGATCCTTGGTGTCGAATCGATAGGCATAGGTGTTTTCAATCGGCGGGTGCCTGACCCGCAGGCAACTGACCGTCACTTCGCCCATCCGGCATACGAAGCCGGCATGGTCGATCTCGTGTGTGCAGATCAACTCGCGCAGATCCGATCTGCCTTCGTCCGCCATGCGGATGTCGATGTCGAATTTCATCGACTGCAGGAAGGCATCGGTTATGTGCGCGAGCGGCGGCGGGCCATACACCTCGACCTGTTGCTTCAGGCCGGTAGCCCACCCGTTGTACAGCAACGGCCCGTATTCGAGATTGTGGTCCGAATGGTGGTGCGTCAGAAAGACGTATCGCAGTGTATTCAGCGCCACGCCCGCACGCACCAGTTGCCTCGACACGCCGTACCCGCAATCGACGACATAGGGCACGCCATCGATCAGCAGCAGGTTGGACGGATTGGCGCGTCCCTCCCCGCCGACGCGCAGCCCGCCCTTGGTGCCAAGCAGGATCAGGCGGGTGCTGCCGGCCGTCCGCGCAGGTTCGATCGACATTCAGCCTGCAGCGCCGCAGGAGGGCGGCCGCATTTCGGCCGGCACATCGTTCTCCGACCAAAAGCCGATGAGCACGCCTTGCCGGAACGATTTGCCGGTCAGGCTGGCCAGCTGGGCCTCGTCCGCGGCGGTGCGGTTGCGCAGCCCCGCCGACCAATCGAGCAGCAGATCCTTCATGCGCTCGCGTACGCCGGCGTGGGCCGCCACGCTCCCGAGGTCGCGCAGCTCCTGCGGATCGTTCTTCAGGTCGAACAGCATCGGTGCGAATCCCAGGCAATGAACGAACTTCCAGCGGCCGTCGAATGCCATCGTCAGCCGGGCTTCGAGCGGGTCGCGGCCGAGCGCCTCTGCCGCAGGCAAACGGCAATAGTCGCATTCGCTGAACACCGCTTCGCGCCAGTGTTGCGGAGGCTCGCCGTGCAGCCAGGGTAGGAGCGACAGCCCTTCGAGGCGGTGCCGCGGCGGCGTGCCGCCGAGCGCGTCGATGAAGGTCGGGATCAGGTCGATCGCGCCGACCAGGGCGTCGCATGCACTGCCGCGGGTCGCGTCCGCGGCGTTGCGCGGATCGACGACGATCATCGGCAGCTTCGCGGCTGCATCGTGAAACAGGTCCTTCTCGCCCAGCCAGTGGTCGCCGAGATAGTCGCCGTGGTCGGACGTGAGTACGATCAGGGTGTCATCGAGCCGATTGCGCGCCCGCAGGAAAGCGGCCAGGCGTCCGATCTCGTCGTCGATCTGGCGAATCAGTCCCATGTAGGCCGGAATCGCGCGGCTGCGCACTTCGTCGCGCGAGAACGTCTGCGAATGGCGATGTTTCATGAAGGCCTGCATCACCGGGTGCAGCGTCGCCCGTTCCGCCTCGCTGCGAACCGCGGCTGGCACATCACCGGCGCCGTAGATCTGGTGATAGGGTGCCGGCGCGATCAGCGGCCAGTGAGGTTTGATATAGGACAGATGCAGGCACCAGGGTGTCTCGCCCGCGCCTTCGATGAACTCCAACGCCCGCCCGGTCATATAGGCGGTTTCGCTGTGGTCTGCGGGCACGCGTGCCGGGCGATGTGCGTTTTCCATATAGAAGCCGGAAACGATGCGGCCCGCCTCGTCCACACCGGAATTGGCCCACTCCAGCCACGGATTGCGTCCGCCGTAGCCGTGCGCACGAAGATATTCGTTGTATTTCGGCGCGCGCGCCGAGTAGAAACCCAGCGGGCCTTCCGGATGCAGGCCGTCGTCGTGTTCCCCGAGCACGAAACCGCATTCGGCAAGCGCCTGTCCCACGCCGCGACCCTGATCCAGTTCGAATCGGGCCAGGCCGTTCCTGTCTGGCTGCATGTGCGTCTTGCCCATCAGCACGGTCTGCAGCCCGCGCTCGTGCATGTAATCGCCCAGCGTCCAGTGATTCAGCTCGAACGGGATATCGTTCCAGGTCGCACCGTGCGAACGCACATGGCGGCCGGTATAGAAGCTGGCGCGCGAATTGCCGCAGCTTGTTCCCTGTGCGTAGGCGCGCGTGAAGCGCACGCCGCGCGCAGCCAGTGCGTCGATGTGCGGCGTCTGCACCGGGCTGCTGCCGTAGCACGACAGATAGTCCCAGCGCAGCTGGTCCATCATCAGGAAGAGAATATTGCGTACGGTCGCAGACATGGCAGTCCTCAGCGCATCAGATTCGGCAGCCACGTGGCAATCCACGGGAACTCGACAATCAGGGACGCGGTGACCAGCATTGCGATCACGAACGGCCATACCCCGATGAATATTTCGGACAACTCAAGATCCGGGCGCGCGGCCTTGACGGTAAATACATTGATACCTATCGGGGGCGTGATCAGACCCAGCTCTATCAGGATGATGACCAGGATGCCGAACCAGAGCATGTCCACCCCCTGCGCCTCGAGTGCCGGCAGAAACATCGGCACGATCAGCACCAGGATGCCCAGGGTCTCGAATATCATGCCCATGACGATGCACAATCCGCCTATGGCCAGCACCAGGCTGGTGCCCTTGAGATTCCAGGTGTCGACAAGATCCAGCAGCGCGTAGGGCATGCCGGTGACGTTGACGAACTGCGAGAACACCACTGCGCAGGAGGCGATGGCGAAAATCGTCGCGCTGATGCCGGCCGCGCCGCCGATGACCTCGCGATACTCGCGCGCGCTGCGCATCGCGCCGCGCGCAAAGGCGAACAACCATGCGCCGATGGCGCCGACACTCGCCGCCTCCGTCGGGGTGAATACGCCCAAATAGATGCCTCCGAGCACGATCAGGAACAAGGCGACGAAAGCCCCGGTCTTTTTCAGCGCCGCGATTCGCTTGTCCCAGGCCATGGCCATACCTGCGGGCGCGGCACCCGGACGCAATCGGACCCAAATGGCGACCGTAGCCAGAAAACTCGCCACCATCAACATCCCCGGAAGCACACCTGCAATGAACATGCGGCCGATGTCTTCGTTGGTAAAGATGCAATAGATCACCATGATGATGCTGGGCGGAATCAGTATGCCCAGCGTGCCCCCCGCGGCGATGGTGCCGGCTGACAGGCTGTCGCTGTATCCATAGCGGCGCATGGGCGGCATCGCGACCTTGGTCATCGTGGCCGCCGTTGCCACCGAACTGCCGCATACGCCGGCAAAAGCGCCACAGGCCAGTACCGTGGACATTGCCAACCCGCCCCGGAGCCAGCCAACCACTGCGTTGCCGAACTCATAGAGCTCGTCGGCAATCCCGCCGCGGCGGATGAACTCGCCCATCAGAATGAATATCGGCACCACTACAAGGTTCGGATTGACGATCATCTCGGCAATCTGCTGGCCGGACATGACGACGGTCGATTCCCAGCCACGGAACAAACCGAAGCCGACGAAGCCGACAATCAGCGTGGCAAAGGCCAGCGGAATGCCGGTAAAGCTCAACGCGATGAGTATGGCAAAACCGATCAGTGAGGCCGTCACGAATTGTCCTCGCTCTCGGCTGGCGGTGGCCGGTAGTCACTGAGCAGTATCCCCAGCGCGCCCAGCACGAGCAAAGCCACGGTCGCATATATCCACCCGATCGGAAATTCGAGCACCGCTGTCAGCTCACGCGCCGAGATGGTGTGCCAGGCATGCCGTACAAGCAATGCGGCGAACGCAAGCGTGCCGAGCCACTCACTCAACCATTTCCAGCGCGGATAGCCTGACCGGAATCGACTGCGCAGCGGCGCTTCGAGCAGATCGATGCGGATGTGGATGCGCAGCGCGGCGGCGACGATCAGGCCGGCCCCCACCAGCACGCCCAGCATCGAATCGGTAATCTCGGCTGCTCCGAAGATCGGTTTGTTGAAGAGGTAGCGCAGCGATACGTCGGTGACCGTCAGCAGCGCGATGCCCGCAGCCGACAATGCGCCAACGACCTGTCCGGTCCGATAGACCGCGTGCGCCCAGGCCTTATGCGCCATCGGTGTTCCTTTGTCTCGCGTGGCGGTAGATGGCGGTTCGAAAATCCTGACTACCGAACCGCCTCTGCAGGCTCAGTGCCTGGCCAGTTCCAGGTACTCCTTCCTGAACTGGGCAACCAGCGCGTCGCCGTCAATCCCGCTCTTCGCCGCGACTGCGTTGAACCGCTTGAAGGAAGGGTCAGCCGCCTTCTGCAAGGCTGCATAGAAACCGGGATCAGCGTCAATTACTTTGATGCCGCTGGCCTTCATTTTGTTCAGCGCGTCCGCCGCGGACTTTTCGTAGGCCTTGCCCACTTGCGCGGCCAGCTTTTCGCCGGACACCGCAAGGATTGCCTTCTGATCTTTCTTGGACAGCTTGCCCCACTTTCCTTTGTTGATGAACACCGAAAAACTGGTCGACGTTGCCGAGCGCGGAAACCAGGTGATGACTTTGGTATAAGGCGCCGCCTTGAAGCTGAGCGCGCCCTCTGGGCTTATGCCGTAGTAACCCTCAACCACGCCGCGCGAAACCGGCTCGCTGATTTTCACGGCCGGGGTCGTGACCGGACTGATGCCGAGGTTCTTCAGCAGACCGGCCGCTTCGCCCGGCAGCGCCCACAACTTGCGCTTCTTCAGTTCATCGACCGAATTGATTGGCGTGTCATCGAGGCTGAAGAGCTGCCCGCCGGCGGAATTGAACAGTGACAGCAATTGCACGTCCTTGAACTGCTGCTTGCCCGCCAGATTTTTCTGGTAGGTGCGCCAATATGCCACGGAGGCGGCTTCGGCGTCGGATACCAGCCAGGGCAGCGAGGAAAATTCGATCAGCGGCAACTTGTTCTTGATGAATGGATTTGCCGTAATTCCAATATCAAATACGCCTGAATGCACGGCGCTCATCTGTTGCGGCGGGGGCGCCATCGAAGCGGCGGAGAACTCGATCTTGACGCGATTGTCGGTCGCCTTCTCGACGTCAGCAGCCCACTCGTGCATGACCTGACGGATGAAATGATTGGGCGGGAAAAAGATGCTGAACAGCAACTTGGTTTCGGCATGAGCCGGTGCAGCTGCGATTGCCAAACTGATCAATGCGTACCTGACGATGTGGCGGATCATCCTGGTCTCCTCCTTATAATACTTATTTGCCTGACGATAGCAGATTCAAGCTAACGGATATGGCTTGAAAAGAATAGATCGCAAAACCACCCATGTGATAACATTTTAGAATCACCCGATTAGGCGCACGCACCGGCGATGCAAATATGAAGCTATCGTCCGTCCAGGCCTTTGTTCTGGTCGCGGAGCAGGGGAGCATACGCGCAGCGGCGCGGCAACTCGGCCTGTCGCAGCCGGCGCTTTCCAAGAATTTGCGCGTACTTGAAGAGGAACTCGCTGCGCCGCTATTGACCCGAAGTGCGCTCGGCGTTGTTCCTACGGCGTACGGAAAGGCCTTCCTGCTGCGCGCGCGCCTGATCGTCAGCGAGCTTCGAAAGAGCGCGGAAGACGTCGCACAATTGCGCGGCGAACTCGAAGGAAAGCTCACCATCAGCGTTTCCCCGGCCAGCACCTCTAGATTGGCACCGGCAGCCATCAGCGCCTTTCGAAGCGAATGTCCCAATGTCGATTTACATATCCTGGAGGGTGTATTTCCGCACGTTGGCGAGCTCATTCGCAACGGCCTCGTTGATATCGCCGTAGGTCCCTTGTTAATTGAACCACCCAAATCCGCATTCTCAGTTGAAAGGCTGCTCGACATCGATATGGTTATTACTGCCCGGCGCGGCCACCCGCTCGGCGGCGCCAGGTCGCTAGCGGAACTCGGCGGCGCCGACTGGCTGCATCTGGGTGTAGGGGATCTGCCGAATCTGCTGGTCGTACGAACCTTTCGCACCCATCAATTGCCGGCGCCCCGCTTGAAAGTCGAATGCCGCTCGCTGACGACGTCGATAATGCTGCTACAGAGCTCCGACCTGCTTTGCCTGCTGCCGCGGCCCATCGTCGAAAACTCGACGATGCACGACTCGCTCGCGATTATCGATGTTCGCGAGCCGATCGCGCCCAATACGCTGGGTCTGATCCGTCGCGCGGATACCCCGCTCACGCGCGTCGGGCAGATATTCGCGACGCACGTTCGACGTACCGCGGCCTACTTGTCAAGCCACAAATTGGCCGGCCCCGGTGCCCGCAGCACTCGTTTGTGAATTGGCCCGCGGATGCCGCAATCGATTGATGGGTAAGCGCGCGGAACAGGGCATCTGCGCGCTTGGTGACCGGCGCTGGCTTCGCGGCCGATATCTGGAAGTGCATGTTGCTTGCGTAGCCAACGCCCCCTTGTGGCTAAACTGAAACAATCGATTTATCTGGTCCGAGGTAGTCGCTTTTGTCGATGCATCGCGCCAGACGGCGCCAGGGTTCTCGATCATCTCGACCCCACTCGAGGAGACCGGCCGAAGTCGCTCGGTACTGATGGTCGTTATTTCTTCTTCGCCCGCGGATGCGCGGCGTCGTAGGCCTTGGCCAGGTACTGGAAGTCCAGGTGTGTGTACACCTGGGTAGTCGAAATGCTCGAATGCCCCAGCATCTCCTGCACCGCGCGCAAGTCGCCCGAGGACTGCAGCACGTGCGTGGCAAAGGAATGGCGCAACACATGCGGGTGGACATGCACCGGCAAGCCGGCGCGGATGGCCCATTGCGCCAGGCGCGCGCGCACCACGCCCGGCGCGATGCGCTCGCCGCGCGCGCCGACGAATAGCGCCGGCACATCCGCGCGCGCAAGCAACGCCCGGGAGCCCAGCCAGTCTTCGATCGCCGCGCGCGCGTTCGCGCCCACCGGCACGCTGCGCGTCTTGCCGCCCTTGCCGGTCACCGTCACCTCGCAATCGCGGCGGATCGCGTCGGCCTGCGCCAGATCGAGGCTGACCAGTTCGGCCAGGCGCAACCCGGAGGAGTAGGCGAGTTCGAACATCGCCTTGTCGCGCATATCGGCCGGCGTCTCGGCCGCAGCGTCGAGCAGCTGTCCCGCCGCTTCGGGCGAAAGCGCCTTGGGCAATCCCCTGGCCGACTTGGGCGCGCGCAGGCCCATGCAGGGGTTGGCGCTGTAGCCGCGATGGCGGGTGAGCCAGCTGAACAGGCCGCGCCAGGCCGACAGCATATGCGCGATGGTGCGCCCGGACAGGCCGCGCGCATGCAATTGCGCCACGCCGCGGCGGATGTGCTGCGGCTGCATGCGCGCGAGCTCCACTCCCGGATGCAGCTCGAACAGGGCTTCGATGTCCTTGAAGTAGTTGCGGCGCGTGCCCGCGGCGAGATGGCGCTGATGCGACAGGTGCCCGAGGTAGGCCGCTAGCAGCTCGCGGCGGGGATCGGGCTGGGTCGCGTTAGCCTGATCCGCCGCCATGGCTACAAGTACCGCTGCAGCGCCGCACCCAGCAGCTCGCCCAGGCGCTTGAGATAGAGCGTTCCCATCTCCGGGTAGAAGCGTTTCGGATCCTCGCTCGCGAGCGCCAGCATGCCGAAGCACTCGCCGCCGCCGTCGCGCAGCGGCATGCAGGCAATCGAGCGCAGCTGTGCCGCCGTGTCGCCGAACCAGCGCAGCACTTCCGGATTCGCGTCGGGGCCGCAAAATGGACGCTCGAGTCGGCCCGCGTATTGGTGCAATTCCTCGCTTGCAACCGCAAATTCGATGCCCTGTCCCGCGCCGCGCCAGATCCGCAGCGCCGTGTGCGGCACGGTAAAGTCCTCGCGCAAGTTGTAATACAGCACCTGCAGCATGGCTTGCAGGTCCGCGGCGGGAAGCAGCGCAAGGCACAACCGGTGTATTTTCTCACCGATCGCGTCGTTCTCTTCGCCGAACATGATCAGTTCCGCAAGTTTGCCCTCCAGCATTCTGCTTTTTTCGCGCAAGGTGAGAATCTGGCGCTCAGCGATTGGAATGGCACGCCCGCCGTGCGGGTGCGGAATGTAGATTTGCGCCAGCAATTCGGCATAGTCTTCGAAAAAACCCGGGTTGTCCTGCAGGTAGCGTACGACTTCTTCAGCTTTCATCGATTTCCAATTCTCCGTCGAATACGGTGGCCGCAGGACCTGTCATCCATACCGGATTGTCCGCGCCTTCCCGGCTAATCGTCAAATCTCCTGCTCGGGTCGAAACACCCAATCTTTTATCGAGCAGGTCGTGGCGGATGCCGTCCAGCACAACGAAATCCTTGCCCGTCCCCTGCATCACAGTGAGCGCGGTTTTCACAGTTTCTTTTCCATGACGTAGTCGTCCATGACATAACCACCGCCGATATCGGCGACCACGCTCTCTACCGTCTCATAACCGCTCCTGCGGTAGGCGGTGATGGCCTTGAGGTTTTGCTTGTTGACGTTGAGCCTGACCGCGCCCAAGCCGCGCCGGCGGGCTACGTCCTCGATATGCGCGAGCATGCGGGCGCCGTAGCCCCGGTGCTGAAAATCCAGGTGCAGATAGAGTTTGTCGAGCTTCATCGAGCGCCCGTACAGTTCGTACTGGGCAAAACCTATCATGCGGCTGCCGACCAGCGCCTGTTCCCACCAGGCGCTGCCGCTTTGCATTTGGGCGCGGATAAGCGCGGGCGTATAGCGCTGCGCCAGCATGTAATCGATCTGCTCGGTGCTGATGATGCCCGGATAGTGCTGGCGCCAGATGACCCCGGCAAGTCCGATGACCGCGTCTATGTCGCCATCGGAGAGCGGCGCGATACGCAATTCTTCAGAGGCCATACGCGGAATCACCGAAATCGCCCCTGCAATAGGGGGGCGTGAGGAGATATCCCCCGAGGGGACTTCCTTCGGGGCGCATCCCCTCGTATTCAATGAAACCCCTAGTCAAGGCAGAACTGCGCGTAGTCGCGCCCGATGCAGCGCCCCATGACCACGGTCATGCCCGCGGCCTGCGCGCGCTCGGCCGACGCCCCGTGCTCGGCGCCCTCCTGCATCCAGATGTTCTTGATGCCAGAGTGCAGGCACTGGTCTAGTATCCCGGGGACGTATTTGCCCGAGCGGAACACGTTGACGAGGTCGATCGCATCCGGCACTGCGGCAAGGTCCGGATATGCCTTTTCGCCCAGGCCCTCGCTGATGCCCGGGCGCACCGGGATGATGCGGAATCCGTACTGCTGCAGGCGGCGCGCAATACTGTGGCTGGGGCGGCCGGGCTTGGGCGAAAATCCGACGACCGCGATGGTCTTCACGCTGCGCAGCAACGCTTTGATCTGCTCGGGTTCCGGGTTGGTAAAGTGCATGGCGCAATTCTAACCGCAAAGGGCTCCTGAAAACGCCGGCGGGCGGATCCCGAAGCGCTCGCGCGCCCGTCGACTGCGCCCCGCTGTAGTCTGCACCCGCTCTTCGCTCGCGCCTGGCGGCTTCATTTCGGCGCCTGCGCCCCGGCAGGAACCTTGTAACGGTTGTATCCCCAGGCATACTGCGCCGGGCACAGGCGTATCAAGCCCTCCAGTGCACGGTTCAAGGTGCGCGCCGGCAATTCGCCGGTGAGCGGCGCCGGCATGGGTGCAAGGTGCAGGTGATAACCCCCGCCCTGCTCCAGGCGCTCGGCATACGCCAGGATAATTTGTGCGTCCGAGCCCGCGGCGAGCCGTCCGGCCAGGGTCATGGTGTAGGCGGGGCGCCCGAAAAATTCGGCCCACTCGCCCTCGCCCACGCCCGGCGCCTGATCGGGCAGGATACCGATCGCTTCACCCCGCCTGAGCGCGCGCAGCAGCGCGCGCACGCCCTTCAGATTGGCGCTGGCCATATGCAGATTGGGCCGGTCGCGCCCGGCAAGCAGCAGCGATTCCACCGCTTTCATCTTCGGCGGCCGGTATAGCGCGGTCAACGGAGCCTGGGCGCTCGCTCGAAAGGCATAGTATTGCGCGGTAATCTCGAAGCAGCCCAGGTGGGGCGTAAGAAAAATGATGCCGCGCCGGCGCGCCAGCGCGTCCTCGACCAGTTCCCAACCGGACACTTGCGCCACCCAGCCGGCGACAGTCTCATGCGGGCGCAACCAGATCGCGGGCAACTCCAACAGGCCCTTGCCCGCTTCGGCTATCGCCTGGCGCAAAAGGGCGGTTTGCGTAAAACCCGCCGTGCGCAGGTTGGTGCACAGGCAACGGCGGTAGCGCGGCGACGCGAGGTAGACGATCATTCCGCATAGCGCACCCAATCGGTGCAAAACGGAAAGCGGAAGCCTGGCGAGCAGCCGTGCCAGACTCAGTATCACCCTGCGTCACTTTGGCATTGAATCAAGACGTGCTATCCTTGCAGCCCGTTTTTAACCAACCAGAACCCAACACATGAGCTCGTTCCTTTTTACCTCAGAATCGGTCTCCGAAGGCCACCCGGACAAAGTAGCCGACCAGATTTCCGATGCGGTTCTGGACGCTATTCTAGCGCAGGACAAATCCTCCCGAGTCGCAGCCGAGACGCTGGTCAAGGACAATCTGGTGGTGCTCGCCGGAGAAATCACCACCGGCGCGCGGGTCAACTACAACGAAGTGGCGCGCAAGACCATCAAGCGCATCGGTTACGACGATCCGGCGATCGGCTTCGATACGCACACCTGCACCGTGATCGTGGCCTACGGCGAACAGTCCAAGGACATCGCCCAGGGAGTGGATGTAGGCAAGGGACTGGACCTGGATCAGGGCGCGGGCGACCAGGGACTGATGTTCGGCTACGCCTGCGACGAAACCCCGCAAATGATGCCGCTGGCGATCCACCTGTCGCACCGTCTGGTGGAGCGCCAGTCGGAACTGCGCCGCGACGGGCGCATGCCGTGGCTGCGCCCCGACGCCAAATCGCAGGTCACCGTACGCTACACCGACGGCAAGCCGGACTCGATCGACACCGTGGTCCTGTCCACCCAGCACGCCCCGGGCATGACGCACAAGCAGATCGAAGAAGCGGTGATCGAGCAGATCGTCAGGCCGGTTCTGCCCAGGCATTTGATCAACGGCCGCATCAAGTACCTCGTCAACCCGACCGGCGCCTTCGAGATCGGCGGCCCCAAGGGCGACTGCGGCCTGACCGGACGCAAGATCATCGTCGATACCTACGGCGGATCCGCACCGCACGGCGGCGGTGCTTTCTCCGGCAAGGATCCGTCCAAAGTCGACCGTTCCGCCGCCTACGCCGCGCGCTACGTCGCCAAGAACGTGGTCGCCGCCGGCCTTGCGAGCCGGTGCCAGATTCAGGTGTCCTACGCGATCGGCGTGGCGCGCCCGACCAGCGTCATGGTCACTACCTTCGGCACCGGCAGGATTTCGGACGAAAAACTGTCCGAGCTGGTGCAGAGGCATTTCGACCTGCGCCCCAAGGGCATTGTGGAAATGCTCGACCTGCTGCGCCCGATCTACGAAAAGACCGCGGCCTACGGCCATTTCGGCCGCGACGAACCTGAGTTCACCTGGGAAGCAACCGACAAGGCGCAGGCGCTTGCGGCCGATGCCGGAATAAAGATGGCGGCCGTTCCGGCCTGAAGAATACTCGCGGCATCTGCACCGACGGGCGGCCCATGGCCGCCCATTTTTTTGCGTGCGTCCCTCTGATTGTGGACGGACCCGCTGCGGACGGAGCCGCGGTTGTCAGTCGTGGGTCCCTGTGTTAATGTCAATCGGTGGCGGACTGCGTCCGCCGCGAATTTCGCGGCCGCAGATTCGACAACACCGCCGCGGCAAAGACGATCAATAGAGAGGGGACTCGATCTCCTCCGCCATTCAACCTGAGGAGGAGACAGCCATGCGAAACCCTGCACAACGTATAACCGCGGCCGCGATTCTGGCCGCGTTTGCCCTGACATCGGGCGCGGCCCTGGCCGCCGAAGTCAATGGCCCGAAGATCGAGTGGAAGTTCTCCACCTGGGGCAAGGCGCGCGCCTTCACGGTGGGCATCGAGACACTTGCCGCGATCGTCGACAGGAAAACCGGGGGCAACTTCACCATTCGGGTGGGTTATGGCGAGGCGTTTTCCAAAGACCGCGAAAACCTCGATAGCATCAAGATCAATGCCATAGACGGCGCGCATTTCTGCAACTTCTACCACCCGGGCAAAAACCCCGCCTTTATGGTGTTCTCGCTGCCATTCCTGCCCCTGGGCGACTGGAACGTATCGCTCAAAGTGCGCGAAACCCTGTTCAAGCACCCGGCGCTGGTGGCCGACATGGACCACTGGAACGCCATGGCCTACGCCTCGACGCTGCTGCCCCAGTATGAGTTTCTCGGCAAAGGCGCCCCGCCGGTCACCCTCGAAGGCTGGAAGGGCAAGCGCGTGCGTGCGGGTGGCGGTCTCGGCGATGCGATGGAGATTCTGGGCGCGATCAAGACCACCACCACCGCGACCGAGGTGTACACATCCATGCAGCGCGGCACCATGGACGCAGCCTCGTTCCCCTACACCTACGCGCAGGTGGCGTACAAGATTCCCGAGGTCTCCGACTGGTTCACCACCAATATGTCGCCCGGCACCTCGGAGTGCCCGATTGTATTCAGCAAGTCCTCCTGGGCGAAGTTGCCCGAGCAGTACAGGAAGCTGGTGATGGACTCCAAGGCAGAAGTCAGCAAGGTGCAGATCCAGGCCTACGAGGAAATCGACAAGAAGAACCTGCCCATGTTGCATAAGAAGCTCAAACCAGTCACCTACACTGATGCCCAACTGAAGGAATTCCGCAAGGTGGCCGGCAAGCCGGTGTGGGACAAGTGGGTGGCGGAGAACAAGGACAAGTTCGACGCGCAGGGCGTGCTCGACCTGGTCTTCAAGACAGCAGGCCAGTAACCAGTAGTGATGCAATCCGGGGGCCAGCGCCCCCGGGAACATCCTCATTGCCATGAATCTTGATCGCGACGACGCGCCGAGCGCGGCGGCACCGAAGCTCAGCCGGTTCCACCTGCTGCTCGGCCGGGTCGAGACCTCTTTCAATCTCGTCGCAGCATTGTTCATTTTCGGCCTGATGCTGCTCGGTGTGGCGCAGGTGCTCGGGCGACGGCTGTTCCACGCGCCCATACCCGGTTACATCGACTTCGTCGAGATCTCGATCGCAAGCTTCGCTTTTCTCGGCATCGCCTATTGCCAGCGCGTCGGCGGCCACGTGCGCATGGAGTTGTTCCTGAAAATGGCGAAGGGCCGCTGGCATTACGCCATGGAGATCGCGGGGACGCTCGTCGGTTTGTTTATTATCGGCGTGCTCGTATGGTACGGCTTCGAGCATTTCTTGCGTGCCTATCAGCTCGGCGACAGCACCATCGATGCGGAGCTGCCGATATGGCCGTCAAAACTTGTCGTGCCGGTTTCGTTCGCGCTGCTGTGGCTGCGCCTGCTGGTCCAGCTAGCCGGCTACATGCGGCTATGGCTGGATCCGCAAGCCGAGTCGGTCGCAGTGCCCCGGGTGCTGACTGCCGAGGATCTGGCCACCCAGGAAGTCGAAGACAGCGCGCGAAGGGGCTGACTTGGATCCATTCACCATCGGCATCATCGGCGTCGTCGCCCTAGTCGCGCTTGTGTTCCTCGGCGTGCGCGTGTTCTACGCCGCGGCGCTGGTCGGCATGATCGGCCTGGTCAGCATGATAGGTTGGGACGCCGGTGCCGGCATGGCCGGCACGATTCCGCACTCCAAGGCGGTCACCTACACGCTTAGCGTACTGCCCATGTTCATACTCATCGGCTATCTCGCGTTTCACGCCGGCATTACCGAATCGCTGTTCGACGCCGCGCGCAAATGGCTGGGCTGGGTGCCAGGCGGGCTCGCCGTCGCGACGGTCATGGCTGCGACCGGATTCGCCGCGGTATCCGGAGCGAGCACGGCCACCGCGGCCGTGTTCAGCCGCGTCGCCATCCCCGACATGCTCAAATACGGCTACGACCGGCGCCTCGCCGCGGGCGTAGTCGCCGCAGGCGGCACGCTCGCCTCGCTGATCCCGCCGAGCGCGCTGCTGGTGATCTACGCCATCATCGTCGAGGAGTCAGTCGGCGCCCTGCTGGTCGCGGGCTTCCTGCCGGGCGTGCTCTCGGCGCTGGTCTACGTGCTAATCATCATCGTCATGTCGACCATCAACCCCAAGCTCGGGCGGCCGCTCACCGGGTTCACCTGGGAGCAGCGCTGGCGCTCGCTGCCCGGGACGCTGCCGATTTTCGCCGTCGTGATCATCATTTTCAGCGCCATGTATTTCGGCTGGGCCACACCCACCGAGGCCGGCGCGCTGGGCGCCGGCGTGGTGTTCCTGCTCGCGCTCGCCCACGGCATGCGCTGGAAAAGCCTGCGCGAGGCGCTGCTCGAATCGGCCAAACTGACCGTGATGATCTTTTCCATCATCTGGGGCGTGCTCATGTTCGTGCGCTTCCTCGGTTTCGCCGGCCTGCCCGAAGCCTTTGCCAAGTGGGTGATCACGCTGCCGCTGTCACCGCTCATGATCATGATCTGCATCCTGCTGTTCTATACCGTGCTCGGCATGTTCATGGACGCGATCGGAATGATGCTGCTGACGCTGCCGGTCGTATATCCGGCGGTGATCGCGCTCGGCTACGACCCGATCTGGTTCGGCATTGTCGTGGTCAAGATGTGCGAAATCTGTCTCATCACTCCGCCGATCGGGCTCAACTGCTTTGTGGTGAACGCCGTACGGCCGGATATACCGCTCAGCGATGTATTCGTCGGAATCGCGCCTTTTTTCGTCGCGGACGTAATCACGCTGAGCTTGTTCCTCGCCTTCCCCGACATCATTCTCTGGCTGCCGCGCACCATGCACATGGGCTGAGGCGCACGCGCGCCGGCCAGTTTCGCACCCGAAGCTGGCGCCTGGCACAGGAATTGGGGTAAAATGCGCGTCCCTCGAGGAGCGTTGCGACGGGTTTCCCAACCTGCCAGGCTCGGGGTGCTTACCACCGCAACGGCGCTCACGAACTTTTTTCTGAAACGAAAGGAGCGCGTGATGAGCGCCGTACCGCATAGCAAGGGCTTTACCGACTACAAAATTGCCGACCTGTCGCTGGCCGACTGGGGGCGCAAGGAAATCCGCATCGCCGAAACCGAGATGCCGGGCCTGATGGCAATTCGCGAGGAATACGCGGCGAAGCAGCCGCTCGAGGGCGCCCGCATCACCGGCTCCCTGCACATGACTATCCAGACCGCGGTGCTGATCGAGACCCTGCAGGCGCTCGGCGCCCGAGTGCGCTGGGCCTCGTGCAACATCTACTCCACCCAGGACCATGCAGCCGCGGCCATCGCCGCCGGCGGCACGCCGGTGTTCGCCTACAAGGGCGAATCGCTGACCGAATACTGGGACTACACCCATCGCATATTCGAATGGCCCGACGGCGGGCTGTCGAACATGATCCTCGATGACGGCGGCGATGCCACCCTGCTGCTGCACCTGGGCGCGCGCGCCGAAAAGGATATGTCGGTCATTGCCAAGCCTGGCAGCGAAGAAGAGACCTGCCTGTACGCGGCGATCCGACAAAAGCTCGCCGCCCAGCCCGGCTGGTACTCCAAGCGCCTCGCTGCAGTGAAGGGCGTGACCGAGGAGACCACCACCGGCGTGCACCGGCTGTACCAGATGCACAAGGAGGGCAAGCTCGCTTTCCCGGCGATCAACGTCAACGACTCGGTCACCAAGTCGAAATTCGACAACCTGTACGGCTGCCGCGAGTCGCTGGTAGACGGGATCAAGCGCGCCACCGACGTGATGATCGCCGGCAAGGTCGCGCTGGTGTGCGGCTATGGCGACGTGGGCAAGGGCAGCGCGCAGGCACTGCGCGCGCTGTCGGCGCAGGTGTGGGTCACCGAGATCGACCCGATCAACGCGCTGCAGGCGGCGATGGAAGGCTACCGCGTGGTCACCACCGACTACGCGGCCGACAAGGCCGACATTTTCGTCACCGCCACGGGCAACTACCATGTGATCACGCACGAGCACATGAAGAAAATGAAGGACCAGGCCATCCTCTGCAACATCGGCCACTTCGACAACGAAATCGATGTCGCCTCGGTGGAAAAGTACCAGTGGGAGGAGATCAAGCCGCAGGTCGACCACGTCATATTCCCCGATGGAAAGCGCATCATCCTGCTGGCGAAAGGCCGGCTGGTGAACCTGGGCTGCGCCACCGGGCATCCGTCTTACGTCATGTCCTCTTCGTTCGCCAACCAGACGCTGGCGCAGATCGAGCTCTGGACCGAGGCGCAGAAGGGCTCGGGCAAATACCCGACGGGCGTCTATGTGCTGCCCAAGCACCTGGACGAGAAAGTGGCGCGTTTGCAGCTGAAGAAGCTCAACGCCATGCTTTCCGAACTCACCGACGAGCAAGCCGCGTACATCGGCGTACCCAAACAGGGTCCGTACAAGTCCGACTCGTACCGCTACTGAGGCCAAGCGGGCGAAGCGTAGGGCGCGGCAACGCCCCGGCGCATTGCCCGACCTGTTCCCCGATATGGAATCACAAAAGAAATATCCGCCGACTTTCAGCTTCGAGTTCTTCCCGCCGAAAACGCCGGAGGGCATGGAGAAGCTGCGCGCCACCTGGAGGCAGCTGATACAGCTCAAACCCAGGTTCTTCTCCGTCACCTACGGCGCCGGCGGTTCGACCCGCGACCGCACTCTGGAGGCGGTGCTCGAAATCCAGAATGACGGCGGCAATGCGGCGCCGCACCTGTCCTGCGTCGGTTCCTCGCGCGCCGACCTCGCCGCGACGCTGGCCTTGTACCGCGAGCACGGCCTGCGCCATATCGTCGCGCTGCGCGGCGACCTGCCCTCGGGCTCGGCCGGCGCGGGCGAGCTGCGTTACGCCAACGAACTGGTGCAATTCATCCGCGAGTCCAGCGGCGATCATTTCCACATCGAAGTCGCCGGCTATCCGGAGTTCCATCCACAGGCTCGCTCGGCACATGAAGACCTGCAGGCGTTCAAACGCAAGGTGGAGGCAGGCGCGAACGCGGCGATCACCCAGTATTTTTTCAACGCCGACGCCTACTTCCGCTTCATCGACGACTGCGAGGCGCTGGGCATGGACCTGCCCATCGTGCCGGGCATCATGCCCATTGCCAACTTCTCGCAGCTCGCGCGCTTTTCGGATGCCTGCGGCGCGGAAATTCCGCGCTGGCTGCGGCTGCGGCTGCAAAGCTATGCGGACGACGTCGCCTCGATCCGCAGTTTCGGCCTGGACGTGGTCACCGACCTCTGCGACCGGCTGCTGACGCAGGGCGCGCCGGGCCTGCACTTCTATACCATGAACCAGGCCGGGCTGGTTTCGACCATATGGCAACGGCTCGGGCTGTGAGCCCGAACGGATGGACATATTTCTGAGCACGGAATGCACTTGCATAGCCCGGCCGTAGAGCCCGGCACCGTCGGCCCCTGCCCGGTCGCGCCGGATGCCCTGCAGGGGATCAAGCGCCAGCAGACCAACCCGGCGCGCTGGAACGGATCGAATTGGAACGAGTTCGCCGCCGCGCTACGCCAGCAGGGCATCGAGCTGCGGGAAAACGCGGCGGCGCGCGCCGCTTTCGCTACCGACGCCGGCGGCACGGCCTACGGGCTGGCGCACGGCGTGGTGATCGCGCGCAACACCGAACAGGTCGCGCTGCTACTGCGCGCTGCGCAAGCCTACCGCGTGCCAGTCACCGTCAGCGGCGGCGGCCTGACCACGGAAGGCGAATCGGTCGCGTTCGGCGGCGTGCTGCTCGACATGACGGGCATGAGCCGGGTGCTCGCTATCGATGCCGAAGCGATGACGGTGCGCACCGAAGCCGGGATCTTCTGGCACAGCCTGGCCGAAGAACTGCGCCGGCAGGATCTGGATTATCTGTCGGCCCCTTTGAATCTCACTTCGTCGGTCGGCGGCACCCTGGGCGTGGGCGGCATAGACGTGAATTCGGCGCGCCTGGGCTGCAGTGCCGACCAGGCGTTGGCGCTGCAGGTGGTCACCCCCACCGGGGATATCGTCGAATGCTCCGATACGCACAACGCGGAGTTGTTCGAGCGCGTGATCCTCGGTTACGGCCAGTTCGGCATAATCACCGCGGCCACGCTGCGCGTGCGCCGCTATACGCCCTTGCGCATGCATTATTTCTACTACGCTTCACTTGCCACCGCGATCGAAGACCTGCAGCTGATCGACCGCAACGAGGCCAGCGACTATTCCGGAATACTCACCATCCTGGACTGCGCCGTCAATGTCCTCGTGGCCTTCGATTCGCTCGAGCGCGAAGCGGCGTTCATGGCCGAATGGCGGCCCCGCCTGCGCGGCTACGGCGAATTCGGATTCGGACTGCGCACGTTCGCGCACTACATTCTGCGCCCGTGGAAGCTCGGCGAAGCATGGTACCTGCTGCAGCGCAAGCGCGAACTCTTTCCGGAACTGCGGCGCCCGGAATACATGCGCGATGGAACCATGTTCGATCGCAGCGTGGTCTTTTCGCGCGCGGTGTGGAAATTCTGGGGCAGCCGCCAGATGGTGATTCCGGATCTGGCGACCTCGGCCGGGAAATTCGTCGAGGCGGTCAAACGCGGCAATGCTGTCTGCCGAAAATATTTTCCGCACTACACGCTGTACCTCGTCGGCATCAAGCTGCGCCCCGAGCACCGCGCCCACTACGAAATGTCCTGCGTTCCGCCCGATGCCGAAGGCTGGGCCTACGGCTGCGAATTCGAGCCGATGATGGATGCGGGCGTCTACAGCCGCGACTATCTGCAGTCGTTCAAGAACGAGATCTACGACATCGGCGTGGACATGGGCGCGAGCTACTACCGCTTCGGCGGCATGATGAAAGGCTATATCCGCCGCGTGTTCGGCGATGCGCTTGTAGACCGGCACCTCGCGTTGAAGCGCGCGGCCGACCCGGCGATGATACTCAACCGGCACGTGATTTTCTAGGCATGCTCGACCTGGCCAAAAGCACGTTGAGGGCGCCCCGGGATTATTCTGCCTGCAGCGGCTGCAACCTGTGCCTGCTGGTCTGCCCGGTATGGCGACGCACGCACGATTTTTCCCTGACGCCGCATGGGCGCGCCAAGGCATTGCAATTCGGCGCCGCTGCAGGCGACATCGCCGCCTCGGTCCAAAGCTGCACCCTGTGCGCGGCCTGCGAGCCGGTCTGTCCGGAGGAAATTCGCCTGGTCGCGATGACCCTGGATCTGCGCCGCCAGTTGCCGCAGCCCGCCGCGATGGCGGATCTGCTCGCCGGGATGCAAACGCGGGCGTCGCCTTCAGCCGCGCCGGCCCTGTCGTCGGCGACCGTGCTGCTGCCGGGGCCTGCGCTGCGCGATCGCCCCTCCACCCTGGCTCGGGTGCGGGCTCTGCTGCAACGATCCGGCGCAACCGCGCTAGGCGCGGACGACGGCGCGGACATCGCTCTCGCGCTCGAGGCGGGGGGCGAGATAGCGCAACGCCGCCTGGACCGGTTTCTGCGCCCGCTGCACGGGGTCAAGAAAATCATCGTCGCCGACGGGCTGTTGCTGCGCCACCTGCAGCCATTGCTGCCGGGATCGAAGATCATCGGCGTGGGTGAAGCCTTGAGCGGCCTCGCCGCAGTGCGCAGCGCGCTGCGCGCGAAAGACCTGTATGTGATCGAAGCGCGCGCCTATCATGCTGACTACCAACGTCTGGTAAGGTACTACGACAGTCTGCGCGCGGCCGCCGGCTGCAGCTTCAACCTCGATTTGCAGCGTATCGCCATACCGGCGGCCGCACGCAGTCTGCCGCAGCGACTGGGACTGGAGGCCGTGGACGACGGCGTACAACTGCGCTGGATACTGCAAGGGCGAAAAGTCACGCGTATCGTGGTGGAAAGCATGGAAGACCGCGCCGCGTTCGAGCAATACGGCGAGTGTCCGGTGGTGCACCTCGCGGATTTGGTGGATGATGGAACCTCTTCGGTATGACATCCAATCTTGAACTGGCCCGCAAATGACCACACGCACCGTTGACGTAATCGTTGTCGGCGCCAGCCTGTCGGCGGCCGCCGCGGCCAAGCGGCTGGTGGACGCCGGCCTCGAAACCATCGTGCTTGAGAGGAAGGAACTCCCGCGCCACAAGATCTGCAGCGGCATACTGTCGCCGCGCGGGCATCGATTCCTGCTGGAGAACTTCGGCCCGCTGCCGCGCGAGGCGCTGCACGAGCCGACCTCATGCCGCGGCGTGACTTTCCATTTCCCCAGCATGGTGTCGCTGGAGATGGATTTCTTCGGCGGCAGCACCCCGCACCTGCACCGCAAGTATTCCGACTACTGGGCGATCAAGCGCAGCGGCGCCGAGGTGCACGACCGGACTTCGTTCGTCGGACTCGAGGACCTTGGCGATCACGTGCTCGTGCACGCGCGCAGACAAGGCGAGCCTGTCGAATACCGCGCACGCCAGGTGATCGGCGCCGACGGCCCGAGTTCACTGGTGATCCGCTCGATCTACCCGGAGTACCCGCAATCGATCCCCTGGTTTTTCGTCGGGCAGAAATTTCACGACATCATCGATTGCCCGCTGAGTCCGGACTATTTCCACTTCTGGTTTCATCCCGGCCTCGGACACTACACCTGGAGCCACGCGCGCGACGGGCGGCAGATCGTCGGCGTCGGCTTCAAGCGCGGCGACAATTTCGCCAGCAAGCACGCAAACGTGGTGAACTATCTGGCCGAAAAGCACGGCGTGCGCCTGCAGCCGCATACCGAGGACGAGGGCTGCGGCGAGAACTTCGGGCCGTCGCTGGTCAACCGCTACGTGTTCGGCAAGGGCAATGTGCTGATCACCGGCCAGGCCGCGGGCTTCCTCAACATGATCGGCGAGGGCATGAGTTGCGCGCTGCACTCGGGCGCGATCTGCGGCGAGGCGGTAGTGGAAGCGCGCGCGCGCAACCGCCCGGTGCAGGATATGTACCGCCGCATGATCGCCTCGGAAGTGCGCCGCACGACCGACCAGTGGAACCCGCTCAAGATCGCCTTCGAGCGCCCGCACGAAGCCGACTTTCCCGCGGCCCTGATGGCCCTCCCCTGGCGCGACCGCGGCAAGGTGTTGCGCGACATGTGGCGCTTCATCGTGCTGTACAAGGAATTCAACTGGGGCCGGCAGATATTCCGCGCCGCCATGCAGCGGCCTTTCATCGGCGGCTATTCGATGCAGCGCTGGTTGTAGCTGCGGAACCGGGCCGATGCTCCCGGCCGGCGGCCTGTGGTTCGCTGGCCGGCGCGCATCGGCCGCAGCCGGAATAGAACGGTCGCAAGGTGCGCGGTCGGTCTGCAGGAGACATGTTGGATCCTGGCCATGGCTGCGATTTTCCTGTGTACGCACCGCGCATGCTACACGCCCGGACGCGAGCCGCGCGATATCCGATTCGCGCCTTGCACGCAGACTGCCCGCTATCGCCTCGCCCGATCTCGGACCGAGTGTGTGAGTCGCAATTGCCGGCAAACCGGCCTTCATGATAGCGTTCCGTTACCGGTTACTGGACGCACATCGGTGAGCCGTCGCGCGGCAGGTTGTCGAACGCCGGATGGATCAGTCCGTGCACGTTGCGGCTGAAAGGAGCGCGTAATGAACGTGATCGTACGCAATACCGGCAGCGGCGACGTCGAAGGAATACGTGCACTGCAGAAGCGGATCTATCCGACCATACCGCCGTGGTCACCTGCGCATTTCGAGCAGCAGCAGGAAACCTTTCCGGCTGGTCAGGTCGTCGCCTTGCTGGAGGGCAAAGTCGTGGGCTCGGCGAGTTCCCTCATAGTGCATTGGGATGATTACGGCCTGGAGCACAACTGGAAGGAGGTGACCGGAAACGGCTTGTTCAGCACCCACGATCCCGGCGGGACAACCTTGTACGGCGCTGAGGTCTTTGTCGATCCAACGGTGCGACGCCGCGGCATAGGACGCTCGCTCTACGCTGCGCGCCGGCGCCTGTGCCGCGAGTTGAACTTGAAGCGCATCATCGCGGCCGGACGCCTTCCGGGATTCCACCGCCATGCGCAGAGTATGGACGCAACTACCTACGCCATGAAAGTGATCTGGGGCGATATCGATGATCCGGTGCTGCGCTTTCAGCTGCGCGAGGGCTTTCAGTTTTGCGGGGTCGTCGACGGCTATATTCCGGAGGACGCTGAATCATGCGGTCACGCCGCGCTGATCGTATGGCTCAATCTGCTTTATCGCAGTTCGGCAACCCGACCCCAGCCACGCCGGTAGGAATGGCGCAATACACAGAAACGGGCTGGAGGCGGACACTGCTTGGCTAGGGGGGCGACAGGCCCTACAATCGGCTGCAGGAGTTCAACAACGGGCGGGTCCAGGCGATGTCAGAGGATTTCGTCGACTATGTGATGGAATTGTTCGGGCCGTTCGGCACCGTCACGGCGCGCCGCATGTTCGGCGGCCACGGCGTGTACCTGGACGGGCTGATGTTCGCCATCGTGTCCGAAGACACGCTCTATCTCAAAGCCGACGAGATGAATCGCATCGAGTTCGAACAGGCGGACTGCGAGATTTTTAGCTATACGCGTAAGAGCAAGCGCGCCAGGCTCAATTTCTTTCGCGCGCCAGAGGACGCGATGGAATCACCCGAGCTGATGCTGCCCTGGGCGCGCACTGCCTACGCCGCAGCCCTGCGCACGAATGCGAAAAAACTGGCCGCCGCTCAAGCACAGGCAGCCAGAAAAGTCGCGCTGCAGAGGCAGCTCAGACCGGGGACGGGCGCGAAGCCCGTAAAGACCGGGAAGGCAGTGAAGAAGCAGGCCAGCCGCCCGGCAGGGCCGCGCAAGCGCGGCGCGCGGGTGCGATGAACAAGCGACGCTTTGCCCGTCGCGAAGATCTCGGTCTGACCAAAGTCGAGTTTGCTATCCTCAGGCGCCTCGACACGCCGGAGAAAATCCAGGCTTATCTCGACGCCATTCCGCAGAACTTCGAGATCGGCGGCGAAACCTGCCTGTCGGTGCGTGAAGCCCTGGGCCAGCAACGCGCCCTGTGCATCGAAGGCGCCATGATCGCAGCTGCCGCTTTGTGGGTGCACGGCGAGCCGCCACTGCTGATGGACCTGAAAGCGACGCGCGACTACGACCATATCGTGACGCTGTTCCGGCGCAATGGGTGCTGGGGAGCGATGTCCAAGACCAACCATCCAGTGCTGCGCTGGCGCGATCCTGTGTACCGCAGCCTGCGCGAGATCGCGATGTCCTATTTCCACGAATATTGCAACAAGCGCCACCAGAAGACGCTGCGCAGCTATTCAGTCGCCTTCGACATGCGCAGGCTGGACCCGAAGATCTGGGTGACGCAGAAGAAAAGCTGCTGGGATGTGGGCTGGGCGCTGGATGCGGTGCGGCACTATCCGCTGATCACCACGAAACAGGCGAAACTGCTGCGCCTGCGTGATCCGCTCGAGCGCGAAGCGCAGAAGCTTCAGCATCACAAGCCACCACGCGCGCGCTGAGCCGGGTCCAGTCGCGACGGCCAGGTTCGGCCATGCTTGCGGGCGAGACCTTCCTCAGGTTTTGCGACGGTTGGCCTCCAGCCAGCCGTCGACCAGGGCGACGGTGCGGTCGACCACATCGGAGTGCATGCCTTTCTGCGCCGCTATGGTCTGCACCAGCCGATCGGTCCGCTCGATATTGGGCGCACCCGCGGCCAGAGCGCGCGCCGCAGAGGACGGGCTCCCCAGCGATTGCGCCGCTGCGGCGTATTTTTCGAACGGCACCATGTCTTTCTCGGACGCTCCCATGGATACGCACAACTTCGCCACCCAATTGTAGACCGAGCGCGATGCTTCGATGTCGCCATGCACCGCATCCTTGATCGGTATCATCCCGTCCTTTTGCACGCAGCGGTAGTTTCCGGCGAGCAGCATGCTCCATTTCGCCAGAGGCACAAAAATGGAATCGTGCACCTTGAGTTTGACCGGCAGCTCGATCTTGCCATCGCCGCTGTCGAAGCGGACCGCCTCGATATCCGCCTCGAGCCGGCGCAGGATGGCGGTGTGCGCGTCCGAATCGAAACGGGCCGATTTGAAATTGGTCGGCAGCCTCACTTGCAGCACATTGACCTTTTCTTCCGGAGGGCGGAAAGCCTGCGGGTCCGGACTGCACAGAGTCATCAGCTTCGGGTCGAAGTCGTCCCAGACGGCGGGGTCGGTATAGCAGTCCCTGCACGCGGCAGGATCGAGCCCGGGAATGCGTGCAAGATAGGGCAGCGGTGGTATGTTCATGATCGACATGCACGGAACTCTGGCTTTCGCGACCGCGCCCAGCAATTCGCGCACGCCGGGCGAACGATACTGCGGCTCCTGCATGGCCAATGCGACCAGATCGAAATCGGTCGGATTGAATGCGGCGGTACCGCCGGCAGACAATTTTCCCGGCAGCTTCTTCGAGTTGACCTCTACAAGCCCATCGCGGCCCTTTACCGGCAGCCGCACGATGGCGCCTTCCTGGTTGATCAAATCCGCCTCGGCGGGAAGACACACCAGCTTAACCGTGTGTCCCGCGAGCGCCAGCTTGGTCCCCAGTAGCGAACCGTAGGAAGCGCCCATGATCAGAATGTTGTAGGTGATACCCATAAGAAACTCCTCTTTCCTGTCGTGTAGAAAAATTGTCGTGGATGTCGAATCCGGATCGCGGATTCGGCCCCGGCGCAGTTCTGGTCTGCGGTATTGCTCGCATTGTCCGCATCGTTCGACCGCTCTTGTCGAGGCAATCGGCAATACGACGCCCGATCCAGGGGCGCGCTAAGCTCATCTGCAGGCGCAATGTAGCTTGATACAGCTTTTGCCATTTCGCGGCATTGATCGAAAACAATAATCCGCCCGAAATCCACGTTCGCCGAATTTCGCAATCCGAAATGTGCCCTTCCAGCGCCTGAACGCCTGCCTCGGCAGGACGGCCAGCCTGCGTGGACGCCGCCGCCCAGGCTGTCGGGCACCGCGTACCTGGTCAGTCTGCCAGACCGGCGAACAGTGGGGTGCTCAGGTAGCGCTCGCCAAACGAGGGAGTGACCACCACGATCAGCTTTCCCTTGTTATCAGCGCGCCGGGCGACTTCGAGCGCCGCCCACATGGCAGCGCCGGACGAGATGCCCACCAGCAGCCCTTCTTCCCGCGCCATGCGCCGGGCGAGGTCCATCGCATCGTCGTTCTTCACGCGCACGATCTCGTCGTAGATCCTGGTGTTGAGTATCTTCGGTATGAATCCGGCACCTATGCCCTGCAAGGGATGCGGGCCGGCGGCCCCGCCGGAGAGCACGGGTGAGGCATCGGGCTCGACTGCGATGCACTTGAACGAGGGTTTGCGCTCCTTGATCACCTCGCCCACGCCGGTGATGGTGCCGCCGGTGCCAATGCCGGACACGAGGAAATCCGCCTTGCCGTCGGTGTCGCGCCAGATTTCCTCCGCGGTGGTGCGCCGATGCACCTCGGGATTGGCCGGGTTCTCGAATTGCTGCGGAATGAAATAGCGCGAGTCTGCGGCCGCCATCTCTTCGGCCTTCTTGATTGCGCCCTGCATGCGTTCGGCCCCGGGCGTCAGCACCAGCTCGGCGCCGGAGGCGCGCAGCAACATGCGCCGCTCCTTGCTCATGGTATCGGGCATGACGAGGGTGCATTTGTAACCGCGCGCCGCGCACACCATGGCAATGCCGATGCCGGTATTGCCGCTGGTGGGCTCGAGCACGATGGTGTCGGGCTTGATACGTCCGGCGTTCTCCGCAGCCTCTATCATCGACAGACCAATGCGGTCCTTTACGCTGTGGGCCGGGTTCTGGAACTCGAGCTTGGCCACGACCTGCGCCTCGCAGCCTCGCGTAAGACGGTTGATGCGCACCAGCGGGGTGTTGCCGATCAGGGCGGTGACGCTGTTGGCGATATTCATGTTCCCTCCTTTCCTGGTCATTCGGGGACCCGTAATACTAGCAATTCCGGCCCTGGCCGCGCAGCTTTGCGCGCGACGGCTTGCGCCTGGCACGCGACGCACCGCCGTTCTGCCTGCGTGGACACTCGCGCCGCGCCGACGACGCGGCTGCCTGCGCGGAACCAGGAACGATCGGGCAAACCGAATTCCCAACTTGTTCACAGAACACATCATTTGACATTTGACTTCGGCCGCACACGGGCGCAAATTTCAGCGCAAGGGCAAAGCCACCGAAAAGTGGCGACGCAAAGCTACCGGCCTAAATGTTCGCAAGAGCACATGGCAGCGGGGTTGCCGGTCAAAGACCGTCACTCCGTTTTGCATCGCGCCGCAGCATCGCCCTTCGTGAGTATCCCGCAATTAGGGGGGGATCATCATGCAATTCCTAATCCATCCCGCAGTGTCGGAGGCAATCTGTCGTGAGCAATGTGTCGACGAATCCGGTGAAGGTGCTCGTCATCGACGACAGCAACACCATCCGGCGCAGCGCCGAGCTGTTCCTGCGCCAGGCCGGATATGAAGTGATCCTGGCCGAGGACGGCTTCGACGCCCTCTCCAAAATCACCGATCACGAACCGCAGGTTATCTTCGTCGACATCATGATGCCGCGGCTGGACGGCTATCAGACCTGCGCACTGATCAAGCAGAATCCGCGGCTCAAGGCCACGCCGGTCATTATGCTCTCGAGCAAGGACGGCGTGTTTGACCGCGCCCGCGGCAGGCTCGCCGGGTCCGACCGCTACCTCACCAAACCCTTCACCAAGGAGGGCTTGATCGAGGCGGTGAGCGATTACCTCACACCGACTTCCTCTACTCCCTGATTAACTGAAAAGGTGCGACATGGCAATCAGCAAGATACTGATAGTGGACGACTCGCCTACCGACCGGCTGCACCTGAGCAACATGCTGTCTAGGAACGGGTTCAAGGTCGAGACAGCGGAGAGCGCGGAGGACGGGCTGGCCAAGGTCAGGCAAATGCGTCCGGACCTCGTGCTCATGGACGTGGTAATGCCGGGGCAGAACGGCTTCCAGGCGACGCGCACGCTCACCAGGGACGATACCACCAAGGACATCCCGATTATCCTGTGCACGAGCAAAGGGCAAGAGACCGACAAGGTCTGGGGCATGCGCCAGGGTGCGCGCGACTACATCGTAAAGCCGGTGGTCCAGGCGGACCTCTTGGCCAAGATCGCGGCGCTAGGCTGACATGGCTGCAAGACTGTCGCTGCGTGACTACCAGCAGGAGTTCCTCGCCCGTCTGCAGCGCGCCGAGACGGACGACCGCCCCGTCTCGAAGCTTGGCCTGGAGGCGGGCGGCAGCGCCTGGCTGGTGGATCTCACCGAGGCCGGCGAATTGATTCCGGTGCCGCCGGTCTGGGCGGTGCCGCTTGCGCGTTCCTGGTTTCGCGGCATCGCAAACATACGCGGCAATCTCTACAGCGTGGTCGATTTCGCTGCATTTCTGGGCGGCGAAACCACGACCGCCACCGACCGGTCGCGCCTGTTGCTGATCAGCGACCGGTTCCGCGCCGGGTGTGCGCTGCTGGTCGGGCGCTCGCTCGGTCTGCTCAAGTCCGCAGACCTGGAACCTTGCCCGCGCGATGGAGTGTCGAAGTGGACGCGCGCCGAATACGCCGACGCAGCGGGAAGGCGCTGGAGCGAACTGGATGTACCGGCGCTGGTCCGGAGCCCGGAATTTCTAGATGTCAGTACCTGATAAGAGGAAGGACAACGTCATGAAGTTACTTGCCGCATGCCTGTTCGGCCTGGCGATCATTGCCCCGGCGACTTCGTCAGCGGAGACCGGCGTAAGCCCCAACGCTGTACTCCTTGGCCAATCCGTGGCCCTGACGGGACCGGCAGCCGCCCTGGGAACCGATATGCGCATGGGGGCCAAGGTATATTTTGACCACGTAAATTCGAAAGGCGGCGTATACGGCCGCAAAATCGAACTGCTTACGCTGGACGACGGTTACGAGCCTGCGCGCACGGTGCCAAATACCAAGAAGCTGATCGAGGAGGAAAAGGTGTTCGCGCTGTTTGGCTACGTCGGAACACCGACTTCGGCCGCGGCATTGCCCATTTTCACGCAGGCCAGGGTGCCGTTCTTCGGCCCGTTCACCGGCGCCGAACTGCTGCGAGATCCGTTCAATTCCTACATTTTCAACGTGCGCGCGAGCTACTACGACGAAACCGAGAAAATCGTCGAGCAGCTGGTATCGACCGGCGCGAAGAACATAGCGGTGTTCTACCAGAACGACGCTTACGGACAGGCCGGCTTGAAGGGTGTAGAGCGCGCGATGGCCAGGCGCAACCTGAAAATTTCCGCGACCGGCACGGTGGAGCGCAACACCGTCAACGTTGCCGCTGCGACCAGAACGATAGGCGCGGCTAAGCCCGACGCGGTGGTCATGATCAGCGCCTACAAGTCCTGCGGCGAGTTCATCCGCCAGATGAAAAAGGCGGGCAGTGCCGCGCAGTTCTACAACGTATCTTTCGTCGGCAGCCAAGCGCTTGCAGACAACCTGGACAGGGATGGCGTCGGAGTCGCGATCTCGCAGGTGATGCCCTTCCCTTGGGGAGCGAGCGTGCCGGTCGTCAAGGAATACCAGCAGCTTATGCGCAAGGCCGGGCAGAAGGACTTTACCTTTACCAGCGTAGAGGGTTACGTCGCGGCGAAGATATTTGTCGAAGGACTGAGACGCACCGGAAAGGATCTCAGCCGCGAGAAATTCATCACTGCGCTCGAGTCTATGAACGATGTGGACGTCGGCGGATTCTTCGTCGGTTTCTCGCCGAAGAACCACAACGGTTCCAAATATGTCGACCTTACGATCATTGCCCGCGACAGCAAATTTTTGCGCTAGGGGAAACTTATGGCATTCAGATTCAACGCATTCAAGCTGCCGTTCCTTCAACGCGACGCGGCTGCGGAAGCAGCTGCGCCCGGCGCTCCACCCGCCCTGCGCGCCGGCTTGCCGCTTATCGGGCGGCTGCCCGTGGCAAGGCAACTCCAAGTCCTGACCGGCCTGCTGGTGCTGCTGTTGCTGGCCGATGCCGCCATCGTCGTTATGGACGCGCGGCAGGCGACCTTCAACACTCTCTACGTCGCCTCCGTCGGAAAAGTCCGTATGCTGTCGCAGCGGCTCGCCAAAGCCGCGCAGCAGGCCTCGCAGGGCAACCGCGGCGCGTTCAAGCAGCTGCGCCAGAGTCGCGACGAGTTCGCCGGGCTGGTCGAACTTCTGCTCAGCGGCGGTGTGGCGGGCGGCGTGGCGCTGCCTCCCACGCCGGAGCGCGTGCGTCCGCAACTCGATGCGCTGGAGAAGGAGTGGAGAAAGTCCGAGCGCAACGCCGCGCTGGTGATCGGCGAAGAGAAAAACCTGGTCGCACTGGGCGAGGCGGTGCGCTCGATCAACAAGAACAACCCGGCACTGCTCGAACTCGCCGACGAGGTCGCCGCGTTGAGCGTGCAGTCCGGTGGCTCGGCCCGCCAGAATGCTCTTGCCTCCCGCCTTGTGATGTTGACCCAACGCATGGCCAAGAACGCCAACACCATGCTCGCGGGGGACATTGTCGACCCGGAAGTCGCATTCCTGCTGGGCAAGGACTCAAATACATTCAGGGACGTGCTGCAGGGCCTGATACATGGCAATCAAGCGCTGCGCATCGTGCGCGCAGGAGACGTCGAGATGCGGGGCAAGCTCACCGAACTCGAGGCCGGTTTCAGGCAGTACCAGGCCGGCGTAAGCGACATCCTCGGCAACATGCAACGGCTGGTCAATGCAAAGCGCGCGACCCGCGATCTGTTCAACGACAGTGAAACGCTGCTCGGCGCGGCGCAGGCGTTGAGCGAGGGCTACGAGGAACAGCTCGCCGCACGGCGGGCCAACTTCATCGCGCTCGGCGCGGTGTCGGTGCTGGCGTTGGTATTTCTGCTTTTGATCGGCAAGATATATCTAGACGACACGCGCAAACGCGCTGAGCAGAGTGAGCGGCAGAACCGCGCCAACCAGGACGCCATCCTGCGGCTGCTCGACGACATCGGCAACCTCGCCAACGGCGACCTTACCGTACGCGCCAAGGTGACCGAGGACGTGACCGGCGCCATCGCCGACTCCATCAACTACACCATCGACGAATTGCGCCGCCTGGTAACGGGCATCAACGACGCCGCGCAGCAGGTGACTGCCGCAACCGAGGAAGCGCACACCGTCACCGGGCAGCTGTTGCAGGCAACGCAGCGCCAGGCCACCGAAATCGAGCAAACCGGGCTGTCGGTGACGCAAATGGCTGCGTCGATGAACGGAGTCTCCATGAGCGCAAATGACACTGCAGAAGTCGCGAAAACTTCGCTCAGCGCCGCGGAAAAGGGAACGCATGCGGTGCAGAACGCTATCCGCGGCATGAACGAAATCCGCGACCAGATGCAGGAGACCTCCAAGCGCATCAAGCGCCTGGGCGAGAGCTCGCAGGAAATCGGCGAAATCGTGCAGCTGATTTCCGACATCACGGAGCAGACCAACGTGCTCGCGCTCAATGCTGCGATCCAGGCTGCATCGGCGGGCGAGGCGGGGCGCGGCTTTACCGTGGTCGCCGAAGAGGTGCAGCGGCTCGCCGAGCGCTCGGCGGAGGCGACGAAACACATTGCCGCGATCGTCAAGAGCATTCAGCGCGACACGCAGGATGCGGTCGAGGCGATGGAACGCAGCACTCAGGGCGTGGTCGAGGGTACGCAAACCGCGGACGAGGCTGACCGGGCACTGCGCGAAATCGAGCAGATCTCCAACCGCCTCGCCGGGTTGATCACTGCGATTTCCAGCGCGACGCGCCAGCAGGTGGCTTCTGCCACCCAGGTCGCCGGCAGCATGAAACAGATCCTCGGCGTGACCCGGCTGACAACCGAAGGCACAAGAAAGACCTCGCACTCCGCGGCACGGATGACCGAGCTCGCGACGGCGCTGAAAAAATCCGTTGCCGGATTCCGCCTGGCGTAATGGGTACCATGGCGGACACCACTATCCTGTCCTGGATTACCGCCGAGGTGGATCAGGCGCTCGAGCGGGTGCGCCAGACCATCGCCAGGTTCGAGTCGACCCCGGGGGATGCGGCAATTCTGGGCGCCTGCCCGGAGCACCTGCACCAGGTCAGTGGCGCCTTGAACATGGTGGGGCTGAGCGGTGCGACCCAGTTCTGCGAAACCCTCGAATGCAGCTTCGCCAGGCTCAACGGCTCGCCACCGAGCGTCGAGACCGTCGTGGCGATCGACCGCGGCGTACTGGCGCTGAAGAACTTCGTCGACGGCCTGGCCCACGGAGAGCCCAACGTACCCCTGCGGCTGTATCCTGCCTACCGCGAACTCGCCGGCCTGCAAAACAAGACGGATTGCGCCGAAAAAGACCTGTTCTTTCCCGATTTGACGCCCTCGGCTGCGGGCCATTCCAAGCCGCGGTCGATCAATGCCGCGGAGTTGCCTGCGTTTCTGCAGGCGCAGCGCGCGCGCTTTCAGCGCGGACTGCTTGGATGGTTGCGACATCGGCCCGGCGGACTTGAGGACATGCACGCGGCACTGGATGCGATGCATTCAGTGGCGGCGCAGTTGCCCGAGCGACGCGCCCTCTGGTGGGTCGCCGCCGCACTGGTAGAGGCCCTGCAAGCGTCGGCCGATACTGCATGGCTCGCCCGTGCCAATTCGCTGTGCAACAAACTCGATTTCCATATTCGCGATCTGGCAGCCGGATTGCGGGCCGACAACGACCCCCTGATGCGCGAATTGCTTTACGCAATCGCCCGCTGCGGCGCCGCTACGCAACGCGTAAATGCCGTCAGAGAGCTGTTTCGCCTCGACCAGCTTATTCCGGGAGCCGAGCCCGAGGCCGCGAAACTGGATTCCCTGCGACCCGCGATCGAGGATGCGCGCGAGCGGCTGCAGGCGCTGAACGGAGCGTGGCAGCAATACTTGATGGGCGAAGCTGCGAGCACCGCGCGTTTGTGCGAAATCACTGCGTCGTCGCGCCAGCAGGCGTCCGAGCTTGGCAATCCCCACTATGCCCGGCTGCTTGCCGCGATGGCGCTCGCGGCGGCTAAGCTGCCCGATCCGCGGCCCGATAGCGAGCAGCGCCTGGTAATCGAAATGTCCGCAGCCTGCATGCTGGCGGAAAACATCCTCGAAAACCTGGGCAAGGCGCCCGAGGACCTCGAAGCGCAAGTGCGCATCCTCGGCGCCTGGCTGACCGAAGCCGCTGCGGGCAAGTCCGCCGGCAAACCGCCGCCCGGGCTGCGCGCCGAACTCACGCAGACGATCAACGCGATGCAATTGCGCGCGCAGGTCTCTAGGGAAATCATTGCCAACCTGCAGCACGCGGAGCAGGTACTGGACGCCTATGCACGCGGCACCGCGGCCCGCGACACCTTGCCGGCACTGGCTACGCCGCTACGCCAGATTTACGGCGCACTCATCGCGCTGCGCCTGGAGCGGGCCTCCGAGGTGCTGGCGGCGTGCGAAGCCATGATTCAGGCGCCCGGCGAGATCGACATGGATTGGATCGCCGAAGGCCTTTCCAGCCTGGGCTTTTATCTCGAGCCCTGCCTGCAGGGGCGCCAGCCGCGCGAGCAGGCGATCGATTTCTTCCTAGAGCGGTTTCGCCAGCGCGCCGCCGCGCCGCTTTCCGCGCCGGAAGTTGCGCCGCAAGCTGCGTCGCAGGAAACGAGTTTGGTCGAGATCTTTCTGGAGGAGGCCGCGGAAGTTCTCGCCGCCATTGATGCGGCCTTGCCGACCTGCCGCGCCGAACCCGACAACACGCAAGCCCTGGCGGCAATCCGCCGGGGATTCCATACGCTGAAGGGCAGCGGGCGCATGGTCGGCCTCAACGAACTGGGAGAGGTCGCCTGGGAGGTCGAGCAGGTGTTGAACCGTTGGCTCGAGGACGGGCAGCCGGCCTGCGCCGAACTGCTCGAACTGGTAGCCCAAGCTGCGAATCGCTTTGCCCACTGGGTGGCGCAGCTGAAGCTCGGTCAGCCGGTCGCTGTCGAGGCCAGTGCGATCACCGCCCTCGCACGCAAACTTGTTGCGGAGCGGCCCAGGCAGAACTTCCTGGAGATCTACCTCAGCGAAGCCACCGGCCACGTTGCGACCCTGGTTGGCCGATACCTACCTGCTGTCTCAGTTCCGCAGGACTTCGTCCGCGCCGCGCATACCCTGGCCGGCTGTTCGCGCACTGCGGGATTCGCCGCCGTGGCCGAGCTTGCCGGCGCGCTGGAGCAGTGGTCGCCGTTCTCCGGCCGTGCCACGCAGGCGGCCGATGAAGCACTCGTTCGCGCGGCGATCGACAAGCTGCAAGGCATGGTGGCGGCGCTGCAGCGCGGCGAGGCGTGTGGCGAGGCCGGCGAGGTGCCCGAGCGCATGCTGCAGATGACGGCGCGCCTCAAGCAACAGCGCGTCATGCGCGACGATATCGACGAGCAGCTGCTGCCGGTGTTCCTCGAAGAAGCGCAGCAACTGGTGCCCCAGATAGGCAGCGACCTGCGCGACTGGAAGGCGCAGCCGCAGGACCCGCGCATCGCCGACGCGCTCAAGCGTGCGTTGCACACCCTGAAGGGCAGCGCGCGCATGGCCGGCGCGATCCGCTTGGGCGAGTTGACCCACCTGATGGAAGGCAGGGTGGCGTCGGCGCTGGAGTCCGGGGTGCTGCCGGCAGAACTATTCGACGAACTCGAAGCGAAAATGGACCGGCTGAACGCGGACCTCGAGCGCATAAAGCAGGGCAAGGCTCCGGCGCCGGACGCCGCAGCCGAGCCGCCGCTGCCCGCCGCTGCGAGCATGCTGCGGGTCAATGCGGACACTCTGGACGTCCTCATCACGGAATCGGGGGAAGTCGCCATCGCGCGCTCGCGCATCGAAGCCGAATTGCGCCAGGTCAAGCAGGCGCTGGGCGACCTCGACGAAAGCATCACTCGCCTGCGCACCCAGCTGCGCGAGGTGGAAATCCAGGCCGACAGTCAGATGCAGTCGCGCAGGTCGGTCCTGGACAGGCACGACCGCGACTTCGACCCGCTGGAATTCGATCGTTACACGCGCCTGCAGGAATTGACGCGCATGATGGCCGAAGGACTCAGCGACGCCACATCGATCCAGCAAGGGCTGCTGAAGAACCTTGACGAAACCGACGCCGCTTTGCTGCAGCAGGCGCGCATCGGGCGCGAGCTGCAGCAGGAACTCATGCGCATGCGCGCGGTTCCCTTCGCGACCCTGGGCGAACGACTGCACCGCGTCGTGCGCCAAACGGCGCGCGAAACCGGCCGCAGGGCCGAGCTCGAGATCCAGAGCGCGCAGATCGAACTCGACCGCGGCGTGCTCGAGCACGTCGCTGCGCCGCTGGAGCATATGCTGCGCAACGCGCTGGTCCACGGCGTGGAGGAGCCGCAGGCGCGCGTCGCTGCCGGCAAGCCGGAAACTGCGCGCATCACCATCGAACTGCGCCAGGAAGCCAACGAGGTGGTGATCATTCTCGCCGACGACGGCGCCGGCCTCGACCTGAAAAAACTGCGCAGCAGGGCGGTCGCGAAGGGTCTGCTTGCGCCGGAGCGCAAATTGAGCGAGCAGGAGTTGTACCAGCTCGTGTATCTGACGGGGCTATCGACTGCGGAGGAAGTGACCGAACTCGCCGGGCGCGGCGTAGGCATGGACGTCGTTCGCGCTGAGATTGCGGCTGTTAACGGACGCATCGATATTGCGAGCAGCGGCGCGGGTACCGCGTTCACCATATTCGTTCCGCTTACGCTCGCGGTCACGCGAACGGTGATGGTGACGGCCGGCGCGGCCAAGCTGGCGATCTCGTCGGCCACTGTAGAGCAGGTGCTGCGCTTGAAAGCCGACGCGATGGCAGCACTCTATGAAAAGAATCAGGTCGAGTTCCAGACGCGCGTGTATCCGCTACACTGCCTGCGCCAGCTACTCGGTGAGTCTGCGACCAGAGAAATCCGCGACTACAACTCGGTGCTGCTGCTGCGCAGCGGAATTCAGCGCATTGCGGTCCACGTCGACGAACTGCTGGGAAACCAGGAAGTCGTGGTCAAGAACATCGGCCCGCAGCTCTCGCGAATCGCAGGCGTGACCGGTGCCACCGTGCTCGCCGACGGTAGCGTCGTGCTCATCGTCAATCCGGTGCAGCTCGCCCAGCGCAGGGCCGCGGCGGGCGGCCGATCGGTCGAGAGCGGCATTGCCAGCGGCGCGCGCGCGCAGACGCCGCTGGTGATGGTGGCGGACGACTCCCTTACCGTGCGCAAATTCACCAGCCGCCTGCTCGAGCGCGAGGGCTACCGCGTGATTGCGGCCAAGGACGGCCTCGATGCGATGGAAAAGCTCAAGGACCGCCTGCCCGACGTGATGCTAGTCGACATCGAAATGCCGCGCATGGACGGATTCGACCTCACCCGCAACGTGCGCGATGATGCGCGCACCTGCGGCATTCCGATCATCATCATTTCGTCGCGCACGGCCGAGAAGCATCGCAGCCGGGCGGCGACGCTGGGGGTGAGCGCCTTCATCGGCAAGCCCTACCAGGATGCCGAATTGCTGCAGCACATCGGGGCCTGTCTGGGGCAGCAATGAAAATCGAGGTGCCGGAGTATCTGGGCAAGTACCCGGTCCAGCGCGAGATCGGCAGCGGCGCGACCAGCCGCGTGTACCTCGCGCGCGACCCGTTTTCCGAACAGGACGTCGCCATCAAGGTGTTCCAGTTCGACACCCACGCCGATCCACAGGATCAGCGGATGATGTTCAAGGCGTTTGTCGCCGAGGCCTCGCTTGCGGGCAAGCTCAACCACCCGCACATCGTTGACATCCTCGACGCGGTGCAGGAGCACGATCACAGCTACGTGGTGATGGAATACGTGCCCGGCACTACGCTGGAAGCCCATTCCGAAGTGTCCACGCTGCTGCCGCTCAACAAGGTGGTGGAGATCATCTTCAAGAGCATCCGTGCGCTCGAATATGCGCACCGGCACGGCGTGATTCACCGTGATATCAAGCCGGGCAACATCCTGCTCTCCCGGAATGGCGAAACCAAGGTAAGCGATTTCGGCGCATCGTTTCAGCAGCGCCCTAGCCAGGAGACCACGCAGATCACCGGCGTGGGTTCGCCCGCCTACATGTCGCCCGAACAGATCCGCATGGAGGCGCTCACGCAGCAGACCGACATCTATTCCCTGGGCGTTACCATGTACCGGCTCCTGACGGGACGACTGCCGTTCCGCGCTTCGACGCAGGCGGGGCTGAGCTACGCCATTCTCAACACCCCGCCTACGCCGCCTGTCAACCTGCGGCCGGAACTGCCGCTGCTGCTCGACGCGATCGTGATGAAAGCGATCGCCAAGGACCCCGCCGAGCGCTACCAGTCGTGGCTCGAGTTCGGAAAGGACCTGAGCCAGGCATTCGTCAGCCTGCGCCTCGTCGGCGATTCGGTCTCGGACTCGGAGCGCTTCAACAGGCTGCGCGGCTTTCCGTTCTTCGAGGACTTCAACGACGTCGCGCTATGGGAGCTGGTGCGCATCGGCGCGTGGAAGACCGTACCCACCGGCACCACCTTGATCCGCGAAGGCGAAGCCGGCGACGATTTCTATTTTCTCGCGGGCGGCGAAGTCGACGTCAGCCTCGGGGGAAAGATCATTGCCAGCGTGCAGCCGGGCGGTTGCTTCGGCGAAATCCTCTATTTCTCCGACCAGATACACCGCCGCACCACCACTATCACCGCGCGCACCGAAGTCACTGCGATCGAGATCAAGGCGGAAGCGATCCGTGCCGCCACCGACGCCTGTCAGGCTGCCTTCAACAAGGCATGCATGCGGGTGCTGATCGAGCGCCTGGTGCACTCAAACGAGCGTCTCGCCCAGGCCGCCTAGCGCGATCTCAGGCTGCCCCGCGTGTGCGGGGCGGTCGCGTCCGGTGCCGGAGCGAATCTGCGCGTCAAGCCACGCGCTTTCTCTGCTGCTGCTTCTGCTTTGCCGCGGTGGCGTGCAGCGCGGCGTAGGCGCCATGCGCGGCCGCTTCGGCATCGCCGACGTGTATCGGCAGGCCCATGTCGGAGAGCACGGAACCGAGCGCCGAGAGGCACAGCATCACGTTTTCGGGCTTGCACGAATAGCCCATGAGGCCGATGCGCCAGATCTTGCCGGCCAGGGGTCCCAGTCCGGCGCCGATCTCGAGATTGAATTCCTCAAGCAGGGTCTTGCGCACCTCGGCTTCGCGCGCTTTGGCCGCCTCGGGGATGTATACCGCGTTCATCTGCGGCAACTGCGACTCTTCCTTCACCAGAAACTTCAAGCCCATGGCTTCGAGGCCGGCCTTGAGCGCGAGGTGATGGCGCGTGTGCCGTGCCCACGCGTTCTCGATGCCCTCTTCCTTCAGGATAAGCAATGCCTCGTGCAGGGCGTACAGGCTGTTGGTGGGCGCGGTGTGGTGATACGTGCGGGTGGTGGCGCCCCAATAGCCGAGCAGCAGGTTCATGTCCATGAACCACGAATGGATCTTGTCTTTGCGCGCCTTGACGTGTTCTACCACGCGGTCGCTGAAGGACACCGGCGACAGGCCCGGCGTGCACGACAGGCATTTCTGGCTGGCAGAGTAGATCGCGTCGATCTTCCATTCGTCGACCAGCACCGGTGTGCCGCCCAGAGAGGTCACGGCGTCGACGATCGCGAGCGCCTTGTGCTTGTGCGCGACCTCCACCAGCGTTTTCGCATCCGACTGCACCCCGGTCGAAGTCTCGGCATGCACGAAAGCCACCAGGCGCGCGTCCTTGTTTTTCTTCAGCGCGTCTTCCAGCTTCTGCGGATCGACCGGCTCGCCCCATGCGTCCTCGACGACGATGGGCGTGCCGCCGGCGCGCTCCACGTTCTCGATCATGCGCCCGCCGAATACGCCGTTCCTGCATACGATGACTTTGTCGCCGGGGGCAACCAGGTTGACGAAGCAATATTCCATGCCGACCGAGCCGGGTCCGGAAATCGGGAAGGTGAGCGCGTTCTTGGTCTGATGGGCGTAACGCAAGAGCGACTTGAGCTCCTCCATCATCTCGACGAAGATCGGATCGAGATAGCCGATCGCCGGCAGGCCCATCGCGGCCATCACGCGCGGGTTGATTTCGGAGGGGCCCGGGCCCATCAGCGTGCGCTGCGGCGGGTGGAAGGAAAAAATCCGTTTCGCTGGTGCGAAATCACTCATGGCGTCACTCCCTGGAAGATGCGACCCGAACAGATCGTCGGGGCGCGATTTGACTCGGACCGGCTTCTTGGCGTTGGCTTCATTTAGCACTTCGACCGCGGCTACCTTGCCCTCGGTGGCGTGTTCGACTTCCATCGCCCAACGCGCCGGAACGTAACCGGATTTGACCCAGTTATTGACGACTGCACGATCCAGGCGCAAGCGCCGGGCCACCTCGGCCTGGCTGCCAAAGATCGATACCAATCGTTCAGCGCAATTCATGTGAAAAATTCTAGCATGACAAGCTGAGTTTGACAAACTGCAGTTGATGGTCAGCCTATTCCGGCGCCGGCGCGGTCCTCAACATGGCTGTCGCGATGGCGGAAAAGTCTTCTGCGTCAAAAGCCTTATCGCCATCCGCGGCGGCCACGCCGGCGGCAGTGACGGCGGGAAAATCGAACAGCTTGCGATCCAGCAGGTGCGATGGGGCGACCCGCTGCAAGCTGTTGAATATGGTTTCCACGCGGCCCGGGAATTCCTTTTCCCATTGCCGCAGCAACTGCTTCACCTGCTTGCGCTGCAACTGGTCCTGAGAACCGCACAGGTCGCAGGGAATGATGGGGAAGGCGCGCAGCGCGGCGTAGCGCGCGAGGTCCTTTTCCTTCACGTACGCGAGCGGGCGTATCACCACGTGCTTGCCGTCGTCCGACCCCAGCTTCGGCGGCATCGCCTTCAGCCTGCCGCCGAAGAACAGATTCAGGAAAAAGGTTTCCAGAATGTCGTCGCGATGATGGCCAAGCGCAATCCTGGTGGCGCCAAGTTCCCCGGCCAGTCGGTAAAGCACGCCGCGGCGCAGGCGCGAGCACAGCGAGCACATGGTCTTGCCTTCCGGGATCAGGCGCTTGACCGTCGAATAGGTGTCCTGCTCGGCGATCAGGAACTCGATGCCTAGCGACTTCAGGTAATCGGGGAGGACCCGCTCGGGATAGCCCGGATGCTTCTGGTCGAGATTGACGGCGACGATATCGAACGCTATCGGCGCGCGCGCCCGCAGCTTCAGCAGCACGTCGAGCAGGCCATAACTGTCCTTGCCGCCGGAGAGACAGACCATGACGCGGTCGCCCGCGCCGATCATGTCGAAGTCCGCGACCGCTTGGCCGGCGAGGCGGCACAGGCGCTTCTCCAGCTTGTTCGCGTCGACGCGCTGTTTTTCCAGTTGCTTGTGGTCGGGGGCGTTCACGGCAAGTTTACGCTCCGGCCGCCATCGATAGCGATGATCTGCCCCGTTGTGGCAACGAACAAGGGGGCAGGCCCCCTTGCATATCCCCCAAACCGGCGCAGATCATCGATCACAGCGTGACGCTCCGGCCGCCATCGATAGCGATGATCTGCCCCGTTACATATGGGGCTTCGGCAATCAGGTAGTACACGGCGCGGGCAATGTCTTCGGGTTCGCCCACGCGCTTCAACGCCGTGTGCGAGATCACGCGCTGCCGCGCCACCTCGTCAAACGACCCGTCCTCGGGCCAGAGGATCGCCCCCGGCGCTACCCCGTTGACACGCACTTCCGGCCCCAACTCGCGCGCGAGCGAACGGGTAAGGCCGGCCAGGCCGGCCTTGGCGACGGTGTAGACCACGTAATTTTTCAGCGGCTGCTCGGCGTGGATGTCGGTGATGTTGACGATGCAACCTGCGCTTTTTCTCAAATGCGGGGCCGCCGCCTGGCACAGGAACAGGGGCGCCTTCAGGTTGGCGCCTACGAGCTCATCCCATTTTTGCTCGCTAATCGCACCCACGGGGGTGGGGTAGAATGTCGAGGCGTTGTTGACCAGCGCATCGAGCGAACCGAAGTGCTCCACACAGGTCTTGACGATTTCCGCGAGCCCGGCGATTTCCAGCAAATCGGCCTTTACCAGGATCACCGACTGGGCGCGCTGCAGGTTGAGTTCGGACTGCAGAGCGCGCGCTTCGCGTTCCGACGAATTGTAGTGCAGCGCCAGCCTGGCGCCGGCCTGGTGCAGCCGGCGCGCGATCGCCGCGCCGACGCGCTTGGCCGCACCGGTGACGAGTATGGCCTTGTTGTTCAGCTGTACCGACATGATTTGAAGATTTTACCGGATTCGCGCACTATGCATGGCGTGAACAAGCGGGATATGCCCCGTGTCCCCTCGTACTGACAGGCGCTCGAAAATGTCCGACTTACCCGCCCCGCCGGCCGAAGCGCTCGCGCACAGTGAAAAGCTGGCCGCGCTGATCCGCGACGAGATCGCCGCCAACGCCGGCTGGATTTCGTTTGCGCGCTATATGGAGCTGGCGCTCTATGCGCCCGGCATGGGCTATTACACCGCCGGTGCGAGAAAACTCGGCCGCGGGGGAGATTTCACCACCGCGCCTGAAATGACCCCGCTCTACGGACAGACGCTGGCACGCCAGGCGGCGCAGGTGCTCGAGTCCGGACTCGACCAGATCCTGGAAATCGGCGCCGGCTCGGGCGCGCTCGCCGCGGCCCTGCTGACCGAACTGGAACGCCTGGAGCGGCTGCCGCAAACCTACTACATTCTGGAAGTCAGCCCGGACCTGCGCGAGCGGGAACGCGATCTGCTCGCGC